>CAKTXO010000035.1 GCA_934630985.1 uncultured Oscillospiraceae bacterium | reverse complement strand
TTTCTGGATTTTGGATTAGCGAGAGCTAACCAAGATTCGGTAATATTGGTTAGCTCTCGCTAACCTTTTGTATGATAACCTAACACATGGGATTTGTCAAGTGGTTTTTACGGTTTTTCCAATTTTGTCCAAATATGACAATTTTCTCGGATATCCTCAGGAAAAACCTGTCAGAATGCAGAGCCAGGCTTTCGGTATCTACAGGTATCCCGACAACTGCCCGCAAGTGCTCTGACCGGTGACAAGGAAAACTTGCCTCAGGCAGACATGAGGCTCCAGCAGGAGCGCATGGAAATGTCCTGCTTCAGGTCGGAGGGGGGACAGATTCTCGCTTCGTTTTTCCGCCGGATTTATATGGGAAATAGGCTGTCCGTTTTTTGCTTGCCGAAATCTGAACGGCAGCCTTGCAGGCTATGGGAGTGTTCATTTTGATAAACCGGAAAGACACGCATATGCCATGGCCTTCTGTTTCGGAAATGGCTTTTTCGACCTTTTCCAAGTTTCCAATATGAAATAGCATCTAATCCCTTATGTTTTCCTATTATCTTCTGACATTTGCTGCATAAAACGTCATCTGACATAAAATAATAGCATATTGCCTAAAAATTGTATTGACAAACAGCACTTACTTTGCTATTATGTAGGTGCTAGCAGTGAATTCACAGCAGACACGGTAGCGGGATGCATACCGCCGTCCGATGTATGGACACTGTTGTCTGCGGCAGCAAAACTGAATATGCACAGTTTAAGGTAATAGCTGACTGAAATGTTGTAGCATACTGACTTGACCTTCGCGGTCGAGAGGTGTGCTACTTTTTTCTTGAGGAGGAGTTTCGCTGAAGGTAAAATTGATACAAATTTGTAAGGATACGTTCTTGATCTGCGTGGGACTTTTTGTTATGGCGCTTGGTTCTGCGCTGGTCTATCAGGCCGACCTGGGCACCGGTTCTATCGGCACAATGGTAGATGGTGTACATAAGGCCTTGCATATTTCCCGCGGTATGGCAGATATCACTGTCAGCTTGATGCTTCTTGCTTTGGTTTGCCTGACCGCACGGGATTTGATCAGCCTTGGTACACTGATTAGCCTGTTTTTTACCGGTTTTTCCATTGATTTTTGGAAATGGGTTATCACACTGCTGCCTGCGCCGTCAACAGCCGGCATCTATCTCATGTATGTGCTGGGATTGATTCTCGGTTCCATGGGCACCGGCTTTTACGTTGCGGTGAACTATGGCATGAGCGCATATGACGCATACAGCATTATGATATACCGATTTACAAAATGGCAGTACAAATATGCCAAGATTCTCGCAGACGGTCTGCTGATGTTTGTAGGCATTGTGTTAGGCGGAACAATCGGTATCGGCTCGATTATCAGCACCGTCACCGGCGGATTCCTGACACAGTTCTTTATCAAGCGCAGCACCCGCTTACTGCGGCGCAAAGCTGTTCTGACAAACTGAGGAACCTCTGAATAAAACATCTGCGGCTGGATAGCGGATCATTTTCGTCCGGCGCCTGCCGATTGAATCAGAGTTTCCCGAATCTTATGCAAAAGCTTCGTGTTATACGGAGTACTAAAAACAACTTGGAGGAAAACAATATGAAAAAGGTATTAGCACTGATTCTGAGCGTCACGCTGACTGCTTCCCTGCTTTTCTCTGGCTGCGGCAAGACTTCCGATTCCGGGAAGAGCACCCCCTCCGGCGACGGGGCCGACGGCAAGAAAAATGTAGTCTACGTCACCAGCAGCTCCCTGGGCGATGATCCTCTGGTGGATTTGGTATGGGACTCTGTTAAAAAGGCCGGCGAAGATTTCGGCATGAACACCAAGTGCATTGAGCTGAACAATGATACCTCTCTTTACACTTCCAGCCTTATTGATCTGTGCGGGTCCGGGGAGTGGGATCTGATCGTAACAGGCTTCTTCCAGATGATTGATCCCGTCTGCGAAGCGGTTGCCGAGTATCCCGACCAGCATTTTATGGTGTTTGACAGCTCTCTGGACTACAGCACCGGTAATTTCAACAACTGTGTATCCGTCGAGGGCCTCCAGAATGAGGGCTCGTTCCTGGCCGGTGTCCTGGCAGCCTGCCTGACCACCAGCGGCAAGGACGGATTCAATGATGATAAGGTCATCGGCTGCGTTATGGCAAACCCCGGTATGCTGGATGACTTCCTGGCCGGCTATATTGACGGCGCGAAGTGGGTGGATCCCGCCATCGAAATCATCTACTCCTACAACGGCAGCTTCAGCGATACCGCCAGCGCATCCGAGCACGCTCTGGCTCAGTTCAACCGGGGCGCGGATATCGTATACTCCGTTAACGGTGCCGCAGGTCTGGGCGTAGCGAACGCCGCACTCCAGACGGGACATTATATGATCGGTGTGGATACCGACCTGGCAGCAGAGGTTTCCTCCAACAACAATGCCATGGCTCAGCGCATTGTTACTTCCGTGTGCAAGGACTTTGGCACCATCCTGTATGATCAGCTGGAAAAGTATGCGGATGGCACTCTGGAGTTTGGAACCCACACCCGCTACGGCCTTGCCGATCACGGTATGTTCATTGTTGAAAACGAATACTTTGATGCCATTGTGGATGATGCCATTAAGGCCAAACTGAAGGAAGCGGACGAAGCTGTTTCCAGCGGGGAAGTCAAGGTCAGTACCGTAATCGGTGCAACGGATGAAGAATACGCCGCAATTCTTGCTCGCGCCAGTGCGGTGGAGTAAGGCTGTACACTGGGCTGCTTTCGTTGCCCACAGGAAGATCAATGGGGCTGAATCCGCCTGACGTCTTGAGGGCCCGGCCCGTTCGGACCGGGCCCCTATGATTTGCGGATATACAAACATAAGGAGGAATGGAAGTGTCTGGAGCGACACCGGCTGCGACGGAAATTCTTTCCATGCAGCACATTACCAAAATTTACGCCAACGGTTTCATGGCCAATAAGGATATCACTTTTGGTGTTCAAAAGGGAGAAATCCATGGCCTCGTGGGAGAAAACGGAGCGGGGAAATCTACCCTGATGAAGGTGCTCTTCGGACAGGAGGTGCCGGAAGAAGGCAAAATTTTCATTAACGGGCAGGAAGTGCAGATATCCAATCCCTTGGTTGCGCTGGAGTACGGCATCGGCATGGTTCATCAGCATTTTATGCTTGTCCCGTCTCTCACGGTAGCGGAAAACATGGTTCTGGGCGCGGAACCCCGGAAGAAAAGGGTATTTTTTGATTATAAGCAGGCAGTCAGGATGACCCGAGAGGTTGCCGAAAAGTACAATCTTCCCATCAACCCGGACAAAAGGGTCATGGACTTGTCCGTAGGCTATAAGCAGAGAGTGGAGATCCTGAAAATTCTGCTGCGCGGAGCAAAGATCCTGTTGCTGGACGAGCCTACCGCCGTGCTCACGCCCCAGGAAACAGAGGAACTTTTCGTTCAGCTGAAAAATTTGAAAAAGCAGGGCTTTACCATAATTTTTATCTCCCATAAGCTCAATGAGATTAAGGAAATTTGCGACCGAATCACCGTTCTGCGGGATGGTCAGGTTGTGGGAACCGCTCGTATTGAGGATGTCACCGAGCGGGACATTTCCCGGATGATGGTAGGCCGGGATGTTCTGATGAATATCGAAAAACAAAAAGCACAACCGGGTGAAAGCGTCCTCAGTGTACGCAAGCTCGATTTTACAAATATGTATGGCAAGCAGGTGCTGAAAAAGGTCAGCTTTGATTTGCGCCGGGGCGAGATTATCGGCATCGCGGGTGTGGAAGGCAACGGACAGTCGGAGCTTGCGGCAATCCTTACAGGTCTGGAGCGCCAGCAGGAAGGCACAGTCCTGCTCAACGGCCGCAATACTGCCAACATGTCAATCCGTCAAATGCGGGAGGAGGGCGCATCCTTTATCTCCGAGGATCGCATGGTCTATGATCTTGTCCGGGAAGGCACAATTGAGGAAAACCTGATCTCTGACCGGTATTATAAAAAGGAATACTGCCGTGGGCCTCTGATGGATAAGGCCAAGATGGATCGAGAGGCAGAGGAACTGATTCGGGGCTACCTGGTGGCCTGCGACGGCAAGGATGCCTACATGCGCACCCTGTCCGGCGGCAATATGCAGAAGGTCATTACCGCTCGGGAATGCTCATCCCATCCCAAGATTCTGATTGCCAGTCAGCCTACCAGAGGCATTGACGTAGGCGCGACGGAATTCATTCGCAAGCGCCTGGTGGAACTGCGTGACCAGGGAGCGGCCATCCTCCTGTTCTCGGCAGATCTGGCAGAGGTTATGCAGGTCAGCGACCGTATCCTCGTTTTCCACGGTGGTCAGATCGTGGCGCATATCCCCAGGGTTGACGAAATTGACGAAAATCTGCTCGGTGAATACATGCTGGGCATCCGTAAGCAAAGTGCTGAAGAAATTGGAGGTGCCGTCCTTGAGAGTCACAACTAAAAATGTCGAGTCCATTGAAAATCGCTTCACCATCATACGGACTCTGGTGGGTGTGGGGATTGCACTGGTCATTGCGCTGGCTCTGATTGCTGCTGTGAGCGAAAGACCACTGGAGGCGTTGATGGGCTTCCTTACTGGCCCTCTGACCTCCATAAGCCGACTTGGCAATGTGGTGGAAAAGGCGATTCCGCTGCTGTTTACCGGTACAGCCGTCTGTATCGTGTTTGCCTGCGGCCAGATCAGTCTTTGCATTGAAGGCATCTTTTACATCACCGGTATTACTTGCGCGGCAATTGCAACGCAAAGCGGCATTGCGGCGGGACTGCATCCGTTGCTGTGCATCCTGGCAGCAGGCGCATTGGGAGCGCTGATCTGCGCGATCCCGGCACTGATGTACATCCGATTCGATACCATGACCGTAGTCTCTTCTCTGATGGTTAATTTTATTTGCCTTTATATCGGCAAATACCTGATGCACTATGTGCTGCGAGATCCGGCGGCGGGTTTTGACGGATCCGAAAAATATCAGGCGACTGCCAGACTTTTTAAGCTTTTTTCCAAAACGAACATCCATGTGGGACTGATTTTGGCGGTAATTGTTGTAATTGTCGGCTATCTGGCACTGTACAAAAGCCCTTGGGGCTACGGCGTGCGCATGACCGGTCTGAATGCCAATTTCTCCAAATTCCAGGGCATGGGCGTTGCCGGCATGATTCTCAGTGCATCTATGGCGGGCGGCTTCCTTGCCGGCATGGGCGGCGCCGTGGAACAGCTGGGCATGTACCGACGCTTTTCCTATGATGGCCTGTCCGGTCACGGCTGGGACGGCATCATGATTGCGGTTATCGCCCAGAACAATCCCAAATATGTACCGTTTGCCGCTCTGTTCGTTGCCTACATCCGCACAGGTGCCGATGTGGTTAATCGCACCTGTGACGTGCCGATTGAAATCATCAGCATTGTGCAGGCAGTGATTATTATGTTTGTAGCTGCCGAACGGTTCCTTGCCGGCTGGAAGCAGCGTCAGATTGTTCAGGCTTCCCGGCAGGCACAGATGGAGCAGAAAACTGAAAAGTGAAGAAAGGAACGCAAGAATATGAATAGCGCATATGAAAAGCTGTTGAATTGTACCAGAATCGTAAAGGAGAAGATCGGTGATTTTGTCCCGGAGGTGGCTCTTGTTCTGGGAACCGGCTTGGGCGGTTACGGCGACAGAATTGAAGAACTGGCGGTTGTGGACTATCATGAGATTGAGGGCTTCCCGGTTTCTACGGTCGTGGGTCACGCGGGGCGTTTTGTCTTCGGCCGGATTGCCGGGGTTCCGGTGGTTGTGATGCAGGGCCGTGTCCACTTTTACGAGGGATATACCATGGAGGATGTGTGCCTGCCCATCCGGCTGATGGGACTGTTGGGTGCCAAGGTGCTCTTCCTGACGAATGGTGTGGGCGCTGTGAACAGAAGCTACCGTCCCGGTGATCTGATGCTGATCAAGGATCACCTGTCCCTGTTCATTCCTTCTCCGCTGCTGGGGGAGAACATGGAGGAGTTAGGCCCCCGTTTCCCGGATATGACCCACGTTTACCGTCCTGAGCTTTGCGCGGCCATTCGTCAGGCGGCGTCCGAGCGGAATCTGCGTCTGCAGGAAGGCATCTATGTGCAGTTAACCGGGCCTCAGTATGAAACGCCGGAAGAAATCAGAGTTCTGGAAAAGCTGGGCGGCGACGTGGTAGGCATGAGTACCGTCTGTGAAGCCATTGCCGGAAACCATATGGGAATGCGCGTGTGCGGCATCTCCGCAATTGGGAATATGGGTGCCGGTATTCTGGACGAGGTGCTCACCCACGAACCCCAGGAAAGTGTGGACGAGAATTTTGCGCAGCTTGTAACCTGCTCCATTGAAAAAATAGGTCACCTGCTTTCCAATCAGAAGTAAACGGGAGGACTGTCATGAACGATTTGATGGCATTTGTCCTATCTCCTGCTTTTGCCAACGCCGTCGTTAGAATGAGCACCCCGTTGATCTTTGTTTCGATGGCCGCGGTTTTGGGAGCTAAGGCAAATATTCTTTGCATTGCCTACGAAGGCATGATGCTTTTCGCCGCATTGGGTGGAGTAATCGGCAGTGCTTTGTCCCAAAGTCTGCTGGTAGGGATGATCTGCGGCATTTTGGCAGGCTGCCTGATTGCGGGTCTGTTCGCCTACTTTGTTCTGGTACTGAAAACAAAAGTAATGCTGGTCGGTTTGGCGCTGAATACACTGGGCAGCGGCGGTACAATCTTCGCTCTGTATGTCATATCCGGTCAAAAGGCCAGCTCCATTTCTCTGAACAGTCTGCAGTTTCCTGTCGTGAACATTCCCTTCATTCAGGATATCCCGGTTATCGGGCAGATCCTTTCCGGACAGAACCTGCTGACCTATCTGGCATATCTGTCCGTCATTTTGGTCTACATTCTGCTTTATAAGACGCCCCTGGGTCTGCGGATTCGTTCGGTAGGGGAAAGCCCTGAGGCAGCGGAGTCGGTAGGCACCAATGTGATTAAGGTTCAGATGATCGCCCTGATGATCGGCGGTGTGCTGGCTTCCTTCGGCGGTATGTTTATGTCTATGGGCTATACCCCGTTCTTTACCCGGGATATGATGAACGGACGCGGATTCAACGGCATCGCCGCACAGAATCTGGGTGCCGGGCATCCGGTGCTTACCCTTTTGTGTGCCATTCTCTTCGGTGCGGCAGACGCTTTCGGCATAGCACTGCAAACCTCCCGTATGCCGCCGCAGCTGGCCTCCCTGGCTCCTTATATCACCACTTTGGTAGGCCTGGTCATCATTGGTCAGGCACGGCGCAATCAGGAGAAAAAGCGTGCTCTCGCGCTGGGCGCGAAGGAACTGGAAGTGGAAAAGCAGACGGCAAATAAAGGGGAGTAACGATGAGAAAACTGTTAATTGATACGGATGTAGGCGGCGATGACGCAGTTGCCCTGATTATGGCACTGCGGGATCCTTCCGTTCGGGTGGAAGCGGTGACCACCGTCATGGGCAACGTGCCGGTGGAGCAGGCTACCTATAATGCCCTGCTTACGATCGAGCGAGCGGGAACCTATACGCCGCCTGTCTACCAGGGGCTTTCCACTGGAATCTTAAACCAGCCCCTAGTCAACAAGGATTACACCATTCACGGGAAGGATGGAATGGGGGATCTGAACCTGCCGGCTCCAAGCCTGAAGGCAGAGCCCATACATGCAGTGGACTTTCTGATTCATACCATTGAGGCGCATCCGGGAGAATATGAACTGGTTGCCCTTGGACCTGCTACTAACCTGGCGTGGATCAGTCTTCGTTCGCCGAAAACACTATCTAAGCTCAAGCGGATTGTGCTGATGGCCGGAACAGGCCCTTATTTCGGCAATGCCACCCCCCTGGCAGAGGGAAACGCACGCATGGATCCGGAGGCTTTGGATATTGTGCTGCGGGATGCCGGGACAGACGTGGTTCTGGTAGGTTGGAACCTTTGCATTCACGAATATCTATTCACAGAAGCAGAGCTTACCGCCATGGGAAATTCCGGCTCTTCGCTGACGAAGTTCTGCCTGGATATTAACCACAATCTCATTGAGCTGAACGAACGTCGGTTTGGAGAGAAAGCCCTGGACTTTGCCGACCCTGCCGCGATGGCTGTGGCGCTTCGTCCGGAATTGGTGCTGGAGTCGGTTTCCGCTTACACCAGAGTGGAAACGAACCGGGGTCTGGCTTACGGCGCCGTTGCGGTGGATCATTGTCATCAAAGCGGCTGCTCGCCTAACGCCACAACCTGTCTCCGCTTGGATGCCTCCGGGCTCAAGAAATGCATCACGGAATTGATTCTGTGAGCAGGAACCCAAAATACGAAGGAGTTTAGTTTTTATGTACGCCTTAAATGACAACGGTCAGCAATATCATGTGGAGCTTTCCAAGGGCGATGTGGGCCGGTATGTGATCCTTCCCGGAGATCCGGGTCGCGTTGAGATGATTGCCGAGTTTTTGGATTCTCCCCGCAAAGTAGCGCATCACCGGGAGTATGTAACCTATACCGGTATGCTGGATGGCGTTCCGGTCTCTGTGACCAGCACCGGTATTGGCGGCCCTTCCACCGCAATTGCGGTAGAAGAGCTGATTGCCGTTGGCGCGGACACCTTTATCCGGATCGGTACTGCCGGAATGCTGCAGGACTATTTCGACCTGAACGACTGCATCATCGCCACTGGCTCAGTCCGGGACGAGGGCACCACCCGCCAGTATATCCCGCTGGCTTATCCGGCGGTAGCGCACTATGAGGTAGTAAATGCCCTGGTTCGGTCTGCCAAGCTCTGCGGCAAGCGTGCGCATGTGGGCATTGTCCAGTCCAAGGACGCTTTTTACGGGGAAGCCGAGCCGGAAAGTATGCCGACGGCACCGGTGCTTGACTATCAGTACGCGGCCTGGACCAAGGGCGGTGTGCTGGCAAGCGAAATGGAGTCCGCGGCGCTTTTTGTGGTCAGCTCCATTCGCCGGGTGCGGGCAGGATGTATCCTGAACAACCGGGGAGATATGAATGAAACCATTCAAGTGGCAGTCACTGCCGTCAGAGAACTCATCCGCCAGGATCAGCAGACTGCCCAGCAAAAGGAGTAATCCGCGATTGGGTTCCGGAATAGTGGATATATCATTTTGCCGCCTGTCAGAGCTTTCTGACAGGCGGCAATCCGTTTGGATGATCGAGAAAAAGCACGCCGCAGGCATCCGTGGATGTCTGCGGCGTGGACTGCGGATAACGGGATATCCTCTGGATATTCCGGCTTTTTTCGCGGATATGTCTGCCTCCGGAAAGCATTCCTTTGTCAGCCCATGTCCGCGGCAAGTGCCTGATCGATGAGCGTTTGCAGAGCCTGTGCCTGGTTCTTTTCCGTGATGGCACCTACGATGGGGTCGCCTACGATGTTGCCGCTGCGGTCAACCACATAGGTGGTGGGATAAGCAAAGATACCGGCAGTGAACTTTCCCGCCTCGCTGTCGGAAGGAAAATACACATTCTGATAGGTGGCACCCTTCTTGGCCAGCACGTCCTTCGCCTCGGAAATCGCTGCCTCGTCGCCGTCCAGTGTGAAGGTGTTGACGCCGATGAGGGAGCCGCCCTTCTCCGCGAGTTCCTTATTCAGCGCGTCCAGCTCGGCAAGCTCTCCCACGCAGGGATTGCAGGTGGTGAACCAAAAATTCACTACGGTGACGGCGTTGCCGGAGAACAGCTCGTCGCTCTTCACCGTATTGCCGTCCAGGTCTTTCCCCTCAAAGGCGGGGAACTTCTGCATACTGCCGCCATCGGACGGCGCGGTCATGCTCATGTCGCCGTCCAAGGAGTACTGCATCACCTCGGGGTATTTTTCCTCAATCGTGGTCAGCCGGTTTTCAATGTTGCTGATTTCTTCAGCGGATTTCTTCAGCAGTTCGTACTCCTGGGCGGTAAACTGCTCCTTGGCGTCCTCAATGGTATCGAGCAGAAAGTCGCCGTAGTTTTTGCCGTCCTCCAGCATGGCCATGCCCTTATCGGCCACCATAAATACCTTGTCCCAGAGCTCGGTATTTTCCGAGAGAATCGTATTTTCCTGTTCCATAAGCGTTTTGTGCATGGCAAGCGCTTCCTTGGCATTCTTGGGTTCCTGATTCATTGCGTCCATGCTGCCGCTGCCCTGTGCGCCGCAGGCGGCCAGGGACAGCACCAGCAGTGCTGCCAGCAGCAGTGTGATGATTTTCTTTACGTTCATTTTGTTTCCTCCGTTTTTAATTTATCTGTAGGTTTTACAGGTTCTTTTTTGCCGTCTCCAAAGCCGTAGCGGAAGCTGACGGCGTTGACCGGACAGGCCTGAACGCACATCCCGCAGCGGATACACTCGGTATGGTTTGGCGTTTTCGTCACATCCACATCCATCTTGCAGGCTCTGGCGCATTTCCCGCAGGAAACGCACTTATTCTTATCCACCTTCATCTGGAAGAGGGACACCCGGTTGAACAGCGCGTAGAACGCGCCCAGCGGACAGAGCCACTTGCAGAAGGGTCGGTAAAATACCACGCTTGCCCCAATCACCGCCAGCAGGATGCCCAATTTCCATGTAAACAGCTTGCCCAGTGCTGCCCGGATTCCGGAATTGGCAAGGGACAGGGGAATGGCACCCTCCAAAACGCCCTGGGGACATAGGTATTTGCAGAAGAACGGATCTCCCATGCCCACATCGTTTACCAGAAACGCCGGCATCAGGAAAACCATCCCCAGAAGTACCGCGTACTTCAGATAGGTCAGCGGCTTCAGCCGCTTGGTGGACAGCTTCTTTGTGGGGATTTTGTGCAGCAGCTCCTGAAACCAGCCGAAGGGACACAGAAAGCCGCAGATGAAGCGTCCCAGCAGAACGCCCAGTAAAATGAGAAAGCCCGTGATATAATAGGAGAAGCGGAACTTGGAAGATCCCACCACCGCCTGAAACGCCCCAATGGGGCAGGCGCCGGAGGCCGCCGGGCAGGAGTAGCAGTTCAGCCCCGGTACGCAGAGGTTTTTTCCCGCGCCCTGGTACAGTCCTCCCTTGAGAAAGTTCGGCAGATGCAGATTGGTCAGCAGCGTTGCGCCTGCCTGTATCCAGCCCCGGAACCGGGACATGGTCTGTGATACCCCTGAAACATGCTTATCCAATTCCCACACACTCCAGACATAATTTAATTGCTTTGCTCAGCACCGTCGCCGCTTCCCCACGCCAGACGCCAAAGCACAGCATGGCAATTCCCACGACCAGCAGCGCAGCCTGTACTGCGGCTTTTGTCGGATTCCGCAATTTCATCACCCTTTCGCTTTTCTGTGCCACTATCATAGCGCAGGGAAGTTAAAATCTTCGTTAAGAACGAAAATTTAATGCAAACTTTATCTGGGTTTGCTATAATGAAAAACAACAGAAAAAGGAAGAGATGAAAAGGAGGGTTCTCATGCGCCTTTTGGTAGTGGAAGATGAACGTGCTCTGTGCGAGACCATTGTCCGCAGTCTGCGCCGCTTGGCATACAGTGTGGACTACTGCTGCGATGGAGAGAAAGCCCAGGAGCTTCTGGGCGTGGAGCGCTATGATCTGGTGATTCTTGATCTGAATCTGCCGGGAAGGGACGGCATGACGGTGCTGCGCACCCTTCGGCAGACGGACAGGGAGACGAAAGTGCTGATTCTCTCTGCCCGCAGCGAGGTGGAGGACAAGGTGGCGGGTCTGGACGCAGGCGCCAACGACTATTTGGCAAAGCCCTTTCACCTGGCGGAGCTGGAGGCGCGCATCCGCAGTCTGACTCTGCGGCAGTTTACCCAGCAGGATGTGCTGCTGAGCTGCGGCTCCCTGGCCTTTGACACCCGCACCCGCACCGCTTCTGTTGGCGGACAGCCCCTGACTCTGACCCGGAAGGAGACGGGCATTCTGGAATATCTGATGGTGCATCAAGGCCGGCCTGTGAGTCAGGAGGAGCTGATGGATCATGTATGGGACAACAGCGTGGACAGCTTCAGCAATTCCATTCGCGTCCACATTTCAGCCCTGCGCAAAAAACTCCGGACGGCTTTGGGCTACGACCCTATCCGCAACCGTATCGGCGAGGGCTATCTGATGGGAGGCGGGCAGTCATGAGAAAGATATCCTTGCAGTGGCGCATCACCTTGATGACCGTTCTGCTGATCGGCGTTACCTGCATCGTCATGAATCTGCTGCTTTGCTCCTCCGGTGTGTACTATATGGACACGATTGCGGATACCTTCCAGGCAGGCACGGTGATTATGAACGAGGAAGGGGCGGAGAGCTTTGATCCCCAGCGCATAAGGCCGGATGAGGAGCTGACCATCATTGTCGATGGAGCCCAGGGACGGTTTCACACCACCAACTGGTACATTACGGCTGTGGTGACACTGCTCAGCGGCATTCTGGCCTATTTCGTCAGCGGACGTGCCCTCATGCCCCTGCACAGCTTTGCCTCTCAGGTGGAGAAGGTGCAGATGAACAATCTGGCGGATATGAGAATCAATGAGGAGGTTTTGCCGGAATTCCGGCAGCTGAGCCGCTCCTTCAACCAGATGCTGGAGCGGCTGAACAACGCCTTTGCCGCCCAGCGGCAGTTCGTTGGAAACGCCGCCCATGAGCTGCGCACGCCGCTGGCGCTGATGCAGGCACGGCTGGAGCTGTTTTCCGCGGAGCATCCCGATGTGCTGCCGGAGACGGCGGAATTTCTCGCCCTTTTGCGGGAGCAGACGGAGCGGCTGACCCAGATGACCAAAACCTTGCTGGAGATGAGCAATTTGCAGCAGGTGGCACGGAACGAGCACATCCAGCTTGCCCCCATGATTGAGGAAATCTTCACGGATCTTGCGTCGCTGGCGGAGAAAAAGGAGATCTCCCTGGCTTGCGATGGCGATGGCGTCATGACAGGAAGCGACGCGCTGATCTACCGGCTGCTGTTTAATCTTGCGGAAAACGCCGTCAAGTACAACCGTCCCGGCGGCCGGGTGCGGATCTCGGTTACGCAGGAGCCGGAAAAACTCCTGATTCGTGTTTCCGACACCGGCTGCGGAATTCCGGAGGAGTATCAGCAGAGCATTTTCCAGCCGTTTTTTCGGGTGGATAAGTCCCGCAGCCGGGAGTTTGGCGGCGCGGGGCTGGGACTGTCCCTGGTGTGGGAGATTGCCAATCTCCACGGCGGCTGCGTTCGGGTAGAGGAGAGCTCAGATAAGGGAACCACCATTGCGGTGGAGCTGCCCGCCCGGTGAGCTTCCTTCCCAATACCTCTGAAATTGCGCTCGGGTTTTCCGATATTCAGGTTCTGCGTCCATGAATTGCTTCCCGGCAGAAAGACTGCCCCTCGCCGTCCGAGTAGAGAAAAAGCCTCCCCGGAATCGAAAGACCCCGGGGAGGTCGGCGTGCCAAAAAGTCTTAAAGATACGTTGTCATTGCGAACCAGTCCGCAGACTGGTGTGGCAATCCCCAGGTTAGACGCAAAAACTTCCGGTTTAGGAACTAAAATGTTTGAATATCGGAGGGGTTGTGAGCCAGTCTGTGGACTGGCTCACAATGACATGGTTTTTTGATAGTCTCGAAATTTGCATTTTGGAAAGGCAAGTCCGGCGATGTCCCCCGTGGGATTGATGGCAGCCGGGGCATTCAATTCACCGTGATGCTGTCGATTTTCTGCCGGGTTTCATCTGGGGCTGTGCGATAGCGCTCCATTTCCGTGTCCAGAATTTCCTCTCCGGCTTCGTTGTAGTAGAGCCTCCGATAGCCAACCAGAAGACCATCCTC
>CAKTXO010000034.1 GCA_934630985.1 uncultured Oscillospiraceae bacterium | reverse complement strand
TCATGGGCGAGCAGGTGGAGCCCCGGAAGGACTGGATCGAGCGCAACGCGAAATACGCGGTGAATCTGGATTTCTGACAGTCTCTCAATCTTAGAAAATCGGCTGTAATAAGCATGTCATTGCGAACCAGTGCGCACACTGGTGTGGCAATCCGTTACCCCTCATCCCCTGAGAAAAGAGAACGGATTGTGACCGGAGGGAATCCTTGGAAAGGGCCACGACAGTCTGCGGACTGTCTCGCAATGACGTGGGAAAGGAGAATCTATGGAATATTATGTGTATATTCTATCCAATTCTCTCAATACCGTCATTTATACCGGCGTAACCCGGGATTTGATTCGTCGGGTATATGAGCACAAGCATCATGCCGACCCGGATTCCTTTACGGCGAAAAACGGTGTTGATAAGCTGGTTTACTATGAAAGCACATCGGATGTGAAAGCCGCAATTGAAAGAGAAAAGCAAATCAAAGGCTGGAACCGCAAACGAAAAAATAAATTGGTCGAAAGCAAAAATCCTTCTTGGGCGGAATTGTATAATGAGATACTGCCCTAGGAGAACGGAGAGAACGGATTGCCACGCCAGTGTGCGCACTGGCTCGCAATGACACGGATTTTTGACAGTCTTAGGCGGCCGTCGGCCGCCCCTGCAACCCAAATTGTTTTGGAGGTGTCTTATTTGGCACATAACAGAAGCTACAAACCCGAGGACATCCGTTTCCCCGACCAGGTGATCACCCAGAGCAACCTGGTGGACGAAATGGAAAAGTCCTACATTGAATACGCCATGTCCGTCATCGTGGGACGGGCACTGCCCGATGTCCGGGACGGCCTGAAGCCGGTGCACCGCCGGATTCTGTACACCATGTACGAAAGCGGCCTGACCTCCGACAAGCCCTTCAAGAAGTCGGCCACCTGCGTCGGTGACGTGCTGGGTAAATACCATCCCCACGGCGATGCGTCGGTATATGACGCCATGGTGCGCCTTGCCCAGGATTTTTCCATGCGTTATATGCTGGTGGACGGCCACGGCAACTTCGGCTCCGTGGATGGCGACCCCCCGGCAGCCTACCGTTACACCGAGGCTCGGCTCAGCAAGATTTCCAACGAAATGCTCCGGGACATCGACAAGGAGACCGTGGACTGGGATCCCAACTTCGACGAGACCCGCAAAGAGCCCCGGGTGCTGCCCAGCCGGTTTCCCAATCTGCTGGTCAACGGCTCTTCCGGCATTGCCGTGGGCATGGCCACCAACATCCCGCCCCATAACCTGACCGAGGTTATCAACGCCTGCGTGTGCGTGCTGGACGACCCGGAGGCCACCATGGCCGACCTGATGGATCACATTTCCGGCCCGGATTTCCCCACCGGCGGCATTATCATGGGACGCAGCGGCATTCGGGCGGCCTACGCCACCGGCCGGGGCAAGGTCATCGTCCGGGCCCGGACGGAATTCGAGGAGTTCGGCAAGGATCGGATGCGGATCATCGTCACCGAGCTTCCCTACCAGGTCAATAAGCGGCAGCTCATCAAGAACATTGCCGAGCAGGTGAAGGACAAGCGGCTGGACGGCATTTCCGACCTCCGGGACGAAACCGACCGGAACGGTATGCGGATGGTCATTGAGCTGAAAAAGGACGCGAATCCCCAGGTGGTGCTCAATAACCTGTTCAAGCAGACCGCCCTCCAATCCAGCTTCGGCATTATCATGCTGGCACTGGTGGATAACCAGAAGCAGCCGAAAATTCTGTCTCTGCGGCAGATCATCGACGAGTATCTGAAGCATCAGGAGGAAATCCTGACCCGCAGAACCCAGTACGACCTGCGCAAGGCCCGGGAGCGGGCCCACCTGTTGGAGGGTCTGCTCATTGCCCAGGACAATATCGACGAGGTCATCCATATTATCCGCTCTGCCTATGACGATGCCAAGCAGCGTCTGATGGACAGATTCTCTCTGGACGATATTCAGGCGCAGGCCATTCTGGACATGCGGCTGAAGGCTCTTCAGGGTCTTGACCGGGAAAAGCTTCAGGCGGAATACGATGATCTGATGGAAAAGATCAAGTATTATCTGGAACTGCTGGCGGACGAGAACAAGCTGAAGGCCGTTCTCCGGGAGGAACTGATCGAGATCCGGGACAAGTTCGGCGACAAGCGGAAGACCGAGATTCAGGACATCGAGGACGAAATCGACATCGAAGACCTGATCGAGGAGGAGACCTGCGCCTTTACCCTGTCCAGCCACGGCTATATCAAGCGGATGCCCGTGGATACCTACCGGACGCAGAGCCGGGGCGGCCGGGGCGTGAACGCTCAGAACCTCAAGGAGGAGGACTTCGTCAAGTCTTTGACAATTGCCTCCACCCACGATTATATTCTGTTCTTCACGGATATGGGCAAGGTGCACCTGCGCAAGGGCTACCAGATTCCCGAGGCCGGACGTACCGCCCGGGGCACTGCCATTGTGAATGTGCTGCCGCTGGAAGCCGGAGAGTCCGTCACCGCCATGGTCATTACCCGGGAGTTTGACGACAATGAGTTCCTGATGATGGTCACCCGGAAGGGCACCGTCAAGCGGATTCCCTTCATTGCCCTGAAAACCAACCGGAAAACCGGTATCCGTGCCATCACCCTGGAAGAGGGCGATCATCTCATCAACGTCATCCGCACCAACGGCAATGACAATATTCTGCTGGCTACCGCCCAGGGCATGGCCATCTGCTTCAACGAAAACGACGTCCGGCCTATGGGACGGGACGCCGCCGGTGTCCGGGGCATCAGTCTGTCCGACGACGACTTTGTGGTGGGCGCGGAGAAGGCCGAGGAGGGCAAGACCCTGCTCACCGTCACCGTCAACGGCTACGGCAAGCGCACGGAGCTGAGTGAGTATCTGCGCACCGGCCCCAACGGGGAAAAGTGCGCCCAGAGCCGAGGCGGCAAGGGTCTGAAAAACTATAACATTACCCCCAAGACCGGCAATATTGCCGGCTGCCGGGTGGTGAGCGAAAGCGACGACGTGATGCTCATCGAAAACGGCGGCGTGATTATCCGGATTCCCGCTGCCTCCATCAACGTCTACAAGCGGGATACCCAGGGCGTTATCGTCATGCGCATCGAGGAAGGCAACCAGGTGGTGTCTTTGGAGCGTGTGGAGGCCATGGAGGAAGAAGCTAAGGGCGAGGAGCCTCAGGCATGAAGACCGTAACCCTGTATACCGACGGTGCCTGTTCCGGAAACCCCGGCCCCGGAGGCTGGGGAGCCATCCTGGAATTTAACGGGGTGGAGAAGGAACTTTCCGGCGGGGAGGACGCCACCACCAACAACCGGATGGAGCTGACCGCCGTCATTGAAGGGCTGAAGGCGCTGAAAGAGCCCTGTATTGTGGAGCTCTATTCCGATTCCAAGTACGTTATTGACGCTCTGGAAAAGGGCTGGGCCTGGGGCTGGAAGAAGCGGGGCTGGGTGAAGTCCGACAAAAAGCCCGCCCTGAACTCGGACTTGTGGGAGATCCTTCTCCGGCTGACCCAGACTCATCAGGTGCGTTATCACTGGGTGAAGGGCCACGCGGACAACCCCAAGAATAACCGGTGCGACGAGCTGGCCGTGGCTCAGTGGAAAATGAGGAAGTAAGATGTATCTATCCATCGGCAATGATATGGCCGTCCGGGACAGCTCCATCATCGGAATTTTTGACCTGGACAATACCTCCACCTCCAAGCGAACCCGGGAATTTCTGGCGAAAAGCGAGGAAAACGGCGATGTGGTGCCCTGTGACGAGCTGCCCAAGTCCTTCATTCTGACTTCGGAGTACGGCTTTCACCGGGTGCGGCTCACGTCCCTCAGCGCGGCTACCCTGGAAAAACGGCTGAAATGAAAAAATGGGATTGCCGCAAGAAATGCGGCAATCCCATTTTTTTGAGTGTTGCCATAAACGCATGTCATTGCGAACCAGTGTGGTGCTCCGCGCAGCGAATCAAAATTCTAATGACTGCCAGTGGCAGTCATACCTTGATTTATGCAACGCTGGCGTGGCCCCTTCCAGGGATTCCCTCCGGTCACAATCCGTTTTTCTCTTGGTATGCACCGAAATAGGAATTGTCATTGCGAACCAGTCCGCAGACTGGTGTGGCAATCCGCTCTCCAAGCCTTCCCCCGCGGGGAAGGTGGCACGGCGAAGCCGTGACGGATGAGGGCCACTTGACTCTCCCTTTGGGAGAGGTGCCCCGCAGGGGCGGAGAGGGCGTTTTTACCCTCTCAGTCACTTCGTGACAGCTCCCCTTGATCAGCAAGGGGAGCCTTTGGGGGACGAGGGAAACGGATTGCCACGTCGGCCACTGGCCTCCTCGCAATGACAGTGTTCTTTCGTTTCTGCTCAATACAATGCTGCCGATACCGAGCTTGTGCCCAGTGGTCTTACGATTACACACCAGCCTGCGCACGCATTGGCTGTCGGCCCTGCCGACCCCGGCAAAAATTAAAGAAAATTTACAAGACAATTCCGGTTATTTGTGTTATACTATAAAAATCTACTACTCTGCACATAAAGGAGGAATTCCTTTGCGATATTGGTTCGGCTATCTGACTGCCGGAATTTTTGCCGCTATGACCTGGCTGCTGACCCGGTTCGGCGAGCGTTACGCGACCCTGGTGGACATGGTCTACCCTTATGTGGTGCGCACCTTGCAGGAATATCTGGCAAACTGGACGGGTCAGTTCACTTACCCGGTCTGGCAGGCTCTTGCGGTGGTGCTGGGAATGCTGATTCTTGCCAGCCTTGTGCTGGTGCTGGTGCTCAAGTGGAATCCCATCCAGTGGCTGGGCTGGGTTCTGGCGGTGTTTTCCGGCATTTACCTGCTGCATATGGCCATGTGGGGCATGAACTACTACGCAGGCTCCCTGTCTGACGACATCCGTCTGGAGGTCAGCAGCTATAACCTGGACGAGCTGACGGAGGCCACCGAGTATTATCGGGACAAGGCCAATTCCCTGGCCAAGCGGGTCAGCCGGGACGGCAGCGGAAACGTAAAATTTGACTCCTTTGAGGAAATGGCTGAAAAGGCCGGGGAGGGCTTTCATACCCTGACCTATGAAAAGCACTATCCCGTCTTTGCCGGGTGCACACTTCCTGTGAAAAAGCTGGGCTGGGCGGACATGTACACCTCCATGGGCATTACCGGCTTCACCTTCGGCATCACCGGCGAGGCCTGCGTCAATCCCCAGATTCCGGATGTGCTGCTGCCCTTTACCATGTGCCACGAAATGGCCCATCGGATGTGCATCGCCTCCGAGCGGGACGCCAATTTCGCGGCCTTCCTGGCCTGTTCCGTCCATTCCGACCCCAATTTCCAGTATTCCGCCTATTTTATGGCCTTCCGGTACTGCTACAGCGCCCTTGCCAGCGTGAATACCCAGGCGGCGGCTGCGGCGGCGGCGCGGGTGAAGCAGGGCGTGGGAGATACCCTGCGCACCGACTGGAACGCCTATGACGCCTTCTTCAACCAGAAGCAGGACACCAAGGCCACCCACCTTGCGGATACGGTGAACGACACCTATCTGAAAACCAGCGGCGAAAAGCAGGGAATTTCTTCCTACGCCCAGGTCTGCAACCTGCTGGTAAACTGGCATATTCAGACCGTGGTGCTGCCCTCCATTACCCAGACGGAGACCCGGTTCGACCCCTACGACACGACCAAGGTGGATTTAAGCGGCATCGTCAACGCGAAGGGAGGCATCGGCTGATGGAGAAAACCCTGAAAGAGGGTCTGACCCGGCTGGGTCTGGATTTGCCGGAGGAGCGGCAGGAGAAGCTGTGCGCCTTTGCCCGAGCCATGGTCAGGCAGAACGAAGTGATGAATCTGACCGCCATCACCGAGGACACCCAGGTGGCGAAGTTGCATCTGCTGGACAGCCTGACGGTGCTGTGCTGCGCCGACCTGCGGGGCAAAAAGCTCATCGACGTGGGCTGCGGAGCGGGCTTTCCCGGAGTGCCTCTGGCCATCGCCTGTCCGGAGGCAAAGGTGACGCTGCTGGATTCTCTGGGCAAGCGGATGAAATGGCTGGAGGAAATCCTGCCCGGCCTGGGAATTTCCGCCCGGTGCGTTACGGCGAGAGCGGAGGAAGCGGTGGCAGACTGCCGGGAGCAGTACGATTTTGCCACCTCCCGGGCGGTTGCAAGGCTTAACATCCTGCTGGAGCTGACGGCTCCCTATGTGAAGGTGGGCGGCGCGGTGCTGGCCATGAAGGGTACCGCCGCGGAGGAAGAGCTTGCCGAGTGCGCCGGGGCTATCAAAAAGCTGGGACTGAAGCTGGAGGAAGTGCGCAAATTCCCCATTGACGGCACCAGCCACGGGGTGATTATCCTGCGCAAGGTTGCCCCCACCCCCAAGCAGTATCCCAGACGGTACGCCAAAATCAAACAGGCACCGCTGAAGTGAACCGCTGAAGTGATAAGCCCCCTGGGACAGATTTGCCCCAGGGGGGTCTCTTGTTTCCGGGGTACTGCTCAAAACGCATGTCATTGCGAACCAGCGCGCACGCTGGTGTGGCCCCCTCCGGGGATTCCCTCTGGTCACAATCCGTTCCCTTCGTCCCCCTTGGCTCCCCCTCTGGGGGAGCTGGCGGCGAAGCCGACTGAGAGGGTAAAATTCGCCCTCTCTGCCCCCTTCCGGGGGCACCTCTCCCATAGGAAGAGGCAAGGCCCTCATCCGTCTCGCGCTTGCGGGAGACGCGCGAGCCACCTTCCCCAGCGGGGAAGGCTTTGGAAAACGGATTGTGACCGGAGGGAATCCCTGGAAGGGGCCACGTCGGCCCGCAGGCTCCTCGCAATGACACCGTATCTTTCAGGTTCTCCACCCATAGCAAGCCGAAGTATGCTGACGCAGTTTGTTAGGGCGGCCGGGGGGTACTTAGGGGGGCGGCTTTTCAGCAGCGCCCCCTAAGTCGGCTTCTTATCAATGTTCTTGCCGAGACAAGAACATTGCCCCCGGAGGGACCCGCACTGAAATATTTATGATATGAAGGGTAGGAACAAAAAGCACTTTCTCTCGTTTTGGGCCGATGAGGGCATCGGCCCCTACGGATTCTAGATGGGCTACCGGAACGACCTGGGGATTGCCACACCAGTCTGCGCGCTGGTTCGCAATGACATTCGCTATATAGAGCCTGCCGGATATTTGGTGCAAGGTTACTATATCGCAGCGCTACACCATAAAAGCAACCCCCGGGGCGAGTGCCCCGGGGGTGTGTTATGGAATGACAGAATGGATAGCCGGAAGCCTTACTTGCTCAGGAACTTGTCGATGGCCTCGGCGCCCTTCTTGCCGGCACCCATAGCCAGGATGACGGTCGCGGCACCGGTAACGGCATCGCCGCCGGCGAACACGCCCTCCCGGGTGGTCATCTCGTTCTCGTTGACGATCAGGCAGCCCTTCTTGTTGGTGTCCAGGCCGGGGGTGGTGGAGCGGATCAGGGGGTTGGGGCTGGTGCCCAGAGCCATGATGACGGTGTCCACATCCAGCACAAACTGGCTGTCGGGAATCTCCACGGGGCGGCGGCGGCCGGAAGCGTCAGGCTCGCCCAGCTCCATGCGCACGCACTTCATGCCGCAGACCCGGCCATCCTCGTCGGCCACGATTTCCACAGGATTGCACAGAGTCTTGAACTCGATGCCCTCCTCCTTGGCGTGGTGCTGCTCTTCCTTACGGGCGGGCATTTCGGCCTCGCCACGGCGATAGACGATGTACACCTTGTCCGCACCCAGACGCATGGCGCAGCGGGCAGCATCCATAGCCACGTTGCCGCCGCCAACCACGGCCACCGCCTTGGAGCGGATGACGGGGGTGTCGGAATCGGAATTGTAGGCCTTCATCAGGTTGGTACGGGTCAGGTACTCATTGGCGGACATGACACCCTTCAGGCTCTCGCCGGGGATGTGCATGAACATGGGCAGGCCCGCGCCGGAGCCAACGAAGATGGCCTTGTAGCCCATCTCGAACAGCTCGTCGATGGTCAGGACACGGCCGATGACCATGTTGGTCATGACTTCCACGCCCTGAGCCTGAAGCTTGGTGACCTCGTTTGCCACGATGGCCTTGGGCAGACGGAATTCGGGAATGCCGTAAACCAGCACGCCGCCGGCGGTGTGCAGAGCCTCGAACACGGAAACCTGATAGCCCTTCTTGGCCAGATCGCTGGCGCAGGTCAGGCCGGCAGGGCCGGAGCCCACCACGGCCACCTTGATGCCGTTGGAGGGAGCCTTCTCAGGCATGGCGTTGACGTTTTCCCGATACCAGTCGGCAACGAACCGCTCCAGACGGCCAATGGCCACCGGTTCCCCCTTGATGCCCCGGACGCACTTGCTCTCGCACTGGGTCTCCTGGGGACACACACGGCCGGAAAGAGCCGGCAGGGCGTTGGTGGAGGTGATGACCTCATAAGCGGCCTTGAAATCCCGCTCACGAACCTTGGCGATGAATTCGGGGATGCGCACGTTGACGGGGCAGCCCTCCACGCACTTGGGGTTCTTGCAGTTCAGGCAGCGACCCGCTTCCTCAACGGCCATTTCCTCGGTATAGCCCAGGGTGACTTCCTGGAAATTCCGGGCACGAACCAGAGGCTCCTGCTCGGGCATGGGAACTTTCTTCAAAGACATATTAGCCATTTTCCCGTACCTCCTTACTTGATGAGAGCCTTGCCCATGGCTTCCATGCGGCAGACATGATCCTTGGCAACTTCGGCTTCCCGGTCACGGTAGGTGCCGTTGCGGCTCATGAGCTCGGCATAGTCCACCTTGTGGCCGTCAAACTCGGGGCCGTCCACGCAGGCGAATTTGGTCTCGCCGCCCACGGTGACACGGCAGCCGCCGCACATACCGGTGCCGTCCACCATGATGGGGTTCAGAGAAACCATGGTGTGCACGCCGAAGGGCTCGGTGGTTTTGCAGACAAACTTCATCATGGGCACGGGGCCGATGGCCAGCACCTCGTCGTACTGGGTACCGGCCTCCAGCAGAGCCTGGAGCTTGACGGTGCCGAAGCCCTTCTCGCCGTAGGAGCCGTCGTCGGTCATCAGGTACAGGTTATCCGCGCAGGCACGGAACTCGTCTTCCAGGATGACAATGTCCTTGTTCCGGAAGCCGATGATCACGTCCACAATGGCGCCGGCCTCCTTGAAGGCACGGGCAGCGGGCAGAGCGATGGCGCAGCCCACGCCGCCGCCGACAACGCACACCCGCTTCTTGCCCTCCACGTCGGTGGGCTTGCCCAGGGGGCCGACGAAGTCCCGGATGTAGTCGCCCTCGTTCAGTTCTCCCAGAGCCTTGGTGGTGAAGCCCACCTTCTGGAAGATGATGCTGACAGTACCCTTCTCGCGGTCGTAGCCGGCGATGGTCAGAGGCACACGCTCGCCCATCTCATCGATCCGGAAGATGATGAACTGACCTGCCTTTGCCTTTCTGGCAACGAAGGGGGCCTCGATGTCCATCAGGGTGACGTTGGCATTGAGCTCCTTCTTACGCACGATTTTATACATTTCTGATCCGTCCTTTTCCTTTTCAGAATGGTGAATAACGATATTTGGTTTTTCCACCCAAACACTTCCATTATAACGGGTTTCGTCACATTTGTCAAACGATATTGAACGGTTTTGTAACGATTCCATAAAGCCGACCCGGTGCCCGGGCAGGCAGTGCGTGCATGGCTGGTCTGTCATCGTGATACCTTTGGGTACCGCTCGGTATCGTTCTGTTTTTGGAGCAGAACCAAAGAGCAAAAGCCTTCCCCTCCGGGGAAGGTGGCTCGCGCGTCTCACGCAAGCGCGAGACGGATGAGGGCTAAGGCTCCCCTTGCTGACCAAGGGGAGCTGGCAAAAATCTTTGATTTTTGACTGAGGGGATCAGAACTTTCGCCTTTTAACAATCCCTCAGTCATGGCCTTGCGGGAGACGGCCATGCCAGCTCCCTTTACACAAGGGAGCCGGGGGTGCTCCCGCACCAGTGCGTTTTTCGATAGTTCTCGGAAGAACCGGGGGATTGCGACCGGAGGGAATCCCTGGAAGGGGTTATATCGGCCGCTGGTTTGCAATGACATGAAAGGATGAGGGTCACTTGCCTCTCCCTATGGGAGAGGTGCCCCCGGAAGGGGGCGGAGAGGGCGAATTTTACCCTCTCAGTCACTTCGTGACAGCTCCCCCAGAGGTGGAGCCAAGGGGGGACGAAGGAAACGGATTGCCACACCAGTCTGCGGACTGGTTCGCAATGACAATTCCTATTTCGGTGCATACCAAGAGAAAAACGGATTGTGACCGGAGGGAATCCCTGGAAAGGGCCACACCAGTGTGCGCGCTGGTTCGCAATGACATGCACAATATGGAACTCTCCGCAAAATCGATACCGAGCAGTGCCCGATGGTCTATCGAATATACATCAGCCGAGCACGCATTGGCTGTCAGCCCTGCTGACGGTTTCGCTCTTCCTCCGGGATGAAATCCAGGACGATCTCCTTGAGCCGGGTGCGCAGCTGAATGTATTTGACCCCGGCGGAGTCCATCATCCGCTTGGAAGCCAGGGTAGAAAGAGAATCGGCGTACTTGTCGGAAAGATAATATACTTCCTTCACGCCGCTCTGGATAATGGCCTTGGCGCACTCGTTGCAGGGAAACAGCGCCACATAGAGCTTACTTCCCCGCAGATCCCGGCCGTTGGCGTTAAGCACCGCGTTCAGCTCCGCATGGACGACGTAGGGATATTTGGTGGCGCTGCCTTCCCGATCCCAGGGATATTCGTCGTCGGAGCAGCCCTTGGGCATACCGTTGTAGCCGGTGGAAATGATGATGTTGTCCGGGGAGACGATGCAGGCGCCTACCTGGGTGTTGGGATCCTTGCTTCGCTTGGCCGCCAGCATGGCAATGCCCATGAAATACTCGTCCCAGCTGATATAATCCGCTCGTTTCATACTCGGTTCCTCCCGCGCTGATGGCTCCCTTGTGTAAAGGGAGCTGGCAAAAATCTCTGATTTTTGACTGAGGGATTGTCAAAATAAGAAAGTTCTGATCCCCTCAGCCCCAGTGTGCGCACTGGGGCAGCTCCCCTTGATCAGCAATGGGAGCCTTTTCTCCAGTATAGCAAAAAAGCGAACCGGCAACAAGTACCGGTTCGCAATTTTTATCCGAAAATATTCTTCAGATTGTCGATGAACTTTTTCCTTTTGGGGGACACTTCGATGGTGCCGTCCAGCTTGCGCAGCAGCTCCTTCTGCTCCCCGGTCAGATGAGTGGGAGTCTCCACCACCACGGTGAAGCGCTCGTTGCCCCGGCGGCGGGAATTGCCCACCTCGGGAATGCCCTTCTCCCGGAGGATGAACTCCCGTCCGGTCTGAGTCCCCTCAGGCAGGTCAAAGTCCACCTTGCCGTCCAGGGTAGGCACCTGAATGGTGGCGCCCAGTGCCGCCTGGGTGAAGCTGATGGGCACCTCACACAGCACGTCCGTGCCCTGACGGCTGAAGATGGGATGCCGCCGGATGAGAATTTCCACCAGCAGATCGCCGTTGGGGCCGCCGTTGGCACCGACGCAGCCTTCGCCCCGGACACGGACGCTCTGTCCGGCGTCCACACCGGCGGGAATCTTCACCTTCACCCGATTGGTGCGGCGAACCTTGCCCTTGCCCTTGCAGGTGGTGCAGGGGGTCTTGATGATCTTGCCCCGACCGTTGCAGGCGGGGCAGGTGGTGCTGGACTGCATCTGCATACCCATGAAATTCTGTACCGTCCGCACCTGACCGGTGCCGTGGCACTGGGAGCAGGTCTCGATTACGCCGTCGGCAGAGCCGGAGCCATGACAGGCGGGGCAGTTTTCGATTCTGGGGGTAGCCACTTCTTTTTCACAGCCGAAGGCAGCCTCCTCAAAGGTCAGCTCCAGCCGGGCACCTACATTTTCGCCCCGGCGGGGGACGTTCTGGGTGCTGGCACGGGTTCTGCCACCGCCGCCGCCGAAGAATTCGCCGAAGATGTCGCCTAAGTCGCCGAAATCTCCGAAGCCTCCGAAGCCGCCGCCGTAGCCGCCGGCACCGGCACCGGCACCGAAGTTGGGGTCAACGCCCGCAAAGCCGAACTGGTCGTACTTGGCCTTCTTGTCCGCGTCGGAGAGCACCTCGTAGGCTTCGCCGATCTCCTTGAACTTCTCCTCGGCGGTTTTGTCCCCGGGGTTCCGGTCGGGATGGTACTTCATGGCCAGCTTCCGGTAGGCCTTTTTTATATCATCGGCACTGGCGCTTTTGTCCACGCCCAGCACCTCATAGTAATCACGTTTATTTTCAGCCACAGATATTCACCTCGAAAAATAGGGTTTCATTGTCAAAGAAAACCGGTGCGTACACCGGCAGGGCAATCCATAATTCTTAAGGGGACGGATTGCCACACCAGTCTGCGGACTGGTTCGCAATGACATGCGTTGTATAATCGTTCCCGGAAAGACCGGGGGATTGTGACCGGAGGGAATCCCTGGAAGGGGCCACACCAGTGACATCGGTCACTGGTTCGCAATGACATGCTTTTTTCATTCCCGGTTTGCACAACAGAACGATACCGAGCCTGTGCCCAATGGAATATCGATTACAGATCAGCCGGGCACGCGCTGTTTGTCGGCACTGCCGACAAGGGGCGGCGTGAGCCGCCCCTTGCAGTGTTTTCTTTAGTCAACAGACTCGTAGTCCGCGTCAACCACGCCGTCGTCGCCGGGCTGATTGCTCTGGGCACCGCCCTGAGCGCCGCCCTGGGCACCCTGCGCGCCGGTCTGCTGATACAGCTTCTCGGATACCGCGTAGAAGGCCTTCTGGACTTCCTCGGTAGCGGCCTTGATGGCGGCTACGTCATTGCCCTTGTTGACTTCCTTCAGCTTGTCGATGGCAGCCTGGATGGAAGCCTTCTCGGTAGCGTCGATCTTGTCGCCCAGCTCGTTCAGGGTCTTCTCGGTCTGATAGACGGTCTGGTCGGCGGCGTTGTGGGTGTCCACCTCTTCCTTCCGAGCCTTGTCCTCGGCGGCGTACTGCTCGGCATCCTTCACAGCCTTGTCGATGTCCTCCTGGCTCAGGTTGGTGGAAGCGGTGATGGAGATGTTGGCCTCCTTGCCGGTGCCCAGATCCTTAGCGGAAACCTTCACAATGCCGTTGGCATCGATGTCGAAGGTGACCTCGATCTGAGGCACGCCACGGGGCGCGGGAGCGATGCCGCCCAGCTGGAACCGACCCAGAGTCTTGTTGTAAGCAGCCATTTCCCGCTCGCCCTGGAGGACGTGCACCTCAACGGAGGTCTGGCCGTCGGCGGCGGTGGAGAAGATCTGCTTCTTCTGAACGGGGATGGTGGTGTTCCGGTCTACCAGACGGGTGAACACGCCGCCCATGGTCTCAATGCCCAAGGACAGAGGGGTCACGTCCAGCAGCAGGATGTCGTTCACATCGCCGGTGAGCACGCCGCCCTGAATGGCAGCGCCCACAGCCACGCACTCATCGGGGTTGATGCCCTTGAAGCCTTCCTTGCCGGTGATGTTCTTCACGGCATCCTGGACGGCGGGGATACGGGTGGAGCCGCCAACCAGCAGCACCTTGTGAATGTCGGAAGCGCTGAGGCCTGCGTCGGACATGGCCTGACGGACAGGCTTCATGGTGCGCTCGACCAGATCGGCGGTCAGCTCATTGAACTTTGCCCGGGTCAGGGTCACGTCCAGGTGCTTGGGGCCGGTGGCGTCGGCGGTGATATAGGGCAGGTTGATGTTGGTGGAGGTCACGCCGGACAGCTCGATCTTGGCCTTCTCGGCAGCTTCCTTCAGACGCTGCATAGCCACCTTGTCGCCGGCCAGGTTGATGCCCTCGGCCTTCTTGAACTCGTCAACCAGGTAGTCCATGATTCTCTGGTCGAAGTCGTCGCCGCCCAGATGGGTGTCGCCGGCGGTAGCCAGAACCTCGATAACGCCGTCGCCGATGTCCAG
>CAKTXO010000033.1 GCA_934630985.1 uncultured Oscillospiraceae bacterium | reverse complement strand
CGGGGGCGACGAATTCGGAAACCCGGTAGGCACGGTGTTCATTGGCTATCAGGACGAGAAAACCGCTCAGGTGATTGACTGCCATTTTACCGGCACCCGGGAGGAAATCCGGAATCAGACCATTGACCGGGCACTGAAGCTGGTGCTGGAAAACGCAGAATAATTGTGACAAGCGGTTGTCTCGTTAAGTGCCCCTATGGGTCAAAATAGCCAAAATATACAGTGTCATTGCGAACCAGTGACCGATGTCACTGGTGTGGCAATCCCCCGGATAGGCGTAAAATCCGAGATTTCCTAACGTAGATGTTTGAAAATCGGGGGGATTGCCACGCCAGTGTGAGCACTGGCTCGCAATGACATTGTTCTATTTGGGCACTTTGCTATTTTGAGACAGCTCCTTCACAAGGAAAAAGGCGGCTCCGATTGGAGCCGCCCTTTTTGCCGCGCTTTATACGAGTTTTTAATAAAACGCTTAAAAGCGTTTTATTCGGCCGCAGGATTGTGGCCAGCGGCCACTGCCGCTAAAAAACGAAGTCAATACATTTCTTACCGCCGTCAGGCGGTCTGCCGTGAAACGGCTTAAGTAAAATGATGAAATCATTTTACTTAAGAAATAGTATTACGCCGCGGTGGGGTCGTAGTTTACGATGATGTCCTTATCCCGCAGGGCGGACACGTCCTTGATGACGTTGCCGAAGACATTTACCTGCACCAGGCAGTAGCAGTCCTTCAGGGCATCGATGTTCGTAATCAGGTTGTAGTCCATATACACATGGGTCAAAGACTGCATGTTTTTCAGGCCGTCGATGTTCGTCAGCGCGTTATAGGAACCATCGATGGTTTGCAGGGCACAGCCATCGGGCCACTCAGGCAGCGCCGGTACCTGATTGGAAGAGAAGTCAAAGCTTTGCAGCTTTGTCAGGGTTTTCAGGGCGGAAATATCGGTGATGGTGTTGCTGCCGATGCCCAGCTCCGTCAGCTCCGTCAGTCCAGACAACACATCTACGCTCACCAGTTTGTTGTAGCTGATGTCCAGGGTGGTAAGACCCGTCAGAGCCTCCACACCGTCCAAAACGGTAATCTGGTTGTTGTCGGCGTTTAACCAGGTCAGCCGGGTACAGCTGCGGATGGGGGAGAGGCTGGTCAGCGCGTTGAAGCCCACATTCAGCTTCGCAAGATTCGTCAGGCCGCTCAGGGCGGTCAGATCGGTGACGGCGTTGTTCTGAAGGTTCAGTTCCGCCAGAGAGGTCATGCCGGACAAAGGCTCCAGCTTCTTCAGCGTATTCCCACGCAAATCCAGCAGGGTCAGATTCTTGGCGTTTTCCAGACCGGCCAGGGTGCTCAGGGAGCACTCCGCCATGGTCAGGCTGGACAGGGAAGGCAGGGTACCCAGAATTTTCAGGTCGTCCACCGGGAAGCTGCTGCCCGTCAGATCCAGCACCACCAGCTTGCTCAGGGGCGTCAGGCATTCCAGAGAAGGAATTTGCAGGCTGTTGATGGTCAGGCTCGTCAGATTGGGCAGGTAGGCTAGGTCACTGAAATCCTTGGTTCCCTCGGGGACGGTGAAATCCGTAATATCCCACAGAGCGTCGGTGTAAACCGTAGAAGTGGCACTGGTGTGAATCAGCTCCCGGATAGCAGCCTCCATGGCAGCGTCCTGGAATTCCGCTTTTTCGATGACGCCAGTGACGGTGTAATCCAGGTCGGTAACCCGGCTGACAAGGCCGTTTTCCTTCACAGCAATGGCACGGATCTTGGTTTCGCCTGCGGGCAGGGTAATGCCGCCGCTGTAGCGATCTCCGGCCATGGAGGGGTAATCTCCGTCGGTGGTGTAGAAAATGGCATCTCCGTCGGTTGTCAGGTGCACATCAATATACTGGCTGAAAAAGCCGGGCTCCTGATCGGCCTGGGGTGCGGAAGGACGTTGGTTCTCAATTTCCTGGCGGATGGAACCCTCAGGAATCTGCTCCAGCAGGGAAACCGCGTCCAAGAGCTTATCTTGCTCCACGAACACCTCGCTCAGGGCGGTGTACAGCTCCACCGTGGGATTGTCCCGGATAGAGGTGGTCAGGGTCAGCTCGGCCTTGGTGTAGTTGCCGGTTTTCTTGTACTGGTTGGCAAGCTCAATGGCCACGTTTTCGTCGTGACCGGAGAAACTGTAGGCGCAGTCGTAGAACCAGGAGGAAAGCCGGGAATTGCCGTTTATGGCCTGATACCGAGCCTGGCTCAGCAGGGTGTCCCGGGTGAAGGCCCGGTCATAGATGAACAGGTACCAGATGATGCTGGCAATAATCAGCAGCAGAAGCATCAGAGATACCAGAAATCTGGTTGCTTTCTTCATAAAAATACTCCATTTCCAAGGAATCACCGGTAATTATACTCTATCGGCAGATTAAAGTCAAGCACCCTGGAAAACGTTACAATTTGCTAATATTTGAACACGGTTATGTCAACCAAGAGGAAAACTCCCGGTTTCTGATATGCTGGGAATCCTCACTTTTTCGCCTGCTTCATGGAAAGGCTGATCCGGTGCCGCTTTTCATCCACGCCGAGCACCACGACCTTCACAATATCGCCCACCTTCACCATCTCGCTGGGATGGCGAAGACGCTTATTGCATACCTCGGAGATGTGCACCAGCCCGTCTTGATGAACGCCGATATCCACAAACACACCAAAATCAATGACGTTGCGCACGGTGCCCGTAAGCTCCATGCCGGGCTTTAAGTCCTTCATTTCCAGCACGTCCTTCCGAAGCACCGGGGCGGGCAGCTCGTCTCGGGGATCCCGGCCGGGCTTTGCCAGCTCCTTGGCAATGTCGGCAAGAGTAGGCTCACCAACGCCGCAGGCAGCCGCGGCTTTTCCAAGGCCGTATGCCGCCAGCTTTTCGTCCAGACCGGTCAGGCCCTCACCCTTTTTCACGCCCAGCAGTTCCAGCAGCGCCTTTGCGGCAGGGTAGGACTCCGGGTGGACGCCGGTGTTGTCCAGCACCTCCTTGCTTTCGGGAATTCGCAGGAAGCCTGCGCACTGCTCAAAGGCTTTAGACCCAAGCTTGGGCACCTTTTTCAGCTGCGCCCGGCTGGTGAAGGGGCCGTTTTCTTCCCGATAGGCCACAATGTTCTTAGCGGTGACGGCGGTCAGGCCGGACACCTGCTGCAAAAGACTCCGGGAGGCGGTGTTGGCATCCACGCCCACGTTATTCACACAGTCCTCCACCACGCCGCCCAGAGCCGCGTCCAGCTCCTTCTGAGGGCAGTCGTGCTGATACTGTCCCACGCCAATGGCTTTGGGGTCAATTTTCACCAGCTCCGCCAGAGGGTCTTGCAGCCGCCGGGCAATGGACACGGCAGAGCGAAGATTTACATCGTATTCCGGAAATTCCTCGGCGGCCAGGGGAGAGGCGGAGTAAACCGAAGCCCCGGCCTCGTTGACGATGGCATAGCTGGCCTCCGGGAAAGCGCGAAGCATTTCCACCGCCATGGCCTCGGTTTCCCGGGAGGCAGTGCCGTTGCCGATGGCAATGTGCCGGACGTGGTGCTTGCGCATGAGACCGGACAGAATGGTGATGGCCTCCTGCTTTTTCCGCTCGTTGAAAGTAGGGTAGACTACGGCGGTGTCCAGCACCTTGCCGGTGGCATCCACCACGGCCACCTTGCAGCCGTTCCGATATCCAGGATCCAGCCCCATGGTCACAAAGCCCTTTACCGGGGGCTGCATGAGAAGGGGCTTCAGGTTCAGGGCAAAGTTTGCGATGGCACCGGCGTAGGCTCGGTCGGAAAGCTCGTTGCGCACCTCCCGCTGGATGGCGGGGAAAATCAGCCGGTCGTAGGCATCCTCGGCGGCGGAGCGGACAAAGGCGGAGACCTGAGCCGTGGGCTTCAGAGCGGCACGGCATACCAGCGCGGCGCCCTCATTGCCGGTGAGGGTGACGGCGGGCTTGAGAATGCCTTCCTTTTCGCCCCGGTTGATGGCCAGAATCTGGTGATCCAGCAGCCGGGGAATGGGCTGGGAGAAGTCGTAGTAGAGGCGATAAACGCCGTCCTCATCCGCATCCTCCGCCGCCTTGCAGGTAAAGGTACCCCGGCGCATGACCAGCTGGCGCAGGGCCTTGCGGATGTCCGCGTCATCGGAAAGATTCTCGGCGATGATGTCGTTTGCGCCTTGCAGGGCTTCTTCTGCGGTGTTCACGCCCTTTTCCGGGTCAATATAATCCTGCGCCAGAGCCTGGGGATCCCGGCCGTCCTGGGCAAAAATCGCCTCCGCCAGAGGCTCCAGCCCCTTCTCCCGGGCGATAGAGCCACGGGTGCGCCGCTTCTGCTTATAGGGTCGGTACAGGTCTTCCACCTCGGTCATAGTTGCGGCGGCATCGATGGCGGCGGAGAGCTCCGGTGTCAGCTTACCCTGATTTTCGATGGCCTTTTTCACCTCGTTCCGGCGATCCTGGAGATTACGCAGGTAGGTGAGCCTGGTTTCCAGGGCCCGGAGGGTGGTGTCGTCCATGGCACCGTGCATTTCCTTCCGGTACCGGGCAATAAAGGGGATGGTGTTGCCCTCGTCAATCAGGCGCACCACATTTTCCACATATTCCAGTTTTTGACCCAATTCCTGAGCCAGAATTTCCGCAATGGTCTGCATTGTTTTACTCCTTTGGTGTAGTCTGCCCCACATCATACCACGTTTTTTGAAAAAAGGGAAGAAAAAACTTGACAAGCGGCTGCTCCGGGGCTATAATATCCCGGTAATCCATGGGCCCGTAGCGCAGCTGGGAGCGCATTACATTCGCATTGTAGGGGTCGGGAGTTCGAATCTCCTCGGGTCCACCAAAAGAAAGAGCACGCCGCTTGGCGTGCTCTTTCTTTTGGTGACCCGAATGGAGATTCGAAGATGTAAATGCAACACCCCTGTGGGGTGTTGCTCCCCTCCGGCTCGACGGAGGGGACACCTTAGTGTGCCGAATCTCCTCGGGTCTACCCACGACAGGCACACCCTCTGGGCGTGCTCTTTCTTTTGATGTCCCGAAAGGAGATTCGAAGATGTAAATGGGGTTGTCTCATTAAGTGCCCCTATGGGTCAAAATAGCCAAAATATACAATGTCATTGCGAACCAGTGACCGATGTCACTGGTGTGGCAATCCCCCGGATAGGCGTAAAATCCGAGATTTCCTAACGTAGATGTTTGAAAATCGGGGGGATTGCCACGCCAGTGTGAGCACTGGCTCGCAATGACTTTGTTCTATTTGGGCACTTTGCTATTTTGAGACAGCTCTTCCCCTCCGTCGAGCCGGAGGGGACACCTTAGTGTGCCGAATCTCCTTGGGTTCACTACTTTGAACGCACGTCTTTGCGGCGTGCATTTTTCATATCCACTTGATTCCAAGATCAATTTCCTGTATTCTTTTTGCCGAATGATGAGATATTCTGTTCCGAATCCTTACTATATGGGTGTAAAGGAAAGGAAGTGTCAGCCAATGGAGGATTCCAACATTGTTGCCCTGTTCAATGCCCGGTCAGAACAGGCCATATCCGAACTGATTGCGAAGTATGGAGCATCGGTGCGGAAAATTACACAGAACATTCTCCGGGATCCGCTGGATGTGGAAGAATGCGTCAGCGATTGCTACTTAAGAATCTGGAATCGGATTCCACCTGAGGTGCCCCGATCCCTGGGAGCCTTTGTCTGCGGCGTGGCGAGAAACGCGGCACTCAGCCGCTACCATGCCAACACCGCCCAAAAGCGAAACAGCCATTATGATGTGGCTCTGGGCGAGCTGGAAGCGTGTATCCCGGCCAAAGAGAATGTGGAGGCACAATGGGAGGCAAAGGAATTATCCCGCTGCATCAACGGGTTTCTCGGGACACTCGGCTATGATGATCGGTACGCGTTTGTCCGCCGGTATTACTATGCCGAACCGGTCTCGGAAATTGCCGCAGCCATGCAGCAGACACCGCACCGGGTTTCTGTCCGACTGTTCCGCATCCGGGAGAAATTGCAGCGATACTTGAAGAAAGAGGGGATGCTTCCGTGAACCGTAAACTGCTATCGAAGGCAATCAGCGGGATTGCCGAGAAATATGTCATCGAGTGCGAATCCTATACGCCAGAACATTCAGGGGGAATCACCAGAAAAATCCTTGCTCTGGTGCTGGCGGCCTGCCTGATTCTTGGCCTGAGTGCAGCGGCATACGCCACCGGCATTCTGCCTTCCTGGATTACAGGGTGGGTTCAGTGCATTTTTTTGGAAGCTCCGACAGACGAGCTGCGCCAGTCCCGGCCAGACTACGCCCAGTGGCTGGACGAGCAGTGGGAAACCCGGGCGGCACTGGAAGAAATGGGCGAAAAGGCTCAGCCGGCGAACGAGGAAAAAACGCCGGAGGGACTGGACAGCGGCAGCATAACCCTGCTGGAGAGCTGCTATGACGGCGTGAAATTTTCCATGGCCTGTCGATTTGACCCACCTCAGCGGCCGATGACCTTTGCGGTTTCCCTGGATGATCCCCAGTTTGCGGAGCTGAAGGAACCCCAGCCGGATTGCTCTGCCAGCGGGGCGGATTGGAAGGCCTACGTCCGTGGACAGGCGGATTTGGGACAGATTCAGAAGAGGCTGGAGGCTGAGGGCTACGTCGGATTTACCACATATGATTTTATTGTTTCCGACCATGTACTGGTCAACGGAGAGGATCCGGGCTTTTCCCATACCGAACCAGAGGATAACGACGGCATTTTCTATGTGGATCCCTATTACACCAGTGTCTTCGGCCCGGAATTGCCGGAAAGCTGCCGGAATCTGGATCATATTGAGGTCACCTTCACGGTTCGCTGCTGCGAAACCCATTACTGGCTGGATGGGGACACCCTTCGTTGGATGAATGGGACGAGGACGGATTATCCAGTCAGCTTCACGCTGGACAACGTTGGCTGACAGGAGGAAGCAGTGTCAGCCGGTGCTTGGCATACTCCCACCCGGGAGAAAATAGACTGTACCGAGGTGAAGGCTATGGGCTATGTGATCGAATATCCGGGAAATTCGTGGAAAAACCCCAAAAAGGGTCGACTTTGGATTCCGGTTTGCGCGGTTTTGTGTGCCTTGGCACTGGTTGGCCTGATCTGGAAGGACAGCCGGTATTACATCCAGCGGCTGCTGTTTCCCGGGGACGCTGCCGCGGCTCTGGCAGAGCTGGAGCGTCTGGCAGGGAATCTTCAGAGCGGCACGCCCCTGGGTCAGGCATTGGAGGCCTTTTGCACAGGCGTTATAAGCCGGTGACAGCGGTTTCACCCTTTGCCTTTTTAATGGGAGCGCTGCTGCTTCTGACACTGCCCCTGCCATGGCTGGCAGGGGCGGCGGTCGCTGGCTGTATCCATGAGGCCGGGCATTTGCTGGCCATCCGGCTGCTGGGTGACAAAGCCTCGGAAATTCAGGTCGGCTGCACCGGCGCAAAAATCCATGCCGCCTTTTCCAGGCCTTGGCGGGAGTTTCTCTGTGCTGCCGCCGGGCCTGCCGCCGGGCTGCTGCTTCTGCTGGCCATCCGATGGTTCCCGCGGACGGCCGTCTGCGGCCTTGTCCAGAGTGCCTATAATCTGCTGCCGATCTATCCGTTGGACGGCGGGCGGATGCTTTTCTGTGTTCTGGAAGGGATGGCTCCCGGAAAAGCGGAGAAACTAACCCAGGCCGCGGGGCAGGGGATGGCCTGGCTTCTGCTGACCGGGGCACTGGCCGCGATCCTGTGCCGACAGCCGGGAATTGCGCTGCTGCTGGGGGCAACGGCTGTGCGTTCCGGGGCTCTCGGAAAAATTCCTTGCAAAAGAAGGGGAAAGGCAGTACAATAGGGCTACCATTTACAAAGAGGTAGTTTTATGACGGAACTAAAGCAGCGCATTTTGACTGCGGTGCAGAAGCCCGCCCGCTATACCGGCGGCGAGTGGGGCGAAATCAGGAAAAATCTGGCGGACGTCCGGGTACGGGTGGCCTTCTGCTTCCCGGATACCTACGAGATCGGCATGTCCAACGTGGGTATGCGAATTTTGTATGGGGTCATGAACCGGATGGAAGGAGTCTGGTGCGAGCGGGTCTTCGCCCCCTGGGGGGATATGGAACAGGCCATGCGAGAAAACAGCCTTCCCCTGTGGGCACTGGAAAGCCAGGAGCCGGTAAAGAATTTCGACATGATCGCCTTCACCATCGGCTATGAAATGGCATATTCCAACATTCTGAATATGCTGCGGCTGGCCGGGATTCCCCTTCACGCGGCGGAGCGGAAGGAACTTAAAAACATCGTCTTTGCCGGGGGCGTGTGCGCCTTTAACCCGGAGCCTTTGGCAGACTTCGTGGACTTTTTCTCCCTGGGAGAAGGGGAGGACAGCACCGTGGAAATCGTGTCTCTCTACGACAAGGCCAAGGCCGAAGGTTGGAGCAAAGAGCGGTTCCTTCTGGAAGTTTCCAAAATCCCCGGAGTCTATGTGCCCAGCTTCTATCGCCACGAATATAATGAAGACGGTACTCTTCGGGCGGTGATTCCCCTGAACGGTGCTCCGGAAATTGTGACCAAGCGGATCGTGGAGGACTTGGATCACGCCTTCTTCCCCACGGAAATGATCGTTCCCTCCACGGAAATTGTCCACGACCGGGGAAACCTGGAGGCCTTCCGGGGCTGCATCCGGGGCTGTCGGTTCTGTCAGGCGGGCTTTTCCTGCCGTCCGGTGCGTAAAAAAAGCCCGGAGGTGCTTTACCGTCAGGCAATCGAGCTGCTGGAAAAATCCGGCAACAATGAAATTACCGTATCCAGCCTGTCCACCTCCGATTACCGGGGACTGAAAGAGCTGACGGACGAGCTGATTCCCTATTGCCAGGCCAATAAGGTGAACCTTTCCGTGCCCTCTCTGCGGGCGGACAATTTCTCCCGGGAGCTGATGGAGAAGCTGCAAACCGTCCGGAAAAGCGGTCTGACCTTTGCCCCGGAAGCGGGAACCCAGCGGCTTCGGGATGTAATCAACAAGAATCTGACCGAGGATGAAATTCTGAACACCTGCGCCCAGGCCTTCTCCGGAGGCTGGAACAATGTGAAGCTCTACTTTATGCTGGGTCTGCCCACGGAAACCGACGAGGACGTGCTGGGCATCGCCGAGTTGGTGTATAAGGTCATCCAGGCCTGGAAGGAAAACGCCGTGAACAAAAAGCGGGGTCTGCGGGTTCATGTGGCCACGGCCTATTTTGTGCCCAAGCCCCACACCCCCTTCCAGTGGGAAAAGCAGATCACCCCTCAGGAGTATCTGCGGCGGTGCAAGCTCCTCAAATCCCATTTTTACTCCAAATCCATTGTCTATGACTACCACAGCCCGGACTTGAGCCGATTGGAAGCGGTATTTGCCCGTGGAGACCGGCGGTTGGGGCCGGTCATCGAGGCTGCGGTGGAAAGCGGCGCCCGGCTGGACGGCTGGGACGAATATTTTGACTACGGCAAGTGGCTGGATGCCTTCGAGAAATGCGGTGTGGATGTGAACTTTTACACCACCCGGGGCTTCGGCGAGGAGGAGCTGCTGCCCTGGGACGCCATCGACGTGGGCGTGAGCAAAAAGTTCTTGCTCCGGGAACGGAAGCGAGCCTATGAGAATCTGGTGACCCCGGACTGTCGTCATGGCTGCGCCGGGTGCGGTGCCAATTGCCTTCTGAAGGAGGTGGCCTGCGATGCCTAGAGCGCTGTTTGAAAAGGTGGGCTCTGCCCGATTTATTTCCCACCTGGACTTGATGCGATTATTTCAGCGGGCTTTTAAGCGGGCGGGGCTGCCCCTGACCCACACCCAGGGCTTCAACCCAAGACCATCGGTTTCAATTGCTCTGCCCCTGAGTCTGGGGGCGGAAAGCCACTGTGAACTGCTGGACTTCGACCTGGAAAGCCCCGTTCCTCCGGAGGACATCCGTGACCGGCTGAATGCCGCTCTCATCGACGGCATCCGGGTGCGGGAGGTCTACGACAACGGCGCGAAGATCAAGTATCTTGCCCTGCTGCAAAGCCGCCTGACCCTGGAATACGACGGGGGCATTCCGGCGGGGGCCGAGGCGGCTATCGGACAGCTGTTTGCCCGGGAAAAGCTGGTTCTGGAAAAGAAAAACAGGAACGGCGTAACCCAGCAGGACATCATCCCTATGATTCGCCGACTGGAAATCACCCGGCAATCGGATGGAGAGCTGGTGCTCTCCCTGCTCCATTGCTGCCAGAATCCGTCGCTCAATCCTATGCAGCTGGGAGCTGCCATCGAAAAATACCTTCCGGAATTGACGCCGGATTATATCCGGGTCTGCCGGGAGGAAATCTATACCGAAGAAGAAAACGTTTTTAGATAAGGAGAACGAACATGGACGAGAAAATTCTTTTGGAAGACTGCCCCATCTGCCGGGGCGCGGGCATGATCCTGCACGAGGGCGGCTGGAGCGTACAGGTGGAATGCTGCGATTGCAGTGCCCACACCATCTATCTGGAGTACGACAACGAGGAGCAGAAGAAGGAAGCCGAGAAGACCGTCGCCCACCTGTGGAACATCGGCAAGGTGGTCAGCAGCGAACGGGGCGAGTAAAAAGTTCGGAAAATTTTGCCTTTCTCCGAAATAGGGCGGGATTTTCGCCTCATTTCGGAGAAAGAAAAAATTTTTTGGAAAAACCGAAAATAATGCTTGCATTTTGCTCGTGCTTGTGGTATTATATCGAAGTCGCCGAGAGAACGGCAAACAGAATATCCGGGTGTGGCGAAGTTTGGTATCGCGCTTGAATGGGGTTCAAGAGGCCTCGAGTTCGAATCTCGACACTCGGACCATGAAATCCGAAAGAACATGCGTTCTTTCGGATTTCATTTTTTCTATATAAGAGATTCGAACAATCCAATGCAACTGTCCGGTGGACAGTTGCTTGCCGACGGCTGGACGGCGGCAACACCTTAATTTTGATTCTCTAAAGAATCAAAATGCGGCGAATCTCGACACTCGGACCATAAGACCGAAAGAGTGAAGGCTCTTTCGGTCTTATTTTTTATTCCGGAACCATCGTTCCACCTACGTTTCTTGACTTCCGTTCTGGGGGAAGGCAAAGACTGTGCTACAAAAACAGATATAGTGCCAGGGTCAGCAGTGCGTTCCCGGAGTCTTCCTCGCCTGCCATCAGGAGCAGAAGGAGCACCACCAGCAGATCCTCAATGTCAAAATCCTTTGGAAGCAGCTGACGAAGAAACCCTTCCGGTCGGAGGGCAATTGGCGGACGATCCCGGCAAGGCGGCATGGACGGGGCAGCCGGGGGTCGGGGCGGCGGTGGAGGCGGCGGACTCTGGCAGGGAGCATTCCCGGGGCGTCGTCCGGGATCCTGCATCCGGTTTCTGCGGTAAGTACCGTCCGGCTGGGGAATATAGCGATTGTACATCCGTTCACCTCCCGCCGGGACTCTGTCCGTCGCCACGGAGAAGCACCGAGGCCAGCCCCGCCATTTTGGATGCCCGCATAGCCCGCTCCAGCTTTCCGACCCGCCAGGGGCTGAGATAGGGAGACAGCGCAGTGAGCAAGGCCTGCTGGTTCGCGTCTGTCCGGTTGCTTTGCAGGAGGCTGGCCAATCCCTGAAGCTGGGAAAAATCCGGCTCCGGGGGAGACGGTTCCGGCATGGGCGGGGGAGAGGGCGCGGGCTGGGACGGTTGTCCCATGGCCTGAACCAAAGACGAAATCTGCTGCATCAGCTGGGGGTTTGACAGCATGGCCCCCAGCTTTTCTTCTAGTTCGCTCATTGGCTGTCCTCCAGTGCTTTGACAAGTGCCTGGGCATCCTCCTGAGACAGAAGGTCAGAAAGCAAAGCCTGAGCCTGACGGTAATCCCCGGCGGAGGCCTGAGCAAGGGCGGCAGACAGTCGGTCGCCGCCCCGCTGCCGGAGCAGAGCGATGAGCTGCTGACCGGCAGGGGACTGAGCCAGACGCAGAAGCTCCTTCATATCGGAAAACGAATCCATGGCGGTATCCCTCCTTAAAGCCTATACCACATCATATGCGCTGGGGGAGAAATCTGTACCAGATTTCTTGACAGCCATGATATAATACGGAAAAAGTCAGTTTCCCGCTGGCGGGATTTGCCGGGTATCAAGGGGACGGCTTTCACATAAAATGAGCGTGAGGAAGCGTTTTATGACGATTCTTGTCTTTTCCGATTCTCATTCCAGCCTGGGCTTTATGCGCCGGTGCATGGAATTCGCCCGCCCGGACGGGGTAATCCATCTGGGGGACTATTTTGACGACGGGGAAGTGATCCGGGAGGAAAATCCCGGCATTCCCTTTTATCAGGTGCCGGGAAACTGTGATCGGTACCGCTGCCCGCCGGATCAGCCGGAAATTCTCATCGATCGGATCTTCGGGGTGGATTTCTACCTGACCCACGGGCACAGGCATCATGTGAAGCTGGGCATCGGGGCACTGCTGCAAAGCGCCCGGACGGCGAAAGTCCAGGCGGTGCTTTACGGCCATACCCACATAGCCGATTGCCACAAAGAGGAGGACGGCCTGTGGGTGCTCAATCCCGGCAGCTGCGGCTATGGCGGCAGTGCCGGTATCGTTGAAATCCGAAACGGTGTTATCACGGACTGCCGCCTGATCATGGATTCTGATCTTTAACACATGGTGAACAGGAAAATCATGGCACTGAGGAAGCCGATGACGGATACTACCGCCGTCACGGCATCCAGCACCTTCTGCCGGTAGTATTCCCGGCTGGCGCCATTGGGATACTTGGGGTGATAGACATAGAGCTCCGGGCGGTTTTTTCTGACTGTGTGCTTCATAAAATGTACCTCCATGTTTTTTCTACAGTATAAGATGGTTCAGGTACAATAAAACGGACGAATTGCCCTTTCTTAAATTTTTCTGAATTTCCGGTCTTCCCTTGCGGGAATTGGCCGGATATGCTATAATTAACAAAAACTTTGGAGGTGGATTATGGAAAATCCCGGAACTTCTACCGGAACCGGTCTGTCCGGTATGGACAAGGCCAAGCAGACAGTTGGAAAGATCAATCATGTGATCAGCACGATCGGCACCTGGCTGTTCCGACTGAGAAAGCCGGTAATGGCGGCTCCTGTGGTGTACTATGCCGTGAAGCTGGCTCAGTATAACCGGATCCATCTGCCGGAGCAGGTAGGTGTGAATCTGCAATCCACCGGAGAGTTTGCCCAGTATATCAGCCGGGATCTGGCGGTAATGGGGCCGCTTGCGCTGACGGGCGGCTGCCTGATTCTGATGTTCTGCTCCCGGAAGGCCATGTATTCCTGGGCCATCAGCATTTTTACCCTGGCACTGCCATTGCTGCTTCTGCTGAGCAATGCCTATCCCACCTGAGAGAATTTGTGAATTCTGTCGAAAAATTATTGTCAAATTGTTCAAGGTTTCTTCACCAATTACCAAATCCTTCTGGTATACTAAAGGTACACAGCGGGAGGCGATGAGGGAAACCGATGCCGCGGAAATATTCGCGGATAACCCGACGGCGTACCTGTGACACATGGCGTCCCGGATAGAGATAGGAAAATGAAACACGGCGGCTCGATTCTGAGCCGCCGTATATTTTCGGTTTTCTGAGGAAACTCTGAACAAAAAAGCGGGTGCCCGGTGGGCACCCGCTACAGACTGTCGAAAAACCATGTCATTGCGAGCCAGTGCTCACACTGGCGTGGCAATCCCCCTGATATTCAAATATTTTCAATCCTAAACCAGTAGCTTTTACGTTCAACCGGGGGATTCCCACACCACTTAAGCGGACTGGTTCGGAATGACAACGTATATTGGGGGCTTTTTTGACAACTAAAGCGGGTGTCCAGTGGGCACCCGCTAAATTCATTTTCAGCGTTCGATATCTTGCACCTTGACCTCCTTGCCGAAGTAGGCATGGAGATAGCTGATAAAGGAAATTGCCAAAAATACGCTGTCGATCACCGCAATGCAGTTCACGGCGGTGCCGGGCATCCCAGGAAGCAGCACCAGGGCGATAAGGCTCACGAACAGCACCGT
>CAKTXO010000032.1 GCA_934630985.1 uncultured Oscillospiraceae bacterium | reverse complement strand
GACTATCTCTGGGAGTTCATTCCCATGGTACGGGATTTGAAGCTGGAATCTCTGACCATTCCCGTGGACAACGAGATCCTGCCCCAGAGCGCCTGGGGAAAGACCATTGATCTGTATGGATATCCGTCCAGCGTGCTGGAGTGCAACCTCAAGAGCAATGGGGAATATTTACGGAATTTCCTGGAGATTGTGCCGGAGGCCTCCTGATACGCGCAAAATCGGCGTGACCAATTTGGTCACGCCGTTTTTATTCCGGTTCAGTTTTCTACGATGGCGGCGGTGAAGGCGGTCTGGGTGGCTGTGTCTGCCATGTCGCTGACAAACCACAGGTCATAGACCTTGGAATTCCGCTCAAACAGGACACGGTTAAATACGTCGTGTGTTCCGTCTTCCGCCGTGGACTGACTCACACGAAGGGTCGGATGGCCGTCCTGATCTCCATGCCAAGTGAACCATTGGCAGTTCCACAGGGTCTTGTTCAGATAGTGCATCAGCGGGAAGCTCTCCGAATCCGTCAGGTCTTTGGCGGTCAGATCGGTGAGAATCAGGCCGCCGATCTGGGCATCGTCGCTGTTCCAAATCATGGCCTCTCCGTCGTCCATCCGGCACATGGTCAGAGTGTAGCCGCTGGGAAGGGTGGCCTGAAAGGGATCCGGGTCGCTTGCCTTCTCTTTCGCCGAACCGCAGCCCGCAAGCAGCAGGGTCAGCAAGAGGAGCATCCAGGAAAGAAGACGCTTATTCTTAGCTTTTATGTCATTTCTAATTTCCATATTTTTAAATCCTTTCATGTATTTGGTAACGATCATACCTATGTTTCATAGGATACACGAAAGGGGCACAAAATGCAAGAGGCATTCAAGGCGCAGGTTTGACAAAATTTAGAAGCAGAATTTGTTACAAATTGATACAATTGGCGATTTTGATAGAACATGTCATTGCGAACCAGTCCGTTAAGTGGTGTGGGAATCCCCCGGATAGAAGTAAAAGCCACTGGTTTAGGATCTAAAATGTTTGAAAATTTGGGGGATTGCCACGGCAGTGTGCGCACTGCCTCGCAATGACATGGTTTTTCGACAGTCTGAAAGGACGCACGAGGGTGCGTCCTTTCTGCATAATCAATGGGCGAACTGGCTCTCATAGAGCTTTGCGTAGAAGCCCTGCTTTTGCAGGAGCTCTTCATGCCTGCCCTGCTCGATGATATGTCCGTCCTTCATGACCAGAATCCGGTCGGCTCCCTGGATGGTAGAAAGCCGGTGCGCCACGATGAAGGAGGTTCTGCCCTGCATCATGGTATCGAAGGCCTTCTGAATCCTCACCTCGGTACGGGTGTCGATGGAAGAAGTGGCCTCGTCCAGGAAAAGCATGGGCGGCAGGCACAGCATCACCCGGGCAATGCACAGAAGCTGCTTCTGACCCTGGGACAGGTTGCCGCCGTTTTCGGAAATCTCCGTGTCGTAGCCCTGGGGCAGGCGGCGGATGAAGCTGTGGGCGTGGGCCTGCTTGGCGGCCTCCACGATTTCCTCCTCCGTGGCCTCCGGACGACCCATGGCAATATTCTCCCGGATGGTGCCGGCCTTCAGCCAGGTATCCTGAAGCACCATGCCCACACAGTGGCGCAGATCGTCCCGGCGCATATGGCGGGTATTTACCCCATCGAGAAGAATTTCGCCGCTCTGGGGGTCGTAGAACCGCATGAGAAGGTTAATAAAGGTGGTCTTGCCGCAGCCTGTAGGGCCGACAATGGCAATCCGCTGACCGGGCTTGACGCTCAGGTTAAAGTGATCGATCAGAGGCTTCTCCGGCACATAGGAGAATTTCAGGTCGTGAATCTCCACCGCGCCCAGAACGGTCTGCGGACGCTCCGGATTCTCCGGCTCGGGGGTGCGCTCGGGCGCTTCGATGAGCTCGAAGACCCGACCGGCACAGGCCAGGGCGTTTTGCAGCTCCGTGACCACGCCGGAGATCTCATTGAAGGGCTTGGTGTACTGGTTGGCGTAGTTCAGGAAGGTAGTCAGGCTGCCTACGGAAATGCCCCCAGCCATGGCAAGCAGAGCGCCAGTCAAGCCCACGCCCGCATAGACCAGGGAGTTGACAAACCGGGTGCTGGGGTTGACGAGAGACGAAAAGAAGATGGCCCGCAAGGAGGCCTTCTGAAGCCGACCGTTGATCTCGTCGAACTGCTCCATGGAGGAAGCCTCATGACCGAAGGCACGCACCACCTTGATATTGCCGATGGTTTCGTCAATCAGGCCGGTCTGCTCGCCCCGGGTGACCGTTTGCAGCCGGAACATGGAGTAGGTTCGCTTGGCGATGAAATTGGCTACCAGCAGCGACAGGGGCGTGATGCACACCACCACCAGAGCGATACCCCAGTGAATGCGCACCATGAAAAGCAGTGTGCCCAGGATCGTCATCACGCCGGTGAACAGCTGGGTAAAGCCCATGAGCAGACCGTCGGCAAAGGTGTCCACATCCGCAATGACCCGGCTGACAATATCCCCCTGGGGATGGGCATCCAGATAGCTCAGGGGCAGCTTCTGGATATGCACAAAGGCCTCGTTGCGGATGTCCCGGGTGATGCGGAAGGTCATCCGGTTATTCAGCTCACTCATGAGCCATTGCGCCGCCCCGGCCACAACGGCGCAAATCAAAACGTTGCGAAGGTGCACGCTCATCTGGGCAAAATCCACATGACCGGCATCCACGATGCAGTCGATGGCGGTGCCCACCAGAATGGGAATGTACAGGGTCATGACCACATTGACCGTCGCCAGCACCAGCGAGGCGATCAGGCTCACCCAATACCTGCGAATCCGGTGAAGGACTTTCTTCAGAACCAGGGTCTGGTTATTCATGCGCTGCCACCTCCTTGGGGAACTGGGAATAATAGATTTCCTGATAGGTGGGGCAATCGGCGAGAAGCTTGTCATGGGTGCCCTTCCCTACCAGGCATCCGTCATCCAGCACCAGAATTTCATCGGCGAAGCGGACGGAGGCCGCCCGCTGGGAGACGATAAAGGTGGTAGGCGGGTTCTCCATTCCCCGGATGGCCATGCGAAGGTTCGCGTCGGTGGCAAAGTCCAGGGCGGAGGCACTGTCGTCCAGAATCAGGATGGCAGGTTTACGAACCAGCGCCCGGGCAATGGTCAGACGCTGCCGCTGGCCGCCGGAGAAATTGGCTCCCCCCTGCTCCACGGACCCGTCCAGGCCGCCCTCCTTGCCCTGAACCACCTCCTGAGCCTGGGCAACCTTCAGAGCGTCCCACAGGGCTTCCTCCGAGGCGTTTTCGTTGCCCCACAGAAGGTTCTGGCGGATGGTGCCCTTGAAGAGCACCGCTTTCTGGGGCACTACGCCGATCTGCCGGCGCAGGCTGTTCAGGTCAAACTCTTTGACATTTTTACCGTCCAGGAGCACCTGGCCCGCCGAAACGTCGTACAATCGGGGAATCAGGTTCACCAGGGTGGTTTTGCCGGAGCCGGTGCCGCCGATGATGCCGATACACTGGCCAGGCTCAGCCCGGAAGGAAATGTGCTCCAGAGAGGGGCTGGCAGCCCCCGCGTAGGCCGCGCTTACATCCCGGAATTCCACGTCGCCGGAAAGCTTTCCCGCATCGGTGCCGTTTTCCTGGTCGCTTTCCAGCTTCAGCACCGCGGAGATCCGGTTGCCGCAGGCCACAGCCTTGGCAATGGTGACGATCAGATTTGCCATTTTAATCAGCTCAATGAGAATCTGGGACATGTAGTTATACAGGGCAATCACCAGACCCTGGGTCAGGATTCCCTGCTGCACCCGGATGGCGCCCACCCGCACCAGCAAAATCACCGCCAGATTGATGACCACATAAGTCACCGGGTTCATCAGGGCCGAAATACGCCCGGCGGACAGCTGCCGCACCGTCAGGCACTGAGTTCTGTCCTCAAAGCCGGATACCTCCGTATCCTCCTTGCAGAAGGCACGAAGAACCCGGACGCCGGCAAGATTCTGCCGGGTGGCAGAGGTCACCCCATCCAGAGCCCCCTGAACCCGCTTATACATGGGCATGGTGATAAGCATGATGCCGAAGACAATCAGGCACAGCACCGGAATGACCCCGGCAAAGACCAGAGCCGCCCGAAAATCGATGGTAAAGGCCATGAACATGGCACCGAAAACCACAAAGGGCGACCGGAGCAGCAGACGCAGGGTCAGGTTCACGCCGCTTTGCACCTGGTTGATATCGGAAGTCATCCGGGTGACCATGGTGGAGGTACCCAGCTGGTCGATCTGGTTATAGCTCAGGTGGAGGATATGATCCATGAGCACATGGCGCAGACGGGTGGAAAAGCCCACCGCTGCCACGGCAGAAAAATACTGGGCGCAGACGGCCATGCAAAGGCCGATGACGCCGAGAGCCACCATGACCAGACACATTTTGATCACATAGCCCGTATCGCCGTTTCGGATACCCTGATCCACAATTTGCGCCACCACCAGGGGCACGAACAGCTCGAAGGTTGCTTCCAGCAGCTTGAATACCGGGCCAAGAATGCACTGTTTTTCATAGCCCTTCAGGTATTGCAAAAGAGACTTCATACCATCACCTCAATGGGTCAAATTATAGCATTCTTTTTCCTTCATTGCAAGCATGGCGGGGAAAAATGGGGTTTCTCATTACATTCAGTCTCCTAAAAGGTTTCGGTGCCTGTTCCTCCGGAGGCAATGTTCTTGTCTCGGCAAGAACATTGAGAAGTAAGCGGACTTAAGGGGCGCTGACGGCAAAGCCGCCCCCTTAAGAATCCCCCGGCCGCATCGCCGGAAGCGCAGAGAAAAGTTTCGTGTTGCTATGGGTAGTCCCAACGAGAGTGCTCATATAAAACGATGTCATTGCGAACCAGTGACCGATGTCACTGGTGTGGCAATCCGCATCCCCTGGTTTGGAATGACAACGTATTCTTTGGCTCTCTGAGACAGAGTAAACGCCCCGAAGCGAGACGCTTCGGGGCGTGATTGGAATAGCATTACTTTACCAGGGCGGTTTTGACAGCCTCAGGCAGCTCCGGAACCGGGGCATCGGCATCCAGCTGAATCTCCAGGGTCAGACCCACGTTTGCCGTGAGCACGGCCAGCTTGGTGCTGCCGTCACAGGAAATCCGGGCACTCTGAATTTTTCCGTCCTCCACCCGCAGCTGTAGGCTGCCGTTGTGGTAGTCGATGGTCAGATCCTGCGCCTTGGGCAGGATGGTGGGCACCAGCTTTTCCATAGCGGAAGCGGACAGGCTCACCGTGTAGACGGTAACGCCCTCCTCACTGCGGCTCTGGAGCTGCGCTGCCTGGAAAGTGTCATAGAGCACACCCGCCAGTGCCGCCGGATCGGTTTCCACGCCGATGCCGCCGGTAACCGCCCGACCCTCGGCGTTGCACAGAGCCTTGTCCGTAAAGTAGACGGTCTTATCGTCCTTTTCCACGGCACTGATGGTGGTGGTCTCCGTCTTCCAGGCATAGTACCGGAAGCCTTCCTCTACGGACAGGCTCCCCAGATCCGCGCTCATGGTCACCTGGGCTCCCAGGGGATTGGTGGTTCCCAGGTTTGTCCAGGCCTGAATCAGCTGAATCAGCTGGTCGGAGTAGACCTCCGTGGGCTCCGTGGTGCCGAAAAGCAGCTGCGTATTCACTTGGCTGGGAATGCTCACCTTTTCCACAGGCAGCACATCCACCGTGGCAGTTACCGAGAAGGGGGTCTTCACCGAATCCGCCAGATTGCCGGCACCGGTGAAGCGAATCTGCGTCAGCGCATCCTCCTGGGTGATCACATCCACCGTCAGGCGGCCGGTCTGGGGCAGCCAGTTCTGGACGCTGGGCAGCAGGAGCTTTGCCAAAGCCATGGCCTGCTCCCCATCCACGGTAACGGTATAGACACCGTCCACCGGCTCCACCTGGGCAGACTGGCACAGGCTCAGAAGCTGAGGCGCCAGCTGGCTGTAATCCGGAGCGGCGGCGTTCAGCTTGAAGGCCGCACCGCTTTCCAGATACACTACGCCGTCGCTGTAGTACAGGCACCGGTCGTTTTCCCGGATGACGCTGACCTCCTTGCTGCCTGCCTGGGTGGTGGCAATGTCCGCGGTGAAGTCCGCGTTTTTATTCTCGACCTGAGCCTGGACGGTCAGTCCCATATGCCGCTGATCCTGATCCACATAGGTCTTGAGAATGTCGTAGACCTGCATCTTCTGACCCAGATCCTCCACGGGCTCTTTGATAAAGAGGAAGGCAATGGCTACCAGCACCAGCGCCATAAGGAACAGGACGGAGGCAATGATCTTCCGCTTTCTGCCCCGCTTTCTGGGCTTCTTTCCCTCAGGAGCCGCCTCCGGGGCGCTCTTTTTCCGGGATCGCTTGATGCGGATGGTGCACAGTGCCAGCACTGCCAGCACCACAAGGCCTGCCGCGGCCATCAGCAGCCGGCTTCTGCCGGAGGCCATGGGAACCGCCGCCGTCAGCTCCACCTGGGCGCCCGCAGCCTCAAAGCACAGATAGGTTCCCATGGTCTCAGGATGCACCCGGCTCCAGCTGCCGTTCTTCAGCACATACAGCTGGGTATTCTCCTGGCTGGGAAGGAAGCGGATGGTGTGGCTCTCCAGGCCGTCTGCCGGGATGGAGACTGTCCACTGCTCCTGCTGGGTCAGCCCCTCCTTGTGGAAGGTCTGGGAAGCGCTGTGCGTCACCTCAATGATATCCTGCTCCTGGAACTGACCCTGAACAAAGAACACAGGCCGATTGTCAAAGCGCAGCTCCTTGGCGTCCAGAGAGGTGATGTAGGGCAGATAGTCCGCAGTGACCACCGTGTCAAAACGCAGATCATTCAGCTCCCGGGTATCCCATCTGGCATAATAGCCCTCCTTCTGGGGAATGTCCGGGAACACGCTGTCGTCAAAGGAATCGCCGTAGTGGAAAGGCTGAGACTTGACCGTCTTCCCGTCTGCTACAAAGCGAAGGGTCAGCTCCCGCAGAGACTGGGGTAGCGCCTGAAGCCGCTGCATCTTCTCATAGGTCACAGGCTCAGCCAGGGAGGTATAGCTCACCCGGTTGATGCCTGCCAGGGTGTCGGAAACAAAGTAGTTGTTGATAAACACGCCGGCATTGCCGCCGGAAACGGCACCCACAAACTGCTTATACTCCGTAACCTCCACCATGGAATAGCAGCCGGTAACGGTGCTGGAATCGCCGCTGGCATCCTCCTGGATGCCGCTGCCCACCACGCCGCCGACATAATTGTTGCCGGACAGGGTGCATTTGGCAAAGCTGTCCCGAACGGTGCCGCCGGCAAGTCCCGCGATGCCGCCTACATAATCGCCGTTTTCGCTGGAAATCCGGCCGTAGCCCCGGCTGCCCGTAATGAGGCCAAGCTCCATCCGGCCGCAGATGCCGCCGGCGTAGCTGCGCTTAGCGGTGACAATGCCCACGTTTTCGCAGTCGTCCACGATGGCCTTCAGTTCATATCGCCGGCGCTGGGTCAGGCTGCCGCTGGGGCGGTCATCCTCCGGATCCACGGAGGATTCCAGACCCATAGTACCCGTGATGCCGCCCACGTTCAGATCGGCCTCCACGATGCCGGTGTTGGTGCAGCCGGCCACCCGTCCGTCGGCAATATCGCTCAGATCCACGGCGGAAATATCCGTCACCGTATCCTTCTTCGCGTCCTCGGTGGCAAGGGCGAAGGTTCTGGAAATGGACTGGATCTGGCCGGAAATGGCACTGACGTCGTCGGTCAGAGTGCTCACACCGTCGCCCACACTGCGCTCCAGGCCACCTCCGGCACTCACCATGCCATGGATGGAATCGCCCAGGCTGGACAGGGCGTCCTGGTTGAATTCCTGATTTTTCGCCGACTCCACCAGGTCATTGATAGCGGAGCGGGCACTGCTCTGATAGCCCGTCAAAGTCTGGATGCTGCTCTGGATGTTGCCGCCGCTGGCCGCGCCGTTGCTGCCTGCCCGGCTTACCAGATTGCCAAGACTTTCAAACTGCTTGCTCAGAGTCTCCAGATAATCCTGGGAAAGGAGGGTCTGGACATGGGGCTCGATCTGACCCACAATGCCGCCCACATCCTTCCGACCCATGAGGTAACCGCTGTTCTCGCAGTTTTCAATGAAGCCGCAGTTCCGACCGGCAATGCCGCCCAAGTTATAGCCGATGTGAGGATAGCCAATAGTGCCAGTATTGCCGGAGGCGGCAATGGTGCCGCTGGAATAGCCGGCGATACCGCCGGTGTCGCTGGCCGCATCGGATACATTCAGGTCTGCCTTTTTGCCCAGATCCAGGTTGAAATTCAGATCCAGCTCGGTAATGTCGATCGTCGGATCCACGCTTTCGGTGTTGATGGACATGGCGTTGCGGCAGCTGACGATCTTGCCGTCGTTATAGCCGGCGATGCCGCCGGTTCGGTTGCTGCCGGTGAGGCTGCCCTCGGCGGAGCAGCCGTTCAGGGTGCCATAGTTGCTGCCGGCGATGCCGCCGGTATTGCGCTTGCCGGTGACGGTGCCGGAGAAGGCGCAGTTTTCCAGGCGGCCGTAGTTTTCGCCTGCGATGCCGCCGGCATTGCTGCCCTCTCCCCCGGGCTCCACGGTGCCCTCCACGGTCAGATTCCGAATCCGGCCGGTGGACTGGACGATGCCGAAAAGACCCGCCGGAGCAAAGTCTCCGGTGATATCCAGGCCGGAAATCACATGACCGTTGCCCTCAAAAATGCCGCCGAAGGTGGCAATGGGCGCAAAGTCCACCTCACTGAGGGAAATGTCCGCCTCCAATACCACCTGCTTGTCCAAAGACCAGGTATCGAGAACGCAGTTCTCTCCCAAAGCCGCCAGATCCTCCGGGGTGTAAATGGAAATGGTTTCCTTGATTTCCACTGCCCGGGTTTCCTCCGGCTGGGTTTCCTCCGGCTGGGTCTCCTCCGGCTGGGTCTCCTCCGGCTGGGTTTCCGTTGTCTGTGCCGCCTGCGTCGGCTGGGTGGTCTCCTGCGCGAAAGCCTGGAACGGAAGCCCCAGAAGGAGCACCAGGGTCATGACAACTGCCGCTAGCTTACGCTTCATGGTCGCTCCCTCCTTTCTGAGCTTCCTGGAGCTCCTGAGGCTCCTGGGTACTTTTGCCGCCAATCAGGTTCAAATCCACGTCACCGTTGATATCCGCCCGGATAATGCCGTTGACGTAGCCGTGAATCTCGCCCCGAACCAGGCCGTCCACCCGGACATGTCCGGTGCTGCTGACCCGGGACAGGCTGGTTTTCGGCATGGAGAAGGAGGTCTTGTCCACAATCTCGCTGCCGATGAGCAGAATCTGGGGCAGTACGAACATAACCAGAACCATGGAGATGATGGTGCCCCGACCAAGGCTCTGACCGATGCCCACAATGGCGGCATGGGAGGTCATCATGCCGATCAGGATGCCCGCGCTGGCCAGAATGGAGCCGGAGGTCAGAATCGTGGGGAAGGCGATGTTCATGGTATCGATGATGGCCTCTTTGTGAGACATCTTGGTTTTCAGCTCCTGATAGCGGCTGGAAATCACGATGGCGTAGTCGATGTTCGCACCCATCTGAATGGAGCTGACCACCAGGTAGCTCAGGAAGAACAGGGGCGATTTGGCCAGGGTGGGATAAGTAAAGTTAATCCAGATGGAACCCTGGATCACAAGAATCAGCAGGATCGGCATACCCGCGGACTGGAAGGTAAACAACAGCACCACCAGCACGATCAGGATGGACACAACGGAAACGATCAGGTTATCCGTGGCGAAGGAGGACTTGAAGTCCTGATCCACCGTGGAGTTGCCCACCAGGTACAGCTCTCCGTCCGGATAGTAGGTTCTGGCGATTTCCCGGATCTTGTCCAAGAAATTGTAGGTGGCGTCTCCATCCTCGGGAAGGGTCAGATAAATCAGCACCCGGTTATAATCCTGACCCTGAAGCTGCTTCTTCGCGGACTCCATCTGCACCTGGGCATCCTTCAAATCGGCTGTCTGCTCGTCGTCCAGGGTCACAAGCCCCTCGTCAATCTTATCGCAGACAAAGAGCATCATGTCGATGAGCGGCACCTTGTAATTGTTGAGACCGCCGATAATCTTGGCGTATTCGTCCTGGTCGGCAGCGTAGGCAGCATACACCGCCTCTGCAACCTCATAGTCCAGACCTGCCAGCTCCGCAAACTGCCGGGGGTTCAGCTTATCGGCCAGCATGTAGCCATCCATGGCCTCTACGTTGGAAAGCCCCTTGCTGTAGTCCACCTCATCGTAGGTGTCCAACTCGGCCAGCATTTTCGCCTCCACATCGTAATCCGTCTTGGGATAGACCAGCGCCACGAAATTGTTGGAGCCAAAGTTGTCGGCGATTTTATTTTCAGCCACCTGGACATAGTTCAGCTTCGGCGTGGCGATGCCGCCCAGGCCATAGGCATAGGGGCAGTTATTGGAGAAGTGGAAGCCGACCACCACCAGCACCAGGAAAATAGGCGGGATGAGAAAACGGGTCTTATAGTCGAACGCGCCCACAAAGGGAATTTTCGGAACGAAGTTCTTATGCTTGGTTTTGTCCATCCAAGGTCCGAAGAGCACCAGGAAGCCGGGCATGAACACAAACACGGACAAAAGCGCGAACAGCACGGCTTTAATCAGATTGATGGCCATATCCGGGCCGATCTTGAACTGCATGAACATCATGGCGATCAGGCCGCCGATGGTGGTCAGGCTGCTGGAGCCGATTTCCGGAATACCCTTGCTCAGGGCGGTGATGGCCGCCTCCCGGATGGGCAGGCCGTTCTCCCGCTCCTCCTTGAACCGGTTGCACAGAATGACCGCGTAGTCCAGGGACAGCGCCAGCTGCAAAATGCTGGTCACGGAATTGGACACGAAGGAAATGGTGCCCATCAGGAACTGACAGCCCTGGTTGAGAATCATGGCGGTCACGAAGGTCATCAGCAGCACCGGCACCTCCGCATAGGTCTGGGAGGTCAGCACCAGCACAACCACGACGATAATCGCGACGATCACCATGATGAGGTTTACCTCCTGCTGGATGATCTCCGCGGCGGAATCGCCCAGGTCGGTTTTCACATAGTAGTCCTGGGCGGAAAGGGCTTCCTTCACCGCTTCCAGGCTGTCCAGGCACTTGTCGTCCTTCTCGCTATAGTCAAAGGTGATGGCATACAGGGCGGAAACATTCCGGTAGTCGTCCTCTTCCTCATAGTCGATGCTCTGGACACCCTTGATCTGCTCCAGTTCATCGCAGAGGGACTGAGCCTGCTCCCGGGATACATTTTCCACCATCACCTGAGCCGTGCCGTAGGTAACGAACTGCTCGTCCATCAGATCCAGACCCTGCCGGGACTCGGACTGATCCGGCAGATAGGCCTTCAGATCGTTTTCCACCGTGACCCAGTTCCAGGAAATAGCGGAAAAAATCAGGCAGATTACCAGCACCAGAAAAAAAAGATTCCGCTTATCCACAATGAAGGTGGCAAGCTTCATCATGGCGCTTGGCTGATTCTCCTTGTTCTTATTCGCCATGGGGCTTCCCTCCTTCCACGGTCTTCTTCCCACCGTCTTCTGTTTTCATACTGTTCCTCCAAAAACACAAGATCGTTAATTGACAATTGTACACAAAGATGATATGCTTAATATGGACAATTTGCAAGAGACAAAATGATATCTTCTGCAACTTAACTCACATTATATGGAAAGATGTTTATTTTTTCAAGAGGCTTTTTTATGGAGAAAAAAATTGATCTGCGCCTGCAAAAAACCTATCAGTCCCTGCACGACGCCTTTACGGAGCTGATGGAGGAAAAACGTTTTGAGGAGCTGACCGTAGGCGAGTTGTGCGACCGAGCCGCCATCCGCCGGACTACCTTCTACAAGCACTTCGCCGATAAATACGACTACTTCGCCTTCTACCTCCGGGAAATGATGTCCACACTCCAGCACCATCTGCCCCAGGACACCGCCCCCAGCGCGGCCTTTGTACACATGTGCCGGGAGCTGCTGGATTTCCTCCATCTTCACAGCCGGATGGTTTCCAATATCCGGGACAGCAGCATGTTCCCCCTGCTTCTGGACATTCTGCTGGATCAGTTTACGCAGGATGTCATCGGGCTTCTTCAGCGGGTTCACCCGGAGGCTGCCCGGGAGCCGGGCAAGCTGGAGGGCATTGCCGCCTTCTATGTGGGGGGCATGGTCAGCTGCTACGCCCGACTGATCCGGGAGAATTCCGCCCTGGACGAGGCTATGTTCCTGAAGATGGTGGAGCAGGCTACCAAACAGATTCTGAACTGACGATAAAGCACAGAGGCTGTCCCGGAAAAATCCGGGACAGCCTCACTGCTTTTATTTAATGGTTCGAACATTTGCGTTGGCGTTGACGTTAAACTTGTTTCGCAGAGTCACAGAGCCGTCGTCGTTGAGAACCAGCCAGAGCATATCCGAGTCAATGGGCCGCAGCCGACCTCTGGTTCGGGTGTCCAGCACCTCCAAGGCCATTTCGTAAGTACCCTGGGTATAGGGCAGGTTGGGATCGTAGCCCTGCCACTGGTTGGCTCGGTTAATCTCCGTCAGCAGATCCTGACCGTAGCCGTTGGCTCGATCGTCAGAGCGGTTCACCGCCACCCACATGATGGCAATTTTGGCGTTGTCCGACCGGCCGGAGCCTACGCTGTCCGCCAGCCGAGCCAGCGCCTCCGCCTCCGGGTTCACCGTGGTCTGCGCCGGCTGGGTTTCCACAGCCACCGGCTGAGTCTCTGCCACCGTCACCGCAGGCACCGTCTCCACCGGCACTGCCGGTTCCGTCTTCTTTCCCGGCAGCAGTGCCAGAATGAACAGAATCAGAAGCACCGGCGACCACAGCCGGATGTCATAGTACCACTTCACATCCTCTCCCAGATGCTTCAGAAACTCCGGGACGCGAATTTGGATGGCGCTTTTCTTGGCGGGTTTGCGTCTTCTGACTGCCGGTGCCGGCCGCTCCCCTTTCTCGGTGCGAGCCTGCTCCACAGATTCCCTTTTGGATTCCTCATTCACAATTGGATCCATTCAATCATCTCCTTCTGATTTCGCCGCTGGGTTTTGAGGGAAGCGCCCCTTCCACAAACAGACGGCAGACGGTGCGTTTCCCGATATCTCGGCGAATTTCCCCGGCTTTCATGATAATACGAAGCCGGTGAAAATACAGTCGAATTCTTGGCTGTTTTCAAAGAATTCTTCATTTCGCCGATATTATAACATATCCTCTCCAGAAAGTCAAATTTTTACTGTTTTCTTAGTATTATGTTAACTTTTTTTGAAATTATGTAAACACACTTTCCGGTTCCGCCCTTTGCCCTTTCTCCGAAATCCATTCCGCTAAGGGAAAATCGTGACGCCGGAGGGGTGCCCGATGTCCATGTGTCCCCCGCTGTCCGGCTGGTTTTTCCCGGAAAAGGGGAAACCGTTCTTTCTTTTCTCTTTATTCAGCTTTTCCGGGATATATAGGTATTTTTCACCAAAAACAGGGGTCTTTCTTTGGCGAAATCAACATTTGCATTTTCCACCAAAAATTTGGTAAAATGTTCATACAATATAGAACAACAAAAGGAAGGGTGTTGAAAATGCTTCAGGCAGGTAGTTTTGTCAGCTATTGCGGTCACGGAATCTGTCGGATCGAGGGTCTGCGAAAAATGAATTTTGGAAGAGGAGAACGGGAGTATCTGGTCATTGCGCCGATTTGCGAGAACGGCGCCACCATCTATCTGCCCGCAGGCAGCTCCGGCACTGCCGGCAAGCTCCGCCCGGTGCTGACCAAGTCGGAAATTGATTCCGTTCTCGCCGGAATTCACGACCAGCGGATGGACTGGATCGAAGATCGAAAGGTTCGCGTGGCGCAGTTCCAGCAGATTCTCTCTCAGTCGGAGCCGAGAAGCCTTCTGCTGATGGCCTTCTGCCTTCAGACCCGGCGGGAGAAGAAGGGGCTTCCCTCCAGTGAGCTGGACATTCTTCACAAAGCTCAGAACATGATCGAGCAGGAGTTTTCCTTTGCCCTGGAGCTGCCAAGGCAGGAGATTCGGCAATATATTCATGATCGGATGCAGGAGTAAGGGGATAAGAACAGTATCACCACACAATTCGAGGAATTGTGTGGTGATTTTTGTTTTCAAAGAAGGACTTTGAACAGAGGGTAATA
>CAKTXO010000031.1 GCA_934630985.1 uncultured Oscillospiraceae bacterium | reverse complement strand
ATCGAGGAAAATCTGGCCCTTGCCTATATGCGGGCCAGCTCCGGCACCAACCCCTTCTCCGTGATCTCCAAAGCCGACCGGGCGGAGTTCCGGCAGCGGCTGAGCCAGCTGGGGCTGGGGCTGGAGGATCGGATGGGCAGTCCCGTAGGCCTTCTCTCCGGCGGCCAGCGGCAGGCGTTGACCCTGCTTATGGCCACCATGGTCACGCCTAAGCTCCTTCTTCTGGACGAGCACACCGCCGCTCTTGACCCGGCTACAGCGGATAAGGTGCTGACCCTGACCCGGCAGATTGTAGCCGATCACGGCATCACCTGTCTGATGATTACCCACAACATCCCCTCGGCTCTGTCTCTGGGCAACCGGACGATTATGATGAAGGATGGATCCATCGTTCTGGAACTGGGCGGTGCTCAGCGGGAGGGGCTGACCCCGGAGGAGCTGCTGCGGCTGTTCCACCAGCAGGGTATCAGCAACGACCGGATCGAGCTCAGCGCGGAATAAGCCGGGAGCCCCGGCAGGCGATGCGTGCGCAAGCTGGTCAATATTCGATAGACCATTGGGCACCGCTCGGTATCGTTTTTTGCAGAAGCAACCGTATAACGCATGTCATTGCGAACCAGTGACCGATGTCACTGGTGTGGCAATCCGTTTTCCTTTTTCGAGTCTCACGAAGAGAGCGTCTTTCCTCTTGACGAAAGGCAGTCCCTTTCCTTCGGTTCTCGGAATTACCGTGGGAATCCTTGGAAAGAGCCACGCCAGTCTGCGATATATTGTGGTATGATTGCCACTGGCAATCATTGCTATTTTGATTCGCTGCGCGGAGCACCACTGGCTCGCAATGGCATTCTTTTTTACAGTTCCGCGCAACCGGACTTGATTTTTGTCGAGTATATTATATAGTAATGGAAAGAAAGGAGGCATTGCATGGAAGACGAACAGATTGTGACCCTCTACTGGGAGCGAAACGAGCAGGCCGTTTCGGAAACCCAGGCCAAGTACGACCGTTACCTGCAAAAAATCGCCAACAACATTCTCAATAATCCGGATGACAGCCGGGAAAGCGTCAACGACACCTATCTTGCCGCCTGGGAGTCCATGCCGCCTCACAGACCCAGTGTGCTGTCCGCTTACCTTGCCAAGCTGACCCGGCGAATCTCCATTGACCTGTTCCGCTACCGAACCCGCGCCAAGCGGCAGGCTTCGGAATACGCCGTTTCCCTGGAAGAGCTGTCAGACTGCGTTTCCGGGGGCAACACGCCTGAGGAAATCGTCAACGCCAAGGCTTTGGCCGATGCCATCGGGGTGTATCTGCGCACCCAGAGCAAAGAAACCCAGGCAGCCTTTCTGGGAAGGTATTACTTTCTGGATCCGGTAAAGGAAATTGCCGCCTACTTAGGAATCACGGAAAGCAAGGTCAAGACTCTGCTCTTCCGCACCCGGGTCGGGCTGAAAGAATACTTGGAAAAGGAGGGCTTCTGCCTATGACCGGGGAACAATTTCATGATGCGCTGACCCTGCTTCCGGAGGATCTGATTGCCAGAGCGGATGAAGTTCGGAGCCGGAAGCCGAAAACCCTCCACTGGCGGCGGTATGTGTCTCTGGCCGCCTGCTGCGCCCTGCTGGTTCTGTGCGGGGTGCTGTATCAAAATCAGCCGGCGAAAACCGCCTCGAATGAAATGACCAAGACCTTCTCTGCAGCGGACTCCGCTCCTGAGATGGCTCAGGCTCCGGCTTCCGGGGATCTGGGAGCCATGGATGCCGAAATCGCCGTGCCCCCATGCCTGGAAGTGCCCAATCTTCCTGACAAGGCGGAAGATGCTGCTTTCCCGGCGGTACACCTGTTTGACAACCGGGAGGCTCTGGAAGAAGGCCTGTCGGAAATGGGTGAATCCTGGGACATTTCCGGATTGGAGATGGCCTGTGAAGGCTTTGACGAGCACTTCTTTGCGTCTCAGGACTTGCTTTTGATTTTCTCCCAGGATGTGACGGGTGTCTGTGAAGTTCAGGACATCACCTGGCAGGCAAATGGCTGTACCGTCAAAATCGCCGTGCATCCGGGCGGCAGAGAGGATACAACCAACTATGCCGCTCTGATTCCCACCCAAAAGGGAGAAATCTTCCCCGGGAATGTAGCCGTTGTCTATATGACTGACACAAATCCCTGAAAACTGGGCTAGTCGAAAGCCCGGGAAGGGAGTATCATATCAAAAAGCAGAATCAAGGAGGATTTTTTATGAACGGCAAAAAGCTTTATCGCTCCAAGGACAACGCCATGCTGGCAGGGGTCTGCGGCGGCTTGGGCGAATTTTTCGGCATTGACCCCACTCTCATTCGGCTGGGCTGGTGCGTTTTCAGTCTCTTCGCCGGTGCGGGCATCTGGGCTTATATCATCGCTGCCCTGATTATCCCCTCCCGTCCCACCTACATTGAGGGAGAAAAGGTCTGATCCGCAAGCCCCTGGCTCTTTTGGGAACTGTCGTACATCGCATGTCATTGCGAACCAGTGTGGTGCTCCGCGCAGCGAATTAAAATCCTAATGACTGCCGGTGGCAGTCATACCATAATTCATCGTTGTCACTGGTGTGGCCCCTTCCAGGGATTCCCTCTGGTCACAATCCGTTCCCTTGCCTTCCCTCGGGGGAAGGTGGCACGGCGTAGCCGTGACGGATGAGGGCCAATCATTTCATACTTTGCAGAAAACTTTCGGCTCTGGTTCCTCCGGAGGCAATTTTCTTGTCCCGGCAAGAAAATTGAGAAGTAAGCGGGCTTAAGTAACCGATGATGAAATCGTCAAGAGCCATCGGCGAGAGATTTTGTCACGAATGAAAGTTTGAAAAACGCGGGAATACTGTATGTATTTCAAGTTTTCCAAACTGCACAGTCGGGGCAAAAGATCCGCTGATAGCCGCAGACGATTTCATCATCGGTTACTTAGGGGGCGCTGCCGAAAAGCCGCCCCCTTAAGAATCCCCCGGCCGCACCGCCGGAACTGCGTCAAAGTCTTTTGGATTGCTATGGACGGTTTTACTGGAAGTACTTACATAGCACGAAATTTTTTGTCAAGTCCCCGGCACAAGCCGGGGGCTTGACAATTTTCTGATTCTCTGATACAATACCCACACAATTTCATAGGACAGTTCGTAACCATCCTGTCGGTAAACAAAACTAGGATTTGGCATGTGCTTTTGGGCAGGCCTTCTTAGATGGACGCTTTCGCGCCCATTTTTTGTTGCTATGGGTGCGGACTGCGCCCATTTTTTCAGTTTAAGGAGAATCGTCATGACCAAATCCACCCGCTATCTGACCCAGGCCGCCATTATCGCCGCCCTGTACGCCGTGCTCACCCACCTGCAAAACCTGCTGCTTCCCGGCTCCGCCACCTGGGCCATTCAGATGCGCCTGTCCGAGGCTCTGTGCGTGCTGGCTCTGTTCACCCCTGCCGCCGTTCCGGGTTTGACTCTGGGCTGCCTGATTTTCAACATCACCTATGCCGCCGCCCTGCCCCTGGACTTTGTGCTGGGCTCCGCCGCCACCCTGCTTGCCGCCGAGGGTATGTGGCTGACCCGAAAGGTCACCGTCCATGGCTATCCCCTGCCCGCCATGCTGATGCCCGCCATCGCCAACGCCATTCTGGTGGGCTGGGAACTGACGGTGTACATCGGCGGCGGCTTTGGACTCAACGCCCTGTACGTTGCTCTCGGCGAAATCGCTGTGCTGCTGGTTCCGGGCTCTCTCCTCTATTACGCCCTGAAAAAGCGGGGCCTGGACAGTAGGCTCTTTGCCTGAATCGGACCACCGGAGAAAACTCCGGTGGTTTTCCTTGTCTTTTTGGGAAAACTATGCTATCATAGCAAACCGAAGGATGTGAAAATATGATCTCTTTTTCCCGTTTACAGCTTTCTCAGAAAGCACAATATGACAACATTTTATTTGCCTGTCCCCCCAGAAGCTGTGAGTATAGCTTCGACAACCTCTACCTGTGGGGTCGGCAGGAGGCTGCGTTTTTTCCCGGCGGCATTGCCTTTTTCTCCCATTTTTACGGAAAAAGCGTCTACCCCTATCCCATCGGCACCGGCGACCGCCGGGCCATCGTGGAGGCCGTGATTCAGGATGCCCGGGAGCGGGGCATTCCCTGCCGATTCACCAGCCTGACCCGTCCGGAGACAGAAGAGCTGGAAAGCTGGTTCCCCGGCCGTTTTCTGTTCCGGCCAGACCGGGACGGCTTCGACTATGTCTATGCCATTGATGACCTGGCCGACCTGAAGGGGCGGAAATTCCAGAAAAAGCGCAACCATGTGCACAAATTCCAGGCCTCCCACCCGGACTGTCTCAGTGTCCCCCTGGAAAAGAAAAATCTTCCCCAGGCTCAGGAGATGGTGGCTCAGTGGTTCCGCCAGCGGCTTGCGGAGGATCCCCACGGGGACTATCTATTGGAGCAGATTGCCCTGAGCCGAGCCTTCCGGCACTTTGAGGCACTGGGGATGGAGGGGCTGATGCTAGTGGAAAACGGCCAGGTACTGGCTGTTACCCTGGCCTCCCGGCTGTCGGAAAACACCATGGATGTGCATTTTGAAAAAGCCCGGGAGGATGTAGACGGAGCCTATGCCGCGGTGAACTGCGAATTCGCCCGGTATCTGCGGCTGAAGCACCCGGAGCTGGCATTTCTGAATCGGGAGGACGATCTGGGGCTTCCCGGCCTGCGTCAGGCCAAGCTCAGCTATCAGCCTCACCATATGGAGGAAAAATACTGCGCTTACCTTGCGGAGGGACTGCATGGAGAAGACGATGTGGAAGGCACTTTGGGCGGCAGCGTTCGGTGACGACGGCTGGATCGACAGCTTTTTCCGGACAGCCTACCGGCCGGAAAACACCCTGGCAATTTTCCGGGAAGGGCAGCTCGCCGCGGGGCTTGCCTGGATGCAGACAAGCTGCCAGGGACGGAAGCTTGCCTATCTTTACGCCGTGGCCACCGCCCCGGAATACCGGCATCAGGGGCTTTGCCGGGAGCTGATGGTAAAAACTCAGGAGGTGCTTACCTCCCGGGGCTATGACGGCTCTGTGCTGGTTCCGGCGGACGATGGCCTTCGGCGAATGTACGCAGCCATGGGCTACCGGAATTTTGGCGGCGTGGAGAATCTGACCCTTCCCGCCGGGGCACCGGTGCCGCTGTGGGAAGTGACCCCAGAGGAATACGCCGCCCTGCGCCGGAAGTATCTTCCGGTGGGGGGCATTGTCCAGGAAGACGGTGCCATCGAATATCTGGCAGAATCCGCAAAACTGTACGCGGGTAACGGCTTCCTTCTGGCTGCCACTGAGGATGAACCCATGGAGCTTCTGGGGGATGCTTCCCAGGCTGCCGGGATTCTGGGTGCCCTGGGAAAAGACCGGGGAACCTTCCGTCTGCCCGGAGCTACTCCCTTCGCCATGTTCCGTCCTATCTGTGACGATTCCTGGACTCCGGCCTATTTTGGCCTGGCATTCGAATAACCCAAAACAGCAGAGAAGCAGGCACTCACAATGAAGTGCCTGCTTTTTTAATCAGATCCCACATGCGCTTTTAACCATTCCAGCAGACCTCGGTCATCTATCTCCCCAGAGACGACCCGAAGAATCACGGTAATCAGCTCTTCATCCGTGTAGGAAAGAGAAACGCCGTTAATATCCAGAAACACCAGCATGGCGTGGGTTCCAATCCGCTTATTACCGTCCAGAAACGGGTGGTTGTGAATCAGGCCGTAGCCCAGCCGTGCCGCCTTTTCCAAAAGGGACGGATAAAGCTCCCGACCGCCGAAGGTTTGCAGGAGCGTGTTGACGGCGGAATCCAGCAATCCCTCGTCCCGGAGTCCGTCGATTCCGCCGGACTGGGAGATCAGTGCCCTGTGGAGCATCCGAATCTGGTGCTTGCCCAGCACCTTCATTTGGCCAGTTCCTCGTAGACGTGCTCGTTGCGGCACAGTAGTTTTGCGGAGGAGGCAAGTACATCCTCATCTGCCGCTGCCTGCATGGTATCCGCCTGGTTAAATTCGTAGATGATATACCGGGGCGCATTATTCTTCATGATAACTGCCGAGCCGTATTGGTCAACCAGCCGGGCAACCTTGGAAAAATTCTGGTTGGCAACGGAAATCGGCACAATGGTATTGGTATCGATGTTCATACGCAATCCTCCTTTTTCTTTATTATACGCAAATATTAGGATAAAATCAACCTAAATTTTAACGGATTGCAGTAATAGCGCAACGCCATAAAGCACCGCCAAATGCAGCGGATAATAGAGGTAAAATACCCAGCCCAGAGAGCGGCTTCCTCGCTGGCCATTGTAGAGAAACATCAGCGGCACCGCGGCCAGCGCCCACCATTGCAGATCGCCTATGGAAAGGCACAGCAGAAGCATTCCCGGCACAATGCCCTTTTTCCCGAAATAGTAGAGGATCACAGGCAGCAGCACTCCGAAAAAACCGTAATCCACCCCAAAACCGGAAATTTCCATGGGCAGCAGTTCGCAGACAGCCCATGCCCCCAGCAGGGCAGCTGCCGCTGTCAGCATCCAGGCAAGACTGCCCTTATGCTGAGCGGTATCCACCGCCCAGATGCACAGCACCGACATGGAAAAGGTCACAAGAATGCACTGGTACAGGGAGCGGTCGGCAAAATAATAGACGATCTGACATACCAGCGCCAGCCCTGCCAGCCGGAGGAAGTACCGTCGCCGGTCGTGGGTGTGCCGGCAGCCCTCGGCGATCATGTAAGCGTACAGAGGCATGGCGATTCTGCCGATGATTCGCAGCACCGTTACCTGGGGCAGAAGCAGCATCCCGATATGGTCAACGGTCATGGTAATCAACGCAATGAGCTTCAGCTGATTGCCGGTCAGGCCGAATTTTGTCTGTGTCTGGGGCATGGGCTCGCCTCCTTTGGGTCATTGTATCACGGAGGGCCACCCCCGTCAATCGGAAGAAATCTCCCCGGCACCGAGGCGGTGCCGGGGATAGCATTTACTTTTTCTGTCCGTAGTAGGCGTTGGGGCCGTGCTTGCGCAGATAGTGCTTATCCAGGATCCGCTGAGGCGCGGGTGCCGCGTCAGGCCTTACCAGCCGGGTGTACATAGCCATCTTGGCCACTTCCTCCAGCACCACCGCATGATACACCGCCTGAGCCGGATCCTTGCCCCAGGTAAAGGGGCCGTGACTGTGGCAGATAACGGCAGGCACAGCCATGGGGTCAATATTCCGATCCCGGAAGGTCTCGATGATCACGGTGCCGGTGCCCTTCTCATAGTCCTCGTCCAGCTCCGCCTGGGTCAGGTGACGGGCACAGGGGATGGGGCCGTAATAGTAGTCGGCCTGGGTGGTGCCATAGCAGGGAATGTCCTCCCCTGCCTGAGCCCAGCCCACAGCGTAAGGGCTGTGGGTGTGGACAATGCCGCCCAGCTGGGGGAAGGCCTTGTATAGCTCGATGTGAGTCTTGGTATCGCTGCTGGGGTTCAGATTGCCTTCCAGGATATTGCCCTCCAGATCCACAACCACCATCATTTCCGGGGTCAGCTCGTCGTATTCCACGCCGCTGGGCTTAATGACCATCAGCCCCTTCTCCCGGTCGATGCCGGAAACGTTGCCCCAGGTGTAGGTGACGAGATTCCGCCGGGGCAGCTCCATATTGGCTTCATATACCTTTTTCTTCAGTTCTTCCAGCATAGTAACTCCTTTTCGCGCCCAGGGGTGCCGGTAGGGCACCCCTGTAAAATCTGATACTATTTCCTGATTAAAATCTTAATTTTAATCAGGAAGGCATCGCCTGAAGGCGCTGCCTGTTTTGTGATTTATAAGGAAAGAAATCACAAAACAAGTTTCATATGAACTCCTTGCCCTTCAGGCAATTAAAATCTTTTTTAAAGATTTTAATTGGAGTTCAGTATTACTTCAGTTTCCAGGCCAGATCGTTCAGGAACAGCTCCTTCTCCAGCCCCTCCGCGGTGGTATCCTTGCCGATATGGACGTACTCGATGCCCATCATGCCTGCCCAGTCCTTCATCTGCTCGGCGGTAACGTCGTAGCTCAGGACAGTGTGGTGGGCACCGCCGGCGGTGATCCAGCATTCAACACCGGTGGTGAGGTTTGGCTCTGCCTGCCACATGACCCGAGCCACAGGCAGGTTGGGCATGGGCATAATGGGCTTGACAGCGTGGATATCCTGGACGATGAGCCGCAGGCGACCGCCCATGTCGATGAGGGACACCACAATGGCATCGCCGGGCTTACCCTCAAATACCAGACGGGCAGGATCCTTCTCGTTCATGCCGATGCCCAGGAAGTGAGTCTCGATCCGGGGGCGGACGGCGGGATCCGCCAGGCTGGGGCAGACCTCCAGCATATGGGCACCCAGGGAATACTGATGACCCTTCACCAGATGATAGGTGTAATCCTCCATGAACGCGGAGGCACCGTTTCCGTTGTCACCCATGGCCTTCAGGATGGCAGTCATGGCGGAAACCTTCCAGTCGCCCTCGCCGCCGTAGCCGTAGCCCTGAGCCATCAAATGCTGGGAGGCCAGACCCGGCAGCTGCTCCATGCCGTAAAGATCCTGGAAGGTGTTGGAAAAGGCCTTGCAGCCCTCCCGATCCATCATCTTCTTCATGGCGATCTCTTCTCTGGCCTGGTAGCGGATGGCACCGATGTCGTCGGTGGCAATGTCATAGGAGGCCTTATACACGTCCATCAGCGCGTCAATTTCCTCTTCCGTGACGGCGCTCATTTCCTTGACCAGATCCCCCACGGCCCAGGTGTTCACCTGCCAGCCCAGCTTGATCTGCACCTCCACCTTGTCGCCCTCGGTGACGGCCACTTCCCGCATGTTGTCGCCGAAGCGCATGACCTTCATCTTCTTGGACACGGCCACGCCGATGGCGGCCTTCATCCAATCGCCGATACGCTTCAGACATCCCTCGTCCTTCCAGTAGCCTGCGATGACCTTCCGGGGCATCCGGAGGCGCGCCGCAAGGAAGCCATGCTCCCGGTCGCCATGGGCAGCCTGGTTCAGGTTCATGAAGTCCATGTCGATTTCCTCATTGGGAATCTCCAGGTTATACTGGGTGGCGAAGTGACAGTAGGGCTTCTGCAAATTTACAAGGCCGTTGATCCACATCTTGGAAGGAGAGAAGGTGTGGCACCAGGTAATGATACCGGCGCAGGAATCGTCGTAATTGGCCTCTTTCACAATGTCCGAAATCTGGGAGTTGGACATGGCGGTGACCTTGTAAATGAGGGGGTAAGGCAGATGCTTGCTCATTTCCTGAGCCATTTCCTCGGCTCGCTGAGCCACGGTCTTCAGAACCTCTTCACCGTACAGGCTCTGAGAGCCAACTACAAACCAAAACTGATAAGCCATTTTTATATTCCTCCTAAATCATAATAACGGGTGTCATTGCGAACCGATGAGCACACTGGTTCGTAATCCCCCGGATATTCAAATAACCAATTGATACCGCTGCTTACAGGGAATTGACCGCCTGACGCTCCACCTCCAGCAGCCCCCGATAGGCCTGTAGATATCGGTTGAAGCCCGCCACATCGGCCTCATCCGGGGTTACGGTGGTGCCCTTGACACCGGCGTAGACCTCGGCGTTCAGGTAGTCCTCCAGAGTCTGGCCGGGAGCTTTGCGGAGCATGTAGGCCGCCAGCAGTGCCATGCCGTAGGGGCCGCCTTCGCCGGCCGTCTCCATGCAGGTCACGGGAGCGTTGCAGGCGGCAGCCATGTACTTCTGACCTACCACAGGAGTCTTGAACAGCCCACCATGGCCTGTCAGGCTGTGAATGGCTACCCGCTCCCCTGCCAGAATGTCCATGCCGATTTTCAATGTCGCCATGGTGGAATACAGCTGCGCCCGGAAGAAATTCGCCAGAGTAAACCGAGAATCCGGACGGCGGGCAACCAACGGACGGCCTGCGTCCATATGGGTCACGCCTTCACCTGCCATGTAGTTGCACACCTGAACGCCGCCGCAGTCCGCGTCGCCCTCCAGGGAGTGCTGATACAGCTTGGTGTACAGCTCGCCGGTGGAAGGATTGGCACCGAACAGGTTGGCAGTCTCCTTGAGGACGCTCACCCAGGCGTTGGTGTCGTTGGTACAGTTGTTGCAGTGCACCATGGCAACCGGCTTGCCGGTGGGAGTGGTGACCATGTCGATTTCCTCATAAACCCTGCTCAGCTGCTTCTCCAGAACCACCATGGAGAAAATGGAGGTGCCGGCAGACACGTTGCCGGTTCCGGGTGCCACGGCGTTGGTAGCGGTCATGCCCGTACCGGCGTCGCCCTCGGCAGGGGCAAAGGGAATGCCGGGAGCCAGCAGACCGTCCAGTCGCCTGGCACCCTCCTCGGTGAGAACGCCGGCTCGTTCACCGGCCACCAGCACCTGGGGCAGCACTTCCCGCACCTTCCAAGGAAGGTTCCGGGGTGCCAGAAGCGCCTCCAGCTTGTCAAGCATCCCTTCGTGAAAGCAATTGCGCTCACTGTCGATGGGGAACATGCCGGAGGCCTCCCCTACTCCCAGGGCATTGACGCCGGTGAGCATATAATGGACGTAGCCTGCCAGGGTGGTAATATGCCGGATCCGGGGCACATGGGGCTCGCCGTTCAGCACCGCCTGGTACAGGTGGGCAATGGACCAGCGCTGGGGAATATTGAAGCCGAATTCCTCGGTCAGCTCGGCGGCAGCCTGGGCGGTGATGGTGTTCTGCCAGGTTCGGAAGGGCACCAGCAGATTCCAGTTTTCATCGAAGGCCAGGTAGCCGTGCATCATGGCAGACACGCCCATGGCGGCGATGTTCTCACGATGGGACAGACCGGAAACGGCAGCCTTCAAGCCCTTCCAGACCTCCCCCAGGTCGTAAGTCCAGATGCCGTCCACATAGTCGCTTTTCCAGGTGTAGTCCCCGGAGGACACCGGGTTGTGACCTTCGTCGATGGCAACCGCCTTGATCCGGGTGGAGCCCAGCTCAAGACCCAGTACAGTTTCATGGGGCATACATATTTCCTCGCTTTCTTCCGTTTTCAGGTGCCTGAGCCTGTAAAAAGCCCGGCAGCAATCTCTACTGTGAGTATATTCCATGGGTCGCCGGAAGTCAAGATTTTGAGCATTTGTTCTATTTTTTCGTATGGATGGACAATACAAATTCCCGGGAAAACCTTCAAAATTCAGACACATGGAACAGTTCTCAGGCGGACTTGTTCGTTATTTTATGGTATTTTCCACGAATGGTTTGTTTTTTTATGATACCGGTCGGTCTTTTTCTTTCCCATGCCCGGCGGATTTGTCTGTGAACTTGCACAAGGCATTCCGCTTTCCGGAAGCGGCTCCCCTTTCCTGCCGGAAACCGGCTCCAAAGAGCGGCAAAAAACCGCGCCCGCCTTCGCAGCATGCGAAAGGAAAGCGCGGTTTTTGGTTTTGCGAAGCAGGAAGGATTTTCGTGGAAGGAACGCCGCCAAGGCGGATTCTTCCGGGTTTTCTTATCCTCCGAACAGATGGAAAATGTCCTTGGCGTCCAGATAGATCAGCACGAAGGTCAACACCAACAGCACAAGGCACACGCCGATGATGATGTCCAGCTGCTTCTGATTCAGGGGCACCCGGTCATACCAGTTCTCCTTCTGAAGCTGCCACTGGGACTTGAGTTGCTCTTCTTTTGCCGTTTCTTCCTTGATGTCTTTTTCTTCCATGGAATTACTTCTTGGCGACGTACTTGCGGATATCCATGGCAACGGCAGTGATGACCACCAGGCCCTGGACAATGTAGTTGAAGTTGGGGTCGGCGCCCACGAACTGCAGGATGATCTTCAGCAGCTCGAACACCAGCACGCCCACCAGGATGCCGCCGACGGTACCGATACCACCGGTGGTGGACACGCCGCCGATGGTACAGCCGGCGATGGCTTCCAGCTCGTAGCTGACGCCCATGGAGGCGGAAGCGCCGCCGGACTTACCGGTCATCAGGAAACCGGCGAAGGCGTACATCAGGCCCGCGGTCATGTAGATCAGGGTCTTTCTCACCCGCACGTTGACACCGGAGACCTCAGCGGCGTTCTCGTTGCCGCCGATGGCGTAGATGTACTTGCCGTGGGTGGTCTTGTTATACATGAACCAGAAAATCAGGCCGAAGAGCAGCGCAAAGAGGATATAGCCGTTGAAGCCCTTGAAGGCGCCGATGGGCAGCATCTTCCAGTTGAAGAAGGACTTGAAGCTGTCGGTGAAGCCGCCGATGGGCTGCGCGTTGGTGTAGATCAGGTTGATGCCGTAGATGATGGTCTGAATACCCAGGGTAGCGATGAAGGGGGGCACGTTCAGGTAGGCGATGATCAGGCCGGTGATAGTACCGATGGCGGCGCCCACAACCAGGACGATGAGCAGCACAGCCCACATGTTCATCTCAGGCATCCAGGAGAACATCCGGCTGGCATAATCGGCACGCTGAACCATGACGCCGGTCAGGGTAGCGGCCAGAGCGGCCTGACGGCCGGCGGACAGGTCGGTGCCCTTGGTGATCAGGCAGCCGGAAACACCCAAAGCGATGAGGAATCGAACCGTGGTGTTGCACATCAGGTTATTCAGGTTATCCAGGGAGAAGAAGTTATTGATGGTAAAGCCCACGGCCAGGCTGATGATGGCCAGCATAATGACAATGGGATTGCCCTTGATGACCTTCCAAATTTTCTGAGGTACACTCATCTGTGTTTTCATATTTCAAATTTCCTCCTTGCTCAAACTGTCTCAAACTGGGTTGCCAGTTCCATAATGTTTTCCTGGGTGGCATCCTTGCCGTCCACGAAGCCGGTCACTCTGCCATCGCACATGACCATGATCCGGTCGGACATACCGATGAGCTCCGCCATTTCGGAGGAAATCATGATGATGCTCTTTCCTGCCCGGGCCAGCTCTTCGATGATGCAGTAAATCTCATACTTGGCACCCACGTCGATACCACGGGTGGGCTCGTCCAGGATCAGCACATCCGGGGCGTTTGCCAGCCAACGGCCGATCAGCACCTTCTGCTGGTTGCCGCCGGACAGGCTCTGGATCTGAGTCTTGCTGGAGGGAGTCTTGATGTTCATCTTCTTGACGTTTGCCTGAACCAGAGCCTCGACCTTCTTATCGTTGATCATGATACCGTAGTCCAGGTACTGCTTCAGGGAAGCCACGGAAATATTGTCCGCGATGCTCAACACGCCCAGAATGCCCGTTGCCCGCCGATCCTCGGTCAGCATGGCGATGCCCTGGTCGATGGCATCCTTGGGCCGATCAATTTTCAGTTCCTTGCCCTGGAACCGGATGGTGCCGGTGGTATGGGAGCGGATGCCGAACAGGCCTTCCATCAGCTCTGTCCGCTGGGCACCCACCAGGCCGCCAACGCCCAGAATCTCGCCCTTGCGGATGTTGAAGCTGACGTGGCGGAAGCTTCTGGGGTTGATGGAGGTGAAGTCCTCCACCTCGAACACCACCTCGCCGGGCACATTGTGCCGCTCGGGGTACAGGTTCGTCAGTTCCCGACCCACCATCTTGGAGATGATGAAGTCGGTGGTCAGATCCTTGCTGTCCCAGGTGCCGATGTAGTGGCCGTCACGCATGACGGTGACTTCGTCGGAGATCCGCAGAATCTCATCCATCTTGTGGGAGATATAAACGATGGCAACGCCGTCGGCCTTCAGATCCTCAATGATCCGGAACAGGGCCTCCACTTCGTTTGCCGTCAGGGAGGAGGTGGGCTCGTCCAGAATCAGCACCTTACAGTTGGCGGAGACGGCCTTGGCGATTTCCACAGACTGCATCTGGGAAACGCTGAGCTCGCCCAGCATCTGCTTGGGGTCGAAATCCATCCGCACCTTCTTCAGGAGCTTGGCGGTATCGGCGTACATTTTTTCATGATCGACCACGGGGATAAAGCCCAGCAGCTTCTTCATGGGATAGCGACCCAGGAAGATGTTCTCGCCGATGGTACGGGCGGGGATGGGCTGAAGCTCCTGGTGAACCATGGCAATGCCCATTTTCAGTGCTTCCAGAGGGTCCTTGATGTTGACCTTCTGACCCTCGTAGTAAATCTCGCCTTCGTCCATGCTGTAGATACCGAACATACACTTCATCAGTGTGGATTTGCCGGCACCGTTTTCTCCCATGAGCGCATGTACTTTGCCGGGATGCAGGCACAGCTGAGCATGATCCAGGGCCTTTACACCGGGGAAAGACTTACAAACACCGCGCATTTCCAAGCGGTATTCACTCATAGAGCAGACCTCCTATTCTTTTCCTTATTCAAGACTTATGGTTTCGTCTCAGGGGGATATGAAAGGCTTTTCCTTTCAACCGGGGGATTGTGACCGGCGGGAATCCCCGGAGGGGGCCACACCAGTGTGCGCAATATTATGGTATGATTGCCACCGGCAATCATCGGAATTTTCATTCGCTGCGCGGAGCACCACTGGTTCGCAATGACAGGCTATAAACGGGCAGCTTATTTCATAATCCCCTCAAACGAAACCCCATTCTGAAAGGGGTGGGCTGCAAGCAGCCCACCCACAGAAGTTCAGACGGGATATTAG
>CAKTXO010000030.1 GCA_934630985.1 uncultured Oscillospiraceae bacterium | reverse complement strand
ACCGTTGCGCTGGGGTCGTAGTTGTTGATGATCGTGTTGAGAATGTAGTCCCGGGCCGCCGGGTCTACACCGCCGATGGGCTCGTCCAGCAGATACAGCCTTGCCCGCCGGGACATGGTCAGCACCAGCTGTACCTTCTCCTGGGTGCCCTTGGACAGAGTGCGGTACCTGGCCTGGGGGTCAATGCCCAGGGCGTTCAGCATCTGCTGCGCCCGATTTACGTCAAAATCGGCATAAAAATCCTGAAAAAAGTCCAGAAGCTCCGCAACCTTCAGCCGTTTATTGAAGCAGGTGCGATCCGGCAGGTAGGAAACCAGTGCCTTGCTGGCAGGGCCGATTTTCTCGCCGCAAATGGTAATTTCCCCGGCCGTTGGGGTCAGCAGCCCCGCCGCCAGCTTGATAAAGGTGGTCTTGCCGCTGCCGTTTGGGCCCAGCAGACCCACGATTTTCCCCTGGGGCAGCTCCAGGTTCAGGTTGTCCAGAGCCGGGCTTCCGTGATACCGCTTGGTAAGCCCGGATGTTTTCAATACGCTTTCCATGTTTACTCCTCCTTTTCCAGCTCCAGCAGCAGCTGTGCCGCCTGACTGGGGGTGATGCCAAATACCATAAATTTCTCGGCGCATTCCCGCGCCAGCTCCTGCAAAACCGCTTCCCGCATTTTTTCCAAAACCTCCGGATTTTCCGTAACCGTCCGGCCGCTGGTACCGCCGCTGACCAGCAGTCCCTCCCGTTCCAGCTCGGTCATGGCTCGCTGCATGGTGTTGGGGTTCACCTGCGCCTGAGCAGCCAGCTCCCGCACCGAGGGTATTTTCCCGCCGGGGGGCAGCTCCCCTTTCACGATGCCGCCGCGCATCAGCTCCATGATCTGCTGATACACCGGTCGGTCTCCCGAAAACTTCCAGTCCATTGCATTCATCTCCTTGTGCTACTGTATTAGTGCACTAGTACAATAACACATTCATACAGTTTTGTCAAGGGCTATTTTGAAAATTAGCCGACAATGCAGCCACAGTGGAAAAAGACGAAGCCTGTCCCCGTCTAAAATCCCTCCGGGGGCAATGTTCTTGTCCCGGCAAGAACATTGATAAGAAACCGGCTTAGGGGGCGCTGCCGACAAAGCCGCCCCCCTAAGTACCCCCCGGCCGCACCGCCGGAACTGCTCCAAAATATTTCGGATTACTTTTACAAACACCGCAATCACGCGGCAGGACAGGTTGCATTTTCTCCTGGTTGTGGTATAATACCTCCCAAAGATATCAAATGAAGGAAGGCTATCCTATGAACCGAATCGTTACCATGGTGCTGAAAAATCTGGGCATGGTGCCCGGAGCCTGGTTCAAGCTGTGCCGCTATGCCAAAAATCCGGATAAGTATCCGGAGTCGGAGCGCTACGCCCATATCCAGTATATCCTGCGCTGCGCCGTCAAGGGGGGCAACGTGGATTTGCAGGTGGACGGTCAGGAGAACATTCCCGCCGAGGGGGGCTTCATGCTCTACGCCAATCACCAGGGCATGTTCGACGTGTTGGCCATCGCCGCCACCTGCGACCGTCCCATCGGCGCGGTGCTCAAGCAGGAGCTTTACGACATTCCCTTTATCCACCAGATCGCCCTGTGCACCAAGTCCTTCCCCATGAACCGGGAGGACGTGCGTCAATCCCTGACCGTAATTCAGCATGTGACCCAGGAGGTCAAGGACGGACGTGGCTATCTGATTTTCCCCGAGGGCACCCGGAGTAAAAAGGGCAACGAAATGCTGGACTTCCACGGGGGCAGCTTCCGGTGCGCCACCAAGTCCGGCTGTCCGGTGATACCCATCGCCCTGGTGGACTGCTTCAAGGTGCTCGATCAGCCGGGCAGCAAGCCGGTGTCCGTCCAGGCGCACTATCTGAAGCCCATCACCGCCCAGGAATACGCCGGCATGAAGCCCGCGGAGCTGGCCGCATTGGTAAAGCAGCGGATTCAGGAAAAGCTGGACGAATGCCTGCAAGAAGCGTGAGGTTCGTTAGAATCTGTAGGGGCGACGATTCGTCGCCCGCACAGTGTAAATCGCAAAAATCTACTATATTCAGCAAAAATCGGGTGATTTCCTCAGAAATCACCCGGTTTTTCATTTCAGGGAAGCGCTGTTATTCAGCACCAGGGTGCTGTACAGGAAGAGCACGTCCTGGCCGTGGAAGTCCAGGAAGCTGTCCAGCTTTGCCGAGCTGACGTAACGAATATCCACCAGCGTCACCTTGGCATAGTCTTCCAGCAGCAGCGGCGCCATAGAGCTTCCGAAGGAATCCCGGAACACAATCAGCTCCCGGTCGGTTTTGGCATTGGGATTTTCAATCGTCAGCAGTGCCCGGGCACCGGACAGAAACACATCGTAAGGATCCCGGCTTTCCGTCAGCTTGGCGGTGTCGTAAACAACCCCGGTTTTCCCGGTTTCGTAGTCATAAACGGTACATTCCCGGAGGGTTTCGCTTTCCAGCCAGGTCAGGGTATCCGGCTCCATAGGCAGAGCCGCCTGGCCGTAGTAGACCCCATAGAAAGGCCGCTCTGACTGAATCCGCGAATAGTCCTCCCCCTTCGGCGCCGTCACTCCCAGAGCATCACAAATAGCCGTTGCCGCCGGAAGTAAGCATTCCTGCCGCCAGTGGGTGTCCGTCCGGTAGTAGTCCCCGGCGGTCAAAGTCTGCCGCAAATCAATCTGCACCGCCCAGGGAAGCCCCGCCGCCAGCTTGGCATACAGCGCGTCATAGTCCATGGCCAGATGGCCGCTGGACTCAGCCAGGTAATAGCCCTTATCCGGAACCAGGGCGAAAAAGCACCGGCTCTCCCCCAGAAATTTCTCGTGAATGGTGTCAAATTTCCGGATGGCAGCATCCAGGGAGGTCTCGTTCAGGGGGTACTCCTGTTTGACGGCGATGCCATCGGTCAGGTAAATGCCGTTGTTGTCCTTCATTCCCAGCACCTGGGTGTGAAACAGGGATTTCAGCGTCCGGAAACCGTCCCGCAGGGGAAACTGATCCAGACTGTAGTCTTCAAATTTCTCCCGGAACTGGCCGCTTTCCAGGGCAGAAAGGGAAAACTCCGGCATTCGCGCCAGGGGACGCCGCTCTGCCTGGGAAATGTCCTTCGGCGGGTGGGACCAAACCGCCAGCGTCAACGTGGCCCAAAGGGTCAGCAGCAAAATTGTCTGATATTTTTTCATAGCGCCACCTCAGAACCGGAAGTACAGGAAGGGGCTGAAGGAGCCGTCCACCAGATAGCCGGTGGCGACCAGGGCAAGTCCAATCCAGAAAAGGGGCTGAATTGCCCGAAGGAATCCGTTTTTCTCCAAATACCGACCGTAATTTCTTACCACCGGCGTAGCCCCCAGCAGGGAAATGAGCAGCAGGGGCAGGAAGCTTCCCAGATAGTACCCGGTTTCCGCCGTGAAGACGGGCAACCCGCCAAAACCGAACAGGGCGGCAAAGTCCCCTGCCGCCTGGGAAAGAGACTGGGCATTGAACAGCACGAAGCTCAGGCACACCGCCAGCAGCACATAGGCCTGACGGATGGGATCGGGCAGCTTTTGCAGTCCCGGCACCCACTTTTCCAGAAGCAACAGCCCGGCGAAGACCAGACCCCACAGGACAAAATTCCAGGCCGCCCCATGCCACAATCCCGTGAGCATCCAGACAATCAGGATATTGCGCACCCATTTGCCCCGGCTCACCCGGTTGCCTCCCAGGGGAATGTACACATAGTCCCGGAACCAGCCTCCCAGGGTCATATGCCACCGCCGCCAGAATTCCGTGACGCTTTTCGCGCAGTAGGGATAGTCGAAATTCTCCGGGAAACGGAAGCCGAACATCCGACCCAGGCCGATGGCCATATCGGAATAGCCGGAAAAATCAAAGTAAATGTTCAGCATAAAGGAAAGGGCGTACAGCCAGGCAAAGGCCACCGAAGGGGCGGTACTCTGCCGGTAAAGATTTCCCAGCAGTGCCAGATTATCCGCCAGAATCACCTTCTTGGCAAGGCCGATCACAAACCGCCGCAGACCCAGGCCGATATCCTCCAGGCTGTGCTTTCTCGTTTCCAGCTCCCGGGCTACGTCCCGGTAGCGGACGATAGGCCCGGCAATCAGCTGAGGAAACAGAGCCACATAAGCTCCAAAGGAAATGAGATTCCGTTGGGGCTCCACCTGCCCCCGGTACACGTCCACGGTATAGCTCAGGCACTGGAAGGTATAAAAGCTGATGCCCACGGGCAGAGCCAGCTTCAGAAGGGGCAGACTCAGACCGGTGAGGGCGTTGAAGCTGGAAAGGAAAAAGTCCGCGTATTTGAATAGCCCCAGCAGTCCCACGCCCACGCAGACGGACACCGTCAGCCACAGCTTTTTGTGCCTTTCGCTTTTCCCGATGGCAAGGCCGCAGAGGTAAAAGGCCAGAATGGTCGCTGCCATCAGCAGCAGCAGCTTCGGCTCTCCCCAGCCGTAAAACAGCAGACTTGCAATCAGCAGCACCGCGTTTTTCCCCTTCCTGGGGGTGAGGAAATAGACGATCAGCACCGCCGGGAGAAAGTAGTATAGAAACGGAATACTGGAAAAAACCATAGATTCTCCTCAATTTTCAAAAAAGGCAGCGGCACTGCCGCTGCCTTTTTGTCATCAGATTACAAAGTCCAGCTCTCTGCCCGCCACGCTCTGGAAGGCATCCACAAAGCTCTGGGCGGTCATGCCGTCCTCGGAAGCCAGCATGATGAGCATCACCACATCGCCGCAGCCGGCAACCAGCATATCGTCGGCCTCCACGCAGATCCACTTCCGGGGGTTGATGCCCTCCTTCATGGCCTGGGCAACCGCCTTGGGATCCACCGCGTCCGCCGTGCGAACCATCACCAGGGAAAAGGCGATGGAGCTCATCATCGGCTCAAAGAACGCCGCCTGCTTCAGCTGAGCCGGATCGGACAGGCCTGTGGTGCTCTCAAAAATCCAGGTTCCCTCCTGGCTGGTGTCCGTCAGGTCAATGGCGGCAACCTCCCCGTCAAATCCGGAGGGCTGCTTCTCCAGAACCTGGTTCAGCAGTTCCTCGACGGTGCCATCCAGATTGGGATTCCCGGGAGCGGTCGTCTCGGTGCTGTCTTTGCCGCAGGCTCCCAGGGACAGCAGCATGGTCAGTGCCAGCAAGGCACAAAGCAGTTTTTTCATTTCAGTTTCCTCCTAAGTGTCGTTTCTTGCGCTTACAAAGGCAATCATATCCAATTGAAAGCAAAATCATTCCCGTGAGTACGCCGCAGGTGTCGATTCCCACATCCCGCAGCCCAGGCCCCCGGTCGGGGACGAACATCTGAATGGACTCATCCACGCAGGCAGCCGCCACGCCCCACAGAACCGCCGGAAGCCGTCCTTTTTGGAGCATTCCAAACAGCCAGGTCAGGCACAGGCCCAGGGCGGTGAACTCCGTAAAGTGAGCCAGCTTCCGCAGGGGGAACACGCTTTCCTCTACGATCTGCTCTCCTTCCGGCAGCAGCAGCTCCAGTATATGCTCCACCTCGTCGCTGATGGCTCCGGAAATCTCCCCGGGAAGCAGGGAGTTGCCCCAGATAAAGGCCAGGCACACGGCGGTGAGCACCCAGCAGAGAGTCATTCTTTTTTTCGTGCGAATCAAGCCAGCACCCCCAGATGCTCCAGTAAAATCTTCACGCCCAGGAGAATCAGGATCACGCCGCCTGCGATCTCCGCTTTTTTCTCAAACCGACTGCCGAAGACATTGCCCACCTTCACGCCGATGGCGGAGAGGAGGCAGGTGCACAGGCCGATGAGCGGGGCGGCAAAGAAAATATTCACCTGACCCACCATGGCCAGGGAAATGCCCACGGCCAGGGCGTCAATGGAGGTGGCCACCGCCAGAATAAACATGGTCTTTGCGGAAAGGTCCGCGGTCTCCGGCTCCTCCTCCGAGGACGCAGCCTCCTTGAGCATGTTCACGCCGATCACCGCCAGCAGCCCGAAGGCGATCCAGTGATCCACCGCCTCGATGGCCGCGGCAAACAGGGTGCCCAGGAAGAAGCCCAGGGTGGGCATCAAGGCCTGAAAGCCGCCGAACCACACCCCGCAGGTCAGTTCCGAGCGCAGCGTAGCCTTCTTCATGGCAAGTCCCTTGCACACGGACACGGCGAAGGCGTCCATACTCAGTCCCACCGCCAGCAAAATCAGTTCTCCGATTCCCATAAAAAAGCCTCCGTACCAGAATTTAAGGAAGCTCTGATGAAATCGGCAAGAGCTAGCAGCAAAAGATCCGCTGTCCAGCCGCCGACGATTTATTCAGAGTTTCCTTAGGAAACCCGAAGTTTCCCTTAACCGACACAGAAGCTGCAAAGAGACTGAGCCGGCCTTCCAAGTCTCGTCATTTCAGGTGGAACCGGGGGTTTCCCCAGTATGTCGATTCCGCCCCGGGCCCTCCCGCCGACTACTCCCTCTTCTGGGTTAATACTATTTCTTAATAAAATGATTTCACCATTTTACTTAAGCCGTTTCACGGCAGACCGCCTGGGCGGCGGTAAGAAATGTATTGACTTCGTTTTTTAGCGGCAGTGGCCGCTGGCCGCAATCCTGCGGCCTAATAAAACGCTTTTTAGCGTTTTATTAAAAACTCGTATAAGTTATAACAAAAGCCTCCCGGTTTGTCAAGACAAACCGGGAAGATACACAGTTATTTAACAATTTTTCCTATTTTTTCCTTCTGGGCAGAACAATGGTTTTTCCAGCAAAACCAGCCCGATTCCGGAAATGCCGTTGAAATCGCAGGGCACGATGCCGATTTCCCGGTAGCCAAGACCGGCGTACATTTTTCTTGCCCGGGCGTTGCGCCGGTTGGTGTCCATCCGAAGGACACGGCAGCCGTTTTCCCGGGCGTATTGCTCATAAAAGGCCACAAAGGCCTTGCCATAGCCCTTTCCTGCGGTATTCGGGTCGATGGTCAGGGTGTGCAGCACCATGACCTCTTCCTCGCTGGCAGGAAACTCCCAAGGCGCGCCGTAATATTCCGGCACCTGGGTCTGGTTGAGAATGGCCGCGCCTACCACCACCCCGTCCTCTTCCATAACAAACAGGTCGTCCCGCTTGAGAGCTGCTTGGGCTGTTCCCTCGGTGGGATACACCCCCCGAACCCAGCCGATTTCCGCCTTCCCTGCCTCCTCGGCATCGTGAAGCCGGTCGTAAATGGCGGCGATGGCCGGAATATCCGCCTTGCAGGCCTTGCGAATCATGCCAACACCCCCAGCATTTTCAGCAGAAATTCCACAATCAGCACCGCCGCGCTGCTGCTCAGTGCCACCACGATCAGGCTCTTGCCCCGGTAGGCAAGAAGGATCGCCACTGCCAGAGCCGCCGCTCCGCTGATGACCGAGGCCGTGCTGGACAGGATGGCCGGGAAGGTCATGGCGGTCAGGCACACATAGGGCACATAATAGAGGAAGGAGCGCAGAAACCGGCTGCGGATGGGCTTGCGGAAAATGGTCAGGGGCAGCACCCGAATCAGATAGGTGGTCAGAGCCATGGTCAGAATGTACACATACAGATTCACGCTGCCGCCTTCTCTTTCTCCTCAATGGGCAGAAGCCAGGCGCAGATGCCCGCCGCCGCCACAGTGCAGATGACGATGGAAATGCCTGCGGACACCTGCTGAAGCATGGGCACCCAGGCAAAGGCACTGCTGCACACCAGCGCCAGAATCACGGAAACCAGAACCTTCCGATCCTGCTTGGCAGGGGGAATCACGATGGCAACGAACATGCCGTAGAGCATGACACCCAATGCCGCCTGGATGGAATGGGGCAGCACGGAGCCCGCCAAACCGCCGCACAGGGTACCCAGAGTCCAGCCCACAATAGGAAGCGTCCCCAAGCCCAGCAGATAGGGCACCGTCAGCGGTTCCGTCCTCGCCATGGCCAGGGCGAAAATCTCGTCGGTATTGAAAAAGGCAATGAAAAGCCTGGGCAGCAATCCGATTTTTTCGCCCATCCGCTGGCTCAAAGCCAGACTCATCAGGGCATAGCGGCTGTTGATGATCAGCTGGGTCAGAATCATTTCCCACAGGGTGGCCGCCGCCACAATTACCGTCAGCCCCGCAAACTGGCCGGCACTGGTCAGATTGGTTAGGGAAATCAATGTGGCGCTCCAGGCGGAAAGGCCCTGGCTCACCGCCATGGCTCCGAATCCGAAGCTCACGGAAAAATAGCCCATTCCCACCGGAAGACCCCGGTTGACTCCGGCTCGGTACTCTTGAAAGTTCATTTCTGTCTTACCTCGTTTTACTCTTCTGTCATTCCCTGATACTCCAGCATTTCCAGCACCTGCTGACCTCGCTGGGTCAGCGCCATGCTGCCCCGGATGGGAAGGCTCTCATAGGCGAGCCCATACTCCCCTTTCAGGGGCTTGTCATAGTCCAGGGAGATCAGGTTCTTTTTTTCCAGCAGCTGCAAGATCAGGGAAATATTCTCCGGGGCATCCGGCTCCGGATAGCAGGGGGTCAGATCACCCATTTTCCGGGCTACCGGCAAAAAGGCATACTGACCCAGTTTTTTCAGAAGCTCAATTTCCCCGGGGCTTACCACCAGCTCCCGGGCACAGCCGGAGCATCCGGCGCAGCCCCCGGCGCAGCCGCCGCAATTTTCGCAATTACGCATGGTTCATCCTCCAGAAACTTTCTTATTATAGCAACCGGCCCACAATCTGTCAATTTTCAGTGTGTACAAAAACCCGTGAAAAAACCGGTGTGAAACTCACACCGGCTTCAGACTGTCGAAAAACCATGTCATTGCGAGGCAGTGCGCACACTGCCGTGGCAATCCCCCTAATTTTCAAACATTTTAGATCCTAAACCAGTGACTTTTACTTCTATCCGGGGGATTCCCACACCACTTAAGCGGACTGGTTCGGAATGACAACGTATATTGGGGGCTTTTTTGACACGCTAAAGCCGGTGTGAAACTCACACCGGCTTTTTCTCCATCCAATTTGCGTAGTGCTGCTTCAAAGCCCGGAAGGATTCATCGGAAATGGTATGCTCCATCTTGCAGGCATCCGCCAGGGCGGTGCCCTCCGATACCCCCAGCTCAATCAGCAGCCGGGACAGCACCGTGTGCCGCTCGTAGATTTTTTCCGCCACTTCCCGGCCCGCGTCGGTGAGAATCAAGGCTCCGGTGTCCTCCACCCGCACATAGCCGCCCTTACGCAGAATGCCCATTGCCCGGGAGACGCTGGGCTTGGAATATCCCAGATACTCGCCCACATCCACGCTGCGGGTAAAGCCGTTCTTCTGGTTCAGCACCAGAATGGCCTCCAGGTACATCTCCCCGGATTCATGGAGACTCACAGCAATCCCCCTCCTTCATTTTTCCGAATTCTATTCATTAGAATACCACAGCTTTGGGCAGAATGCAAGAACTTAAGTTTTTTCTTTTCTCGGGTCTTTCCAAATTGGGAAAAATAGTGTAAATTATGGATAAGCAATTATAAGGAGGAATCCCCTATGGACTACGCAAAAGAATCCCTGCGACTGCACAAGCAGTGGGGCGGCAAAATCGAAGTGACCTGCACCGTGCCCTGCGCCACCAAGGACGACCTGTCCCTGGCCTATACCCCCGGCGTGGCCGCACCCTGTCTGGAAATTCAGAAGGACGTGAACAAATCCTATGAGCTGACCCGGCGGCACAATCTGTGCGCCGTCATTACCGACGGCTCCGCCGTACTTGGCCTGGGCGACATCGGCCCGGAGGCGGGTATGCCCGTTATGGAGGGCAAGTGCGCCCTGTTCAAGGCCTTCGGCGACGTGGACGCCTTCCCCATCTGCGTGAAAACCAAGGATGTGGACGAATTTGTCAACGCCGTGTATCTGATTTCCGGCTCCTTCGGCGGCATCAACCTGGAGGATATCTCCGCCCCCCGGTGCTTCGAGATTGAGCGGAAGCTGAAGGAAAAGTGCGACATTCCCATTTTCCACGACGACCAGCACGGCACTGCCGTCATTACCCTGGCAGGCCTGACCAACGCTCTGAAGGTGGTCGGCAAGAAAAAAGAAGATGTGAAGATCGTCACCTCCGGTGCCGGCGCGGCGGCCATCGCCATTGTGAAGCTGCTGCTCAGCGCGGGCTTCCGGAACGTGGTCATGACCGACCGGCAGGGCGCGATCTACGCCGGACGGGAGAATCTGAACTGGATCAAGGAAGAGATGGCTCAGGTGACGAATCTCCAGAAGGAAACCGGCAAGCTGGCGGATGTCATCTGGGGAGCCGACGTATTCATCGGCGTGTCCGCCCCCGGAACGCTGACTGCCGAGATGGTTGCGACCATGAACAAGGATGCCATCGTCTTCGCCTGCGCCAACCCCACGCCGGAGATTTTCCCGGACGATGCCAAGGCGGGCGGAGCCAAGGTGGTGTCCACCGGCCGCAGCGATTATCCCAACCAGATCAACAACGTGCTGGCCTTCCCGGGCATTTTCCGGGGTGCTTTCGACGTTCGAGCCAGCGATATCAACGAGGAGATGAAGGTAGCCGCGGCCAACGCTCTGGCCGGTCTCATTTCCGACGAGGAGCTGAACGAAAACTACATCATCCCCGCAGCCTTTGACCCGAGAGTGGGAGCGGCGGTTGCCAAGGCCGTGGCCGAAGCCGCCAGAAAGTCCGGCGTAGCCCGTATCTAAGTCGGCTGTGCCGACGGACAGTGCGTGCCCCGCTGGTCTGTATTCTATAGGCCACTGGGTACCGCTCGGTGTCGTTTTGCGGAAACAATCGTATTACGCATGTCATTGCGAACCATCCCGCAGGATGGTGTGGCAATCCGTTTCCCCTAGCCTCACTAAAAATTCCGCCCTAAGAGAATTCAGCTCACCGCTGGCTCGCAATGACACGCTCTAAACGCAACCGCTCCCATAAACAAACCAGAGCCTCCGGGGGGTTCCCGGAGGCTCAGACTGTCGAAAAACCATGTCATTGCGAGGCAGTGCGCACACTGCCGTGGCAATCCCCCTAATTTTCAAACATTTTAGATCCTAAACCAGTGGCTTTTACTTCTATCCGGGGGATTGCCACACCACTTAAGCGGACTGGTTCGGAATGACAACGTATATTCGGGGCTTTTTTGACACGCTGAGCCTCCTGGGGTTCCCCGGAGGCTCCTTTTCCTTCTTTACTTCGTCAGCCGTTTGACAGTCTTCCCCGGAATCAGTTCACCGGAAACCATAATCCGATCCACCAGGGTGGTCTTGGGATGCTCAATCAGGCTGATCAGCCGCTCGGCGGCGATTCTGCCCAGAGCCTCGGTGTCCTGACGATAGGTGGTCAGCCCCAACACCCGCGCCAGGTGAATGCCGTCGTAGCCCATAACCGACACATCCTCCGGAATCTGAAGACCCATCTGTGCCAGGGCGTTCTGGCCGCCTACATAGGAGTAATCGTCCGGGAACAGAATACAGGTAGGCCGCTCCGGCAGCTGCATCAGTTCCATGGTAGTCGCCGCGCAGTAATCCGGGTCGTGATAAGCCGCCTCCCGGACATATTCCTCCGGAATTTCCAGCCCCAGTTCCTCGCAGGCTCGGTAGAAGCCCACCAGCCGGTTCTGGGTAACGGTGGTGGTTTCGCCGTGGAGGAAGGCAATCCGCCGGTGACCCATCTGATAGGCGTAGCGCACCAGAGCCTCCACGCCCTGGACGTTGTCGGACATCACCGCCAGCCGGTTGTTGAACACATGATCCAGCGTCACCAGGGGCAGATCGCTTTCCGCCAGCTCCCGAACCAGGGGATCCTGGAAGTCCACGCAGGCGATGACCACCCCGTCCACGCCCCGGTAGCGGCAGTGCTGCAAATAGGAAGTGGGCTTGCCGCCCACATTGCGATTGATAAAGGTGATATCGTAGCCGTGCCGCTCGGACTCCGTCTTGAAGCTTTCCAGAACGGTGGAAAAATACTCATGTCCCAGGCCGCTGCGCTTCTCGTCCACAAACAGCACGCCCAGATGGTAGGTGCGGTTGATTTTCAGGGCACGGGCGGCAGAATTGACGGTATAGCCCATTTTCTGAGCCATTTCGCATACCCGAACCCGAGTCTCCTCGCCGATGTCCGGCTGCCCGTTCAGCGCCTTGCTCACCGTGGCCACGGAGACACCGCAGGCCTGGGCAATGTCCTTCATGGATACCAAGGTTAACCCCTTCCTTTCCTTAAATCTAAAACGTTTTCGCCTTATAAATATACCCGAAAAAGCGAAAAAAAGCAATGCTTACTTTTCGCCATTTTCGGAAATCTTGATTTTTTGTTGATATCATACATTTTGCGTCTCGCATTTTGTCTATTATGGCAACGCAAATTTCTGCCGCAAAAATATTTCTCTATTTCCTTCGGAAAAAGTTCTGATTTTGCGAAAAAAAGTCTTGCATTTCCAGGATAAATCCGCTATGCTATGAATGTAATGCAGCGGGCTTCGGCAGCTTAATCGTTATCGTTCCCGCAACTATGACAAGTTAGGAGAGTGCACATATGAAATTCGGTCATTTCGATGATGCCCGTCGGGAGTACGTCATCACCACCCCCGCCACTCCTCTGCCCTGGATCAACTACCTGGGCAGCGAGGATTTCCTGGGCATGATTTCCAATACGGGCGGCGGCTACTGCTTCTACCGGGACGCCAAGCTGCAGCGTCTGCTGCGCTACCGCTACAACGCCATCCCCGGCGACGAGGGCGGCCGCTTCTACTACATCAAGGAAGCGGGAAAGCCCGCCTGGAATCCCGGGTTTCTTCCCACCAAGACGGAGCTTGACCGCTACGAGTGCCGCCACGGCATGGGCTACACCACCTTTAACAGTGCCAAGGACGGTCTGAACGCCAAGATGACCTTCTTTGTGCCCGTAGGTGAGAACTGCGAGCTTCACGATCTGGTGCTGACCAACGAAACCAAGGAAGCCAAGAACGTTCACGTCTGGGGTCTGATGGAATGGTGCCTGTGGAACGCCGTGGATGACAGCACCAACTATCAGCGCAACCTGAATATTGCCGAGTCCGAGGTAGAGGACGGTGTCATCTATCATAAGACCGAGTACCGGGAGCGTCGGGATCACTATGCCTACTACGGCGTGAACCGGCCTGCCGCCGGCTGGGACACCGACCGGAACACCTTCCTGGGTCACATGGGCGAGTGGGCCAATCCCCAGCTGGTTCGTGAGGAGCGCAGTGCCTTCTCCAAGATCGTGGGCTGGTATCCCGTCGGCTGCCAGCACATGACCGTCACCCTTGCTCCCGGTGAGAGCTGGCGGGCCACCTTCGTTCTGGGCTACGGCAAGAACCCCAGAGATCAGAAGTTCGTCGCCCCCGGCGTCATCCGCAAGGACACCGCCAAGCGGGTCATGGCAAAATTTGCCACCGCCGAGGCCGTGGACGCCGCCTACGGGGAGCTTGCCGCCTACTGGGACAAGCTGCTGGGCAACTATCAGCTGGTTTCCGACAACGAAAAGCTGAACCGGATGGTGAACATCTGGCATCAGTATCAGTGCATGGTCACCTTCAACATGAGCCGTTCCGCCTCCTACTACGAAACCGGCACCGGCCGGGGCATGGGCTTCCGGGATTCCTGCCAGGATCTGTACGGCTTCATGCACATCATTCCCGACCGTGCCCGGGAGCGGATCATCGACATTGCCTCCATCCAGTTTGCCGACGGCTCCACCTATCACCAGTATCAGCCTCTGACCAAGCGGGGCAACAACGACATCGGCGGCGGCTTCAACGACGATCCCCTGTGGCTGGTAGGGGCGGTGTGCACCTACATCAAGGAAACCGGCGACTTCTCCATTCTGGAGCATCCCACCCCCTTCGACAACGTTCCCGGCACCGAGGTGCCTCTGCTGGAGCACGTCCGCCGGAGCGTAAACTTCACCCTGAACAACCTGGGCCCCCACAAGCTACCTCTCATCGGCCGGGCGGACTGGAACGACTGCCTGAACCTGAACTGCTTCTCCGCCGAGCCCGGCGAAAGCTTCCAGACCTTCGGTCCCAGCGAGGGCCCGGTGGCCGAGTCCGTGTTCATCGCCGGTATGTTCGTCAAATACGGCAGCGAGTATGTGGCTCTGTGCCGTCAGCTGGGTCTGAACGAGGAGGCCGACACCATTGCCAAGGCCGTTTCCGACATGGAGAAGGCCGTTCTGAAAGACGGCTGGGACGGCGAGTGGTTCCTCCGTGCCTACGATGCCCACGGCGACAAGGTGGGCAGCCACGAGTGCCGGGAGGGTCAGATCTTTATTGAGCCTCAGGGCTTCTGCACCCTGGCCGGTATCGGCAAGGACTCCGGCGAGGGTCTGAAGGCCATGGAATCCACCCGGAAGCGTCTGCTGGGCGAGTACGGCGTGGAGCTGCTGGATCCCTGCTACACGGAGTATCACCTGGAGCTGGGCGAAATCTCCTCCTATCCTCCCGGATTCAAGGAGAACGGCGCGGTGTTCTGCCACAATAACCCCTGGATTGTCTGCGCCGAGGCCACTCTGGGTCGGGGCAACGAGGCCTTCGACATCTACCGTCGGATCTGCCCGGCCTATCTGGAGGACAAGAGCGAAATCCACGAAACCGAGCCTTACTGCTACGCTCAGATGGTCACCGGCCGCGCCTCCGGCGCCCCGGGTCACGCCAAGAACAGCTGGCTCACCGGCACCGCAAGCTGGACCTTCCTGTCCATCTCCCAGGCCATCCTGGGTATCTACCCGGACTACCAGGGTCTGCGGATTCAGCCCTGCATCCCCGACGACTGGAAGGAATACACCGTCACCCGGAGATTCCGGGGCACCGAGTATGTGGTGCACGTGGGGCGCACCGGCAAGCCCGGCATGACCGTGGACGGCCAGGCCGTGGATGGCCACATCGTACCTCTGAGTGACAAGAAGACCGTTCAGGTGGAAGTCAGCCTGTAAAGAATCTTTGCCAATGGGGCTGCCGCAAAATTGCGGCAGCCCTCAGCGTGTCAAAAAAGCCCCCAATATACGTTGTCATTCCGAACCAGTCCGCTTAAGTGGTGTGGGAATCCCCCGGATAGAAGTAAAAGTCACTGGTTTAGGGTCTAAAATGTTTGAAAATTCTGGGGATTGCCACGGCAGTGTGCGCACTGCCTCGCAATGACATGGTTTTTCAATAGTCTGAGGGCTGCCGCATTTTTGCGGCAGCCCTTTTGCACCTTGCCGGATTTTTTTCTGATATTTTCCGCTCCTTTATGCACTGTGCCAAAAATGCACAAAACCGCAATTTAGTACTTTACTTCTCTAAAGTGATGAAGTATAATGCAGACAGTTGATACTGAACTCCAATTAAAATCTTTAAAAAAGATTTTAATTGCCTGAAGGGCATGGAGTTCATATGAGACTTGT
>CAKTXO010000029.1 GCA_934630985.1 uncultured Oscillospiraceae bacterium | reverse complement strand
AGGCATAGTATCACAGTATGGACAATCATTATAGCATGGCGGGTAAATTCTGTCAATGAATAATTTCCACAATTCCGAGGCTTCCGCCTCGTTTTTTTATGCCCTTTTCGCTAAGGAACCTCTGAATAAATCGTCTGCGGCTGGATAGCGGATCTTTTTCTCTATCCGTGCGGCTTCAAAAGTGGGAAATACATACAGTATTCCTCCACTTTTGAAGCCTTCGGCTAGAAAAAAATCTCTCGCTCCCAGCTCTTGCCGATTTAATCAGAGGTTCCCTAATTTCCGCCTCTACCCTGTCAAAACCCCGCCGGTCTGCGATTTCAGACCAGCGGGGTTTCCGTATTCATGATGACGGTATGCGCATATCATTGCGAACCAGTGGCCGACGTGGCCCCCTCCGGGGATTCCCTCCGGTCACAATCCGTTCCCCTTTGCCTTCCCTTGGGGGAAGGTGGCACGGCGAAGCCGTGACGGATGAGGGCAAAGGCTCCCCTTGCTGATCAAGGGGAGCTGCCCCAGTGCGCACACTGGGGCTGAGGGGATCAGAACTCCCATCTTTTTGTGTGCTTTCATTGACGCAGTTTTACAATCCCTCAGTCAAAAATCAAAGATTTTTGCCAGCTCCCTTTACACAAGGGAGCCGTTGGGTGCTCCCGCACCAGTGCGCCTTTCGAAGATTCTCGTATGGGACGATGCCCTCATCGTCCCGCAGATACACGCCGTCAATTCCCGAATCGCCAGCCGATGAAAAGGTAGACGATCCCGAATATCAAGCACAGCGCGGGCAGGCCGTAAGCATCGCTTTTCTTCATGGTATCCCAGCGGACGTTGTTGGGCGTCATTTCCTGGCGGCTTGCGTTCTGATTGGAGCAGTAGACATGCTTCCATTTCCGCCGATAGCCTGCCAGCGACCAAATCCCATGGATTGCAAAGAAGCTGCCAAGGATTTCGCAAAATCGCTCCGGCCAATGCAGAATGCAGACCGTCATGAGAGCAATCCAGCCGTAGCGGTGAAAATACGCCAGAGCAATCACCCGCGCGGCATTTGTTTCTCTTTTTCCCATGTTTTCCCTTTACTTCTTACTGTTCCAACCCAGCCGGTTCACATACACCTTACCCTTGTCAAAGACGAAATTATAGTACGCACTGTTCAGGATATCGGCGGAGATGGAGAACCGGGTGGCAATCAGCTGGTTCATATTCTCCACATATCCTTCCGGAATTTCGCTTTCCGGCACCTGGTACCGGATTTCCCCGGTGTTCGCGTTGAACCAAACCTTGTCCGTCAGGAAGCTCTTGTCTACCAGCACCGCCGCGTGGGTGCCGTCGGAGAACACGTCCGTCCCCGCCAGCAGCCGGGAGTCATATTCAAAACCCCACAGATTCAGAATCGTAGGCAGAACGTCCACATTGCAGCAGTATTCGTCCACCACAATATTCTTCTCCAGGCCGCCTACCCAGAAGATCAGGGTGGACTTGTACTTGGAGAAGCCGTCAATGTCGTGACCGATCAGCTCGGCATACTCGCTGTCCTTCAGGCCGTAAGGGAAATGATCTCCAGCAATGACAATGGCGGTTCTGTCTGCCACCCCCGCCTGCTCCAGCCGCTCCATCAGATAGCCGATGGCCTTGTCAAACTCGATGTTGCAGCTCAGGTATGCCTTGATGGCGTTGCTGGAATAGGGCAGATCCTTTACCTGATCCCAGTTCCGCTTGGCCATTTCGTTGGTGCCGGTATCGTATTTATAGTGTCCGGAGAAGGTCATGTAGTAGGCGTGGAAGGGCTCTTTCCCGATGTAATCATCCACGGACTGCTCCATCATTTCCAGGTCGGAGGCAGGCCAGTTGGTGGTGAAGGTCATGCCGTCCCCGGCGAATTTCATGGTGTAGCCCATGTTGGGGTGAGACTCATTCCGACCGTAATAGCTGCCCCGATAGTTGTGATAGCCGAAGCTTTCCACCCCCCGCTGAGACTGAAACACATTGCCCAGGGTGAAGGGCAGGTAGCTGTTCCGGGAGGCATACAGGCTGGATACCGCCTTGCTCCGCCCGGCATCCGGATACAGGCCCTGCATCAGGGCGTACTCGCCGTCGGTGGTGGTATTGGGGAAGGTATTATAATAGTTGTTGAAGATGATTCCCTGCTGGGTCAGCTTGTACAGGTTGGGGGTCAGATCCTTGTCAATGGCGGCAGACGAGAAGCTTTCCGCGCACATGACGATCAGGTTGTAGTCCTTCAGCATTCCGGTGTATTCGTTCTGATTGGTTCCGGTTACTTTCGAACAGTAGTCATTGATTGCCAGCAGCTTTTTGTCCTCGGTCATGGCGTTCAGGGCATCAAAGTCAATGTCCATGACGTTGTACTTGACCTCGGCCGGCTCCTGGGCTGGGTTCTCCCCCTGAGTCTCCTCCGGAATATAATAGTCCTTCTCCTCCACCTTTGCGTGGCGGGTCAGCTCCAGCCGGATGGTCGTCAGCAGGCCAAATCGCTGGGCGGTCTGGTTGGTGGCAATTTCTCCGCTGCGGTAGTAGTCCTCATCGGAGAACATTTCCGTGCCCGTCTGCCGGATGCCTGCCCGGGTCAGTGCAAACAGGGCAACCGCCAGCACCAGCAGCGCAATCCGTCCCTTTGCCCGAAGCTCCTCTTTCAGCCCCTTTCTCAGGAAAATCCCCAGCGCCAGGGGTACCATCAGAGCGATGAGCCAGGGAAAATGATCCCCCATGGCGGCAAGCAGCTCCCGCCAGAAGTTGGTCATGGCCTCCCCGCCCTGGGACACCATAGCCACGGAATACAGCGTGCCGAAAATGAAATGATAGACAATCTGACTGCCGTAGAGCAGGGTCAGCACCGCCGTCAGGAATATTTCCGCTCCAAAACGGCCTTTTCTCAGAAAGGACAGGACAAGTGTCACAAGCAGCGCCGCAGACAGCGTAAAGCCCAGGGCGTAGATCCGCACCCCAAAGCTGTGAAATACCGCCCCGCTCAGCAGACACTCCCAGTACAGTAGGGCAAATGCCCAATAAAACGCCGGCTTCGCCGCCGTCCAAATTTTCTTACAGTCATTGCGATTCAATAGCCGCACCTCCAAAAACCATTTCTCAGCGGAGTATTATAGCATATTTTCGCCGAATATGACAGGATTTTTTTCGAAAAACGGCACAAATTTTGAAAGCGCTCCCCTGCCGCTCTTTGGGCACAATGAAGCACCGGCGGGGAAAATTCCCCGCCGGTGCGGCTTATGCGGATTTACAAAGAGGAATAGCCGAAGCTGTTGACCAGCGCGTCCACCTTCTTGCCCGCCTTGCAGTAGGGGCAGTCGTGGTAATCATAGCTTCTGTAATCCGGCAGATCCTGCACGGAATAGACGGATTTCACAGGATAGCCTGCCACCTCGTCCACCGCCCGATAGATAGCCGCCACTCCGGCGACCTTGCCGCCATAGTACTCGATGGCCTCGATAGACCGCTTGGCGGTAAAGCCGGTGGTAACGGAGGCCATCAGCACCAGCACATGCTTGCCCCGGATCATGGGCTGAATGTTCTCCCGGAAGATGATCTGAGAATTGGCATTGTATTCCGGCTCTACCACATAGACGGTCTCATGGGCGTTGATGGTGCGAAAGCCCGATTTGGTCAGCTCCTCGGCAATGCAGGTGCCCAGCACCGCGGTGCCGTCCAGACACAGCACCGTATCCACAGGCACATCATTGACAAAGCTGGAAACCAGCTGATAGGCACTGTCCCGAGCCTCGCTGAGCCGGGTCTTCTGATAGGTGATGTCCACATAGTAGTTGATATGGGAATGGTTGGTCACAAAATGTCCCTTGGCAATTCGCAGCGGCGCGTTGCCCCGCTTTACAGGCAGTTTTACAAGCTGGATCATGGTGCATTCCTCCGTTATTTGTGGGTTAAAAAGAAAAAACGTTTTGCCCCGGCATCAGCGTTTTCACCGGGCTTTCAAAACGCTTTTTTTCATTATAACCTGAAAAAAGAGAAATCGCAAGTGCATTCTGCCTAATTGCTTGCCAAAATTCAGCCTCTTCTCTTGTTGATATTGCGCAAACGCAGAGCCTTTTCCTGACGGCGAAACTGACCCGCAATGATTTTGCAGATCCTGCCCGTGCGCATCATCCAGTGCACCTTGCCGAAGCTTGCCCACATAACGGCGTCGGTTTCCCCCGGCTGGAGCACGATGTCCTTCAGCCGCACCGCCCGGTGCAGGCAGTAATGGTCATAGAAAATATTCCGATCCAGATCCGAACCCAGAAGCTCGAACTCCCCTTCCTCCGCCCGGATGCCCGTTTCCTCGTACAGTTCCCGTGCCACGGCCTGGCGGCTGGTTTCCCCGGCCTGAGCCGCGCCGCCGGAATTTTCCCAGGTTCCGGCGAAGCTTTTCTCCTTGGCTCGGCGGGTCAGCAGCACATGCCCCGCCCCATCGTAGACCCAGACGCAGACCACCAGACCGTATTCCCCGGGCTTCCAGCCCCTTCCCCGGCAGTGAACCCTGCCGGTAGGCTGTCGGTTCTCGTCATAAATGTCGTTCCACTCCACAGACCGGCTCCTTCCTTTCCTTCTTCCTGTGCTTCAGGATATCACAGTCTCCGGAAAAAGGCAACCGCATTTGCCGATTTTTGTCCTTGCCAAAAAGGGAAACGCCGTATATAATGAAAGAAGAACAAAATCCATTCTTAGGAGGTTCCCCTATGAATATCATCCACACGCAGAAAGCGCCTGCCGCCATCGGCCCCTACAGCCAGGGCTACGCGGTCAACGGCCTGGTTTTCACCTCCGGTCAGATTCCCGTGGATCCCGCCACCGGCGCCATTCCCGAGGGCATCGCCGCCCAGTGTGCGCAAAGCTGCAAGAATGTAGCCGCCATTCTGGAGGCCGCCGGGGTGAGCATGGACAAGGTCTTCAAGACCACCTGCTTCCTGGCTGACATGGACGACTTTGCCGCCTTCAATGAGGTCTACGCCCAGTATTTTGTCTCCAAGCCCGCCAGAAGCTGCGTGGCAGTGAAAACTCTGCCCAAGGGCGTCCTGTGCGAGATCGAGGCCATCGCGATTAAGTAAGTACATAAAAGCAGCGGGGCGGCCAGATGGCCGCCCCGTTCAGTGTGTCAAAAAAGTCCGAAAAGTACGTTGTCATTGCGAACCAGTGTCGCAACACTGGTGTGGCCCCTTCCAGGGATTCCCTCCGGTCACAATCCCCTGATTTTTCCGGGAACTACCGGCGGAGCGAAAAGGCTCCCCTTGCTGACCAAGGGTGGTGCTCCGCGCAGCGAATTAGAATATTGATGATTGCCAGAGGCAATCATACCATAATTTATACTGCCCCAGTGCGCACACTGGGGCTGAGGGGATCAGAACCATCTCGTTCTGATCCCCTCAGTCATGGCCTTGCGTGAGACGGCCATGACAGCTCCCTTTACACAAGGGAGCCAGGGGTGCTCCCGCACCAGTGCATTTTGTCAGTATTCCTTCAGCATCTCCCGGATTTCTGACAGGGATTTTCCCTGCTCCCGGGCGATCTTCACCAGGTCGTCATACTCCGGCTTTTCCCGGCAGACTCCGTAGCCCCGGCTGATTTTCCGGCGCACCGGGCCATAGGGGGTCTGGGTCACTTCCTCCGAACGCCGGAGGGTAAACCGGCTGCACAGCCCCACCCGGATGCCTAAAGTCGTGGTATTCGCAAACAGCAGCTTTGCCATTTTTTCCTGCTCCGCCGGACGGCACAGCACCGTCAGCAGCACTCCGGGGCGGGATTTTTTCATGCCGATGGGGTTGGTGAACACATCCAGTGCCCCGCCCGCAAGCAAAGCCTCCATGGCAAAGCCGATGTCTTCCCCGGTCATGTCGTCTAAGTTGCAGCGCAGCTCGGCAATTTCGTCCCCGGTCTCCTGGGTTTCCCCCAGCAGCGCCCGGACACAGTTGGCTCTGGAAAAATCCTTTTTTCCCATGCCGTAGCCGATGGATTCCACCCGCATAGGGGGCATTTCCCCGAATTCCGTCACAAAATGCTTGAGCAGCGCCGCCCCGGTGGGGGTGCACAGCTCCCCGGAAATTTCCCCGCCATACATGGGAATTCCCCGCAGAAGGTAAGCCGTGGCCGGGGCGGGCACCGGCAGAATGCCGTGGGCGCACTTTACCGTGCCGCTGCCCACATGCACCGGCGAAGCCAGAATCCGCTCCGGCTTCAGCCGGTGGAGCAGCAGGCACACCGCCGTCACGTCCGCCACCGCGTCCATAGTACCCACCTCATGGAAGTGGATCTGATTCACCGGCACCCCGTGGACGTGGCTTTCCGCCTGGGCGATTTCCTCGTAAACCGACAGGATATCCAGCTTGACCATGGTGGGAATGGGCAGCGCCTGCACAACGGCTCGGATGTCGTGAAGACTTCCGTGGGTGTGCGGGTGCGCCTCTCCTTCCTCCTGTCCGTGAACTTTCACGGACATATGGATCCCGGAAATGCCGCATTTTTGGCATTTTTCGGCAGAAAATTCCACGTCCGGAATGGCCAGGCCGTTCAGTTCCGCCACAAAGCTTTCCGGCTCCGGCAGCAGCTCCAGCAGAGCCGCCGTCAGCATATCCCCCGCCGCGCCCATGCCGCAGTCCAGATAGAGCGTTCTCATTTCTTGACCTCCATGTGGTTAATGCGCCCGGCCAGGAACCCCGCGCCGAAGCCGTTGTCGATGTTTACCACGCTGACCCCGCTGGCACAGGAGTTGAGCATACTCAGCAGAGCGGACACCCCGCCGAAGGAGGCGCCGTAGCCCACGCTGGTGGGCACGGCAATCACCGGGCAGTCTGCCAGGCCGCCGATCACGCTGGCAAGCGCCCCCTCCATGCCCGCCACGGCAACGACCACGCTGGCCTCCATGACCAAATCCATATGCGCCAGCAGCCGGTGCACCCCGGCTACCCCCACATCGTAGAGCCGCACCACTTCGTTTCCCTGGATTTCCGCGGTCAGAGCCGCTTCCTCCGCCACGGGAATGTCGCTGGTGCCGCCGGTGGCAATGACGATTTTGCCGATGCCGTCGGGCTCCGGGAAGCCTCCGGCAATGCCTACTTTGGCCTCCTTCCGGTAGTCCAGGGGCAGGGTTTTCGACACGAAATCCGCCGCTTCCTGAGACATCCGGGTGATGAGGATCCGGCTCTGGCCGTTGCGGATCATGGTCTGCATAATCCCCAGAATCTGCTCCGGGGTCTTTCCGGCTCCGTAGATCACCTCTGCCGCCCCCTGGCGGATTCGCCGGTGCAGATCCACCTTGGCGTAGCCGATGTCCTCGAAGGGGGAGATTTTCAGCTTCAGCATAGCATCGTCCACGGAAACCAAGCCGTCCTTGACCTGCTCTAAGAGCTTTCGCATATCGGAATTCACGGCCGCACCTCCATATCCAGCACCACGCCGGTATACCACTGCTTCAGCTGCTCCAGAATTTTTTTCCGGTTTTTCAGCACCAGCTCCAGCTGCCCTTCCGGTACCTGAATCCTGGCACAGCCCTTCAGAAGCCGCACCCGGAAATCCCGCAGACCCAGGGAGCGAAGAAAATCCTCGGCCTTTTCCGTCTTTTCCAGCTTTTCGGCGGTGATAATTTCTCCCGCGGGCACACGGGTAGCCAGGCAGGCATAGGCGGGCTTATCCCAGGTGAAAAGCCCCGCCTGCCGGGACAATTCCCGGATTTCGCTTTTGGTCAGGCCGCACTCCCGCAGAGGCGACCGGACGGACAGCTCCCGCAGAGCCTCCATTCCCGGCCGGTCAGAAATCGGATCGGAGGCGTTGGTGCCGTCCAGAATCAAGTCGTAGCCGTCGGCAGCGGCGGCGGCAATCAGGGCGGAGAAAATCGCCCGTTTGCAGTAATAGCAGCGGTTTGCCGGATTCTCCGCCACCTTTGGTACCTCCAGTACAGACAGCGGCAGGATTTTCAGCTCTGCCCCCACATCCTTGGCAAGGCGCAAAGCGTCCTCCCTCTCAAAGGCCGGCTGAAAGGCGCTGTCCGCATAGTAGGCCGTCACCTTCGCCCCGGCCCGCACCGCCGTATACAATAAATAAGAGGAATCCACCCCGCCGGAAAAGGCAATGGCGGCCTTGGGATTCTCCTTCCAGAATTCGTTCAAAGTCATGATTTTCCCTCCTTCCGGGATTTTCGCCATTATAGCACAGTTAAAAACGATGCGCAATCTTTTCTCATTTAACATTTTTGTGAAATATTCTCTTGACAATTTGTCCGCTTCATGCTATCATTCATTTAACATTTCAGTTAATTGTCAAATAAGGAGGAATGCCCATATGGGCTTACAGCAAACCCTGAAAGCGCTGGCTGACCCCACCCGGCGGGAAATCCTGAATCTTCTCAAGGACGGAAAGCGTTCCGCCGGAGAAATTTCTGAGCAGTTCGACATTTCCGCCGCTGCGGTATCCCGGCACCTGTCGGTGCTGAAAGACGCCGACCTGGTGACGGACACCCGGGAGGGAAAATTCATCTTTTACGAGCTGAACGCCTCGGTGCTGGAAGAAATTCTTCTCTGGATTTCCGTCTTGAAGGGTGAGAAACCCGCCGAAAACTGACTGTTTTGGAGGTATTTTATGATTGCCAAGTATCAAAAGGAACTGATCGTTTCTTCCATTGTGATCCTGCTTCCCGCCTTTGTGTCTCTTTGGGTTCCCGAGCTGCATTCCCTGTGGCTGCTGTGCCTGTCCCTGCTGGCCGGTCAATGGCTGTGCTTCCTCATTTCCGCCGCCGACCCGGGAAACCGGGGCAGAAACGAAAAGCCCCTGCGGCTGGTGCTGTGGATCATGCCCATTCTTTCCCTGCTGTGCGCCGGGCTGTTCTATGCCCTGAGCGCAGGGATTTCCCTCTCCGTTGACCGGATCACTACCCTTTGCCTGGGGCTGATGTTCGCCGCCATCGGCAACTATCTGCCCAAATGCCGCCGGAACTACACCATCGGCATCAAGGTAACCTGGGCCCTTGCCAGCGATGAAAACTGGAACGCCACCCATCGGTTTGCCGGGAAGGTCTGGGTCATCGGCGGTGTCGCCGTGATGCTGGCCGCCCTGCTGCCCGAGGGCTGGAACGTTTTCGCCGCCGTGTTGGGAGCGGTGGTCATTTCTGTGATTCCCACTGTCTACTCCTACCGCTATTACAAGGGACAGCTGGCACGGGGCGATGAGCTGAAAGCCCTTCCCGCCACGTCCTCCCGCTATTGGAAGATTTCTGCCGCCGTGGCCGTCGCGATTCTGGTTTTTGTGGCCGTGATGCTGTTTTCCGGCAAGGTGGAAACCACCTTCGGGGACGATTCCTTCACCGTCCAGGGAAGCTACTACGGCAGCCAGACCGTGTCTTACGGGGATATGGATTCCGTGGAGCTTCGGCAGGACGATGTCCCCGGCAGCCGGGTTTTCGGCGTAGGCAGCTACCGGCTGCTTCTTGGTACCTTCCGGAATGAAGAATTCGGCACTTACACCCGCTACACCTACTATAAGCCGGAAGCCTGCGTCGTGGTGCGCATGGGCGAAAAGGTTCTGGTGCTCAGCGGGAAAGACAAGGCGGAAACCCAGGAAATCTACGACCAACTGCTGGCGCACACAAACGATTAAAAACGCAAAAGCTATATATCCGCTGTCATTGCGAACCAGTGCCGCAGCACTGGTGTGGCAATCCGTAGCCCCGCCTTTCCTTGGGGTTGTGCTCCACGCAGCGAATCAAGATCAATCAATTGCCGGTGACAATTGCTCCATAATGTAGAGGTGGCTCGGCGCAGCCGTGACGGGGCAAAGGCTCCCCTTGCTGATCAAGGGGAGCTGCCCCAGTGCACACACTGGGGCTGAGGGGATCAGAACTCTCATCTTTTTGTGTGCTCTCATTGCTGCAATTTGACAATCCCTCAGTCAAAAATCAAAGATTTTTGCCAGCTCCCTTTGCACAAGGGAGCCGTTGGGTGCTCCCGCACCAGTGCATTCTTTGATAGTTACCAGTAATTCATCGATTTCCCGAAAAATTCCTTGACGGTTGGGGAATCATCCACTATAATGTTTGGGACTATGGAATTTATTTCTGAGAAAGGATTTTGAATATGGCAAAAGAATTTAAGATTACCAGTCTGCGTCTTGCCGACCTGGAAAAGGAACTGAACTACCTGAAGACCACCCGGGAGCGTGAGGTTGCCGCCATGATCGCGGAAGCCCGTTCCTACGGCGACTTGTCCGAAAACTCCGAGTACGACGCCGCCAAGAACGAGCAGGCCAAGCTCTACGGCCGGATCGCCGAAATCGAGGACATTCTGTCCCACGCCGTTATCATTGAGGACGAGAATGAAGCCACCGGCCGGGTAGGCCTGGGCTGCACCGTGGTTGTCGAGAATGAGAAGGGCGTTCAGTCCACCTACCGGATCACCGGTTCCCAGGAAGCCAACCCTATGGAGGGCAAGCTCTCCGATGACTCTCCCTTCGGCCGGAGCGTGGTAGGCAAGGCCGCCGGCGAAACCTTCACCGTCAACGCCCCTGCCGGCTCCTTCACCATGAAGGTGGTCAGCGTCACCCGTGAGGGCTGAGCCATGGCAAAGTTTGTACCCCAGGCGGAAATGCCCCTGTCCGATCAGGTTCGGGTGCGTCGGGAAAAGCTGGATACTCTGCGTGCCGACGGCTTCGACCCCTTCGTCCAGACCAAGTTTGAAGTGACCGCCGACTCCGCCGCCATCAAAGAAAACTATGATGCTATGGCGGGCAAGTCCGTCCGCCTGGCCGGCCGTATCATGAGCAAGCGGGGCATGGGCAAGGTGTCCTTCTGCGATTTGCAGGACAGCACCGGTCGGATTCAGCTGTATGTGAAGTTCGATGAAATGGAGGAGGCCTCCTTCCAGCGGTTCAAGAAGAACGACATCGGCGACATCGTCGGTGTGGTGGGTGACGTGTTCAAGACCGAGCGGGGCGAAATCTCCGTCCGTGTCCACGAGGCCACGCTGCTCAGCAAGTCCCTCCTGCCCCTGCCTGAAAAGTTCCACGGCCTGACCGACCGGGAAACCCGGTACCGTCAGCGTTATGTAGACCTGATCGTGAACCCTGAGGTGAAGGACACCTTCGTCAAGCGGAGCCTGATTCTCCGGGAGCTGCGGCATTTCCTGGACGGCAAGGGCTTCCTGGAGGTGGACACCCCCATTCTGACCCCCTTTGAAATCGGCGCCTCCGCCCGTCCCTTCTATACCCATCACAACACCCTGGACATCGACATGGTGCTGCGCATTGAGACTGAGCTGTACCTGAAGCGGCTGATTGTGGGCGGCATGGATCGGGTCTACGAGGTAGGCCGGATTTTCCGGAACGAGGGCATGGATCCCACCCACAACCCGGAGTTTACCTCCATTGAACTGTACCAGGCCTACACCGATTTCCACGGCATGATGGATCTGGTGGAGGAAATGATGAAGACCGTAGCCATGAAGGTCTGCGGCACCTTGCAGATCACCTACCAGGGCAAGGACATCGACCTGAGCCACTGGGAGCGGATGACCATGATTGAGGCCGTCAAGAAGTACTCCGGTGTGGACTTTGCCGCTATTTCTTCTGACGAGGAGGCCATCGCCGCCGCAAAGGCGCACAAGGTGGAGCTGCCGGAAATTCCCACCAAGGGAGCGATCCTTGCCGAGTTCTTCGACGCCTTTGTGGAAGAGAACCTGATTCAGCCTACCTTTATTTATGACTATCCCGTGGAGAACAGCCCCCTGGCCAAGCGCAAGCCGGGTGATCCTGCCTTCACCGAGCGGTTTGAATACTTCATCAACGCCACGGAGTTCGGCAACGCCTTCTCCGAGCTGAACGACCCCATCGATCAGAAGGCCCGGTTTGAAAAGCAGGTGGCCGACCGGCTGGCCGTTGACCCGGCGAGCCGGGCTCAAGTGGACTACGATTACGTCACCGCCCTGGAATACGGCCTGCCCCCCACGGGCGGTCTGGGCTTCGGCGTTGACCGGCTGGTCATGCTGCTGACGGACTCCGCCTCCATTCGAGACGTGCTGCTCTTCCCCACTATGAAGCCTGTTGATTAAAATAGTTCTAAAATTGCCAATTTTAGTTTGAAAACCATCTATTTTTAATCATAAAATGTTCAGAATTTCAATGGCCGTTTGAGTTTTACCCCAGTTTTACCCCAAATCAGCGTCCAAAGATCAAGAGGTAATGCGCCATTAGAGTGCTCTATTGAAGCAAATCAGGGTACAGTTTTTGCTGTACCCTGATTGCTATTTACCCCTTAAATCGTGTGCATTTACAGTGCCCATTTGGATTACTGTGCCTGAGCCAATAGCTTGGAACTTCCACAGTTCGTCCGCAGTTTCGGCACTTGCATTTCCACCTTGTTTCGTTCCCTTTAATCCACCTATTCTTAACCGGACCAAGTACAAGGAGGTTCCCAAACTTTGCTCCGGTAAGATCATATTTCATTTGACGAGCTATACAGCCACAGGATTTTGTGTGACCGCTACGGAGTGCGTCAGAGGAAACAGAAACTTGTTTACCGCATTCACATTGACACAGCCAAACTATATTGCCGGATTTCCGTTCACCGGTTTCCTTTAGAACTGTCAGTTTTCCGAATACTTGGCCAGTTAGATTGATGCGCGTAGGAGAGGGAGTTCGGCGTAAGCAGCCACAGGATTTTGTCCCATTGGTTTTGCATAGATTCGTTGAGGTAACGACTACTGTATTTCCACATTTGCATTGGCACAACCAGGCAGGTCGTCCAGGCTTTGCATCCTCTACTCGATGCAAAACACGAAGGTTCCCAAATTCAAGGTTGGTGAGGTCTTTCATCTTTCCCATTTGAGTACCTCCATCAGGAAATTTTGATCTTGCCTTCCAGATTTGCAAAGGATTCAACTTTCTTTTCTGTGGTTGCCTCTGCGTAGATGTTCATGGTAGTTTCGATGTCGGCATGGCCCATAATTTCCTGAATGACTTTCAGATTGCTTTCATTCTCGCAGAATCGAGTGCAGAACGTATGGCGAAGATTGTGGACGGAGAAATGTCGAATCAGGACTGGCGGCCTTTTTTCTTCCTTAGCCAGTTCTCGCTCTGCCTCATTGCAGGCAGTGTAAATCCGTTCAAGAGCGCGGTTAATATCGTGTGAAGTTAATAGACTGCCAAAGCGGTTTTGAAAAATGAAGCCGCTGTAGCCATCAATCTTTTCATCGCAGAATCCGATTTGCTGTTGCAAATTATATTCAGTGAGGAGCGCTTCCTTTACATCGGAAAGCATGGGGATTGTCCGAATACCAGCTTTCGTTTTTGGGGTTGTAATATGGAAGCGGCTCTCAGATTCACCCTCAAACTTCCGATAGATGGTGTTATGGTTCGCAATATAATAACAATACTTCATATCCGGTATCTCCTTATCAGTGAAATTTGTTTGAAAGCAAATCTCGGAGATCACGGATATTTTGCGATATAACACAGCCAGGGACCAATCATAAAAACCTTTCCGCTTCCTGGCTGTGAGGGCGCAAATAGGCACAACAATACAGCAGAAAGCTGTTTGCCATGTTCCTACTCGAAAGTCCTCGTTCTCGCTTAAAAGCGGATGCAGGCTCTTATCCGGGTTGCTTATCAAAAAGTCCGGCGGTTGGAGCTATGTTCAAATCTATTTAGTTTTCAATGGAGATAATAAATTTTTGTGCGCATTGGGGGCATTTCAGAATTAGCCCGTGGAAGCGTCCTGGAGCCTCGGTGTTTCCATCAAGAGCCAGCACCGCTATCTTCTCGCCCTGCGGCTTGTCGCATAGTCGCCCGCGATTGCAGGCGGGACAAATCACATATTCACTTTTCAGTCGCTGGGGATAATAGACTTGTTGAATCAAGAGCATTTGAATCAGCTCCTTTACCGGAATCTGACCGGGAGCCGACTGTTACGGCGGTGAATACGGTAGTCATATCCTCGCCGGATGCAGCAATAGCAGCAACAGTCTTGAATGATCTGGACGGGATCGGAGCGGGTGATAGAATACTCCGATGAAGAATAGAAAGCATTTGCGCACCTCCCGCAGAGGCAAATTTCCAGTTCTGTATGGTTGGTCATCATTTTAATGTCCTCCTCAAAGAATAATAAAAGCCGGGCATGAATACGACGGAGTAAACTTGTTACTCATCGTTTTTCATGCCCGGCTATTTGGTGGTGTTTCATTATGCGGTCAGTGACCGCATAACCCGTTGCTCGGTGCTATGATGGAATATTGAAGAATGGTAGTCGATAATGGGTAATCCGCTGATCGGCGGTAGAATATCGGCGTCCTACTCCGGCGATACGCCAGATTGATTTCGGTGATTTTTCTGCACCTGGGACACTTGCACTCGATAATGCCGGTACTTGGCGTTGTTTTATAGAAGATTGTCATATTGCATTGCTTGCATTTTACGGCAATGCGCATTTCCTGTTTACCGGTAGTTTCCATACGTCTTTACTCCTTTGCTATTGTTTGTAAAGAAGGTTCCTGTCCAGCAGCCCCAGTTGTTCCATACGGAAAGACAGGGCAGACTTGGAGGCCCCTAAAACCTCTGCCAATCGGCAAAAGCTTTCATACTTGTTCGGTGTGTATTTTTTGCTTAGAGTGCCGATGTGTTCTCCCAGCCCCGCAAGGAACATCCCTTCCCGGATAGCATCCTCCGGCATCAGCAGTGCTGCGGCCAGAGCATCAGCCTGCCATTCTGTCCAGTCGGTAACGGTCCTGTGTTCTTTGGCTTTCTTCCGGGTATGGTACATCAATTGTTGTGCGGAGGAAAAATGCCCCGGAAAGGCTTTATAGAGGACTTGGTGGGAAATCTCATGGGTCAGCGTATAGTTCTTCCGTCCGGCATTACGGGGCGAAAGGCATAGCCGTCCGTCGATCAGAATGGTATTTCCATCCAGATAGTAAAGGCATCCCTCGTTTTCCATATAAATGGTCACAAACTGCTCATCCGGGGAAGTAACGCCCAGGATAGAGCCATCCAGGGAGAGAATTTGATAATCCACCTCCAGGCCCAATACATCGGCCAGCTTTTCCGGCTCGACCTGATAACACAGATGGTTCTCCGGGACATATGCTTCCGTGTAAACGGAAAGGATTTTTTTGGCGATCTGCTCTATATCGCTTCTGGAAAGAATGGGCGCTGTCATACCGCCACCTCCATAACGGTGATTGAATCTTATTAGTACAAATGTTCGTTAATGGTTTGTGCCGATATAATAGCACCGCAAATTACCTGTTGTCAAGAAAAATTTGGAGATTGAAACAAAATTCTTTTCTCAGAGCAATACTGCTATGCAAGATCATCGCAGCAAAAGCCGAGGTCTGTACGCACCATGCGGGCATATCTTGCAGTGAGCGTCATGTCCTGGGTGTAACCGGGGATCACCTCTGGAAAGTAAGCGTTTCCCCGTTGAAATCCCCATAAATGGGCCAGCTTGAAGCCTATAGTTTCAAGATAAGAGTAGTAGTCCTGCATAGCGGTTCAGGCGGATCAGCTCAGAAATGCGGGAAGCGACTTTATTCCAATTCATTTGAACATCCACACAGCCACTCTTTTTCAGTACGATGCCCTTGCTGCTATGTTCTTCAAAGCTGCCGCTTTCTCCGGATACAGCATGGGAGCGTCCGCCAATGCCGTACTCTTTTTTCAGAAAATCGGCGTACTCTTTGAGAGAATGCGGGTTTTGGAAAAACGTATAGATTCGGTTCTTTCCACTCTCGAAGTTGCTCCCGTTTGCAAGAGAATCCGCAATTACATCCTCCGTAATGAATTTTCGGGTTTCCGGGAGTGCTGCCATGTTGGAGTTGTATTCTTTGCGAGGCAGGGACAGTTCTTCCAAGCGGGTGAGAAGTGCTTGCGGCCGGTGGTAATGAAAACGCAGAA
>CAKTXO010000028.1 GCA_934630985.1 uncultured Oscillospiraceae bacterium | reverse complement strand
GCCCCCAAGGCTCCCTACACCCACAAGTGCACGGTCTGCGGCCGGACGGATGTGTCGAACCCGGAGCTGGAATTCCGGTACTGCTCCAAGTGCAAGGGCTATTACTGCTACTGCCAGGATCATATCAACAACCACGTTCATATTCAGTAACCGGTCGGATTCAATCCTACTTGCTTTGTTTTTGGTTCAAACCGCCCAGCAGCATCTCCACCATAAATAATAACGTCAAACCGATTCTGAAATTTGAAAACCACCTCAAAAAGGGGCTGCCTCTCTTTTTGGCACATGCCAAGGAAAAAGTGGCCAATTATACCGAAAAAACGTAAGCACTCAACAACTACCCATCATAAAACAGGCAGACCCGAAATCATGGGGCTGCCTGTTTGCCTTAGTCAAGATATGTATTCACATAGGTATCAGAATTCTTCACCCCGAATTCCTGCTGGATATAGGGTGCCCAAGGCATGAACGATTCCAATTCTTCGTGGGATTGGTTTTTTCCCAGGTACGGCAGCTCCACCAACACATGCTGGAGATAGTCAAAGGGTTCAACACCGTTTGCCTTTGCACTTTCAACCAGGGAATACACAATGGCGCTGGCCTCGGCTCCTTTTATGGTATCACAGAACAGCCAGTTCTTCCGGCTCAGGGTAAAGGGGCGGATGGCGTTCTCTGCCAGGTTGTTGGAGATCGGCACCTCGCCGTTAGAAAGGAATGCTGTGAGCTGCTGCTTTTGATTCAGGCTGTAGCGCACCGCTTCTTCCAGCTTACTGCCCTTTTCCGGGTGAACGGAATTCAGCCATGCGTAATACTCCTCCAGAAGGGGCAGTTCTTTGTTCGTCAGCCCACTGGCCTTACATTCCTGCATTACCGCTGCCCATTGGATTTGCCGGCATCCATCCCGAACGGCAAGGATATCTCCCATTTGCTCACCCCATTTTCCAGTTTCTCAAATAGCTGAGGCTCAGCTATTTGAGATTTGGGATATTATCTCATAGAGGCGGGGGAAATGCTAGGCGGGGAGTATTGAGCGCTTACATTCTCTGCCGCTGGCAGAGCCTTCCCAACATGTTTTTTATTCTCTTGCTCCCTGCCTGATTCAATGCTATAATGATAAAAAATCAATCCAACAAAGGCAGGATATCGGCATGGATTCCGTAACCAAGCAGTTAAACGCAATCGAATCCGCAGTTTTTCGGAAACTGCGTCCCTTGGGCTTTACCCGCCACGGAAGCACCCTTCACCGGTTCGTTTCCGGAGACATTTCTCAGGTGATTCATTTTCAATGTGGCCCGGCTCGCCGAAATTCTGTCCCTCTCCTGTCCGTCAACATCGGAATCCGAATTCCCGAGTGTGCGGAACGGCGATTTTTTCCTGTAAATGACAAAGCTTATTACCACGAATATGAATGCAATATCCGCTCTAGGCTGGGCATTCTCTCGTCCAAAAGCACCGAAGGCGAAAAGGCATTTCCGCTTGACGGAGACAGGGAAGCCATATGCCGTGATATTTTGGCGGAAATCGAGGAAACTGTTCTTCCGACATTCGAGATTCTCTCAAACCGTCAGGCCATCCTGGCTCATCGGGGAGAATATCCCTGGTTTGACATTATAGGCAGTCATATGGCTCAGCTGGAAGCCGCCATGATTTACGGGCATTTGGGCAATCGGCAGAAAGCGAAGGAACTGTTTGACGCGTATTATGAGACTGTCCTGCATAATCCCGAATCCCACCCCGGACACATTTCCTATTTAGACACGCTTCGCACACAAATCGGACTTTCATAAAGGAGACATTCTATGATTCTCATCACCGGTGCCCACGGCTTTGTCGGGCAAAAGCTTTTCGCCGCCCTTCCGGATGCCGTTGCCGCCCCCTCCCTGCGGGATGCTTCCCCGGAGGATATCCGGCAAATTCTTCTGGAAAGCGGTGCGGACACGGTTATCCATACGGCGGCAGTTTCCGATATCGGCGCCTGTCAGGCAGACCCGGAGGGCTCCTACCGTGCGAATGTCCTTCTCCCCCTCCGGCTGGCTCAGGCCTGCCAGGGTCGAAAGCTCATCTGCTTCAGCTCCGATCAGGTTTACGGCGGAAGTCCGGAGCCGGGCCCCTACACGGAGGACATGGCCGCCCCAGAAAATCTTTACGCCCGGCAAAAGCTGGAAATGGAGCAGCGGGTATTGGAGGTTCTGCCCAGTGCCGTCCTGCTTCGGGCAGAATGGATGTTTGATCTTCCCGCCCCCAAGCCCAATTACGCCCAGCTTCTGCTGACGGCAGATTCCCTGTCTTTTTCCTCCCGGCAGTATCGGGGCGTCACCTGGCTGGAAGAAGTGGCGCGGAACATGGACGCGGTGTGCCGTCTTCCCGGCGGCGTTTACAACTTCGGCAGTGAAACTTCCCTCTCCATGTACGAAATGACCTGCCAGCTAATCGCCTCCCTGGGTCGTGACGTTCCCGTCACCGATGCCCCGCCCCGACACAACCTCTGGCTGAACTGCGAAAAGGCAAAAGAATTCGGTATTTCCTTTTCCCCCGCCGAGGTTGCCGTCCGCCAGTGCCTGAAGGCCTCCGGTCATTTACCACCCAAATAACGACAAAAAGCCCGGAAGCGGTTGCTTCCGGGCCTCTTTTACAATCAGTTGATCTTGATATTCTCCCACAGGGTATTCAGGTTGCTGAGCAGATCCGCATCCAGATTCCGGTAAGCCAGCCGGTTGTACTCCGCGGCAAAGTCCCCCAGCTCCGGATACAGAACCGCCATGGTATCCTCGCCCATATCCTCAATATAGCCCTCGTTGGTGTAGACGATGCTGTTGGGGGAAGCGTAGTAGGTATACTCCGCGTTGGCAATGGCAGGCTCCTCGGAGAGCATATAGTTGATGAAGATTTCCGCCAGCTCCTTGTTCTGGGCGCAGGTGGGGATGCACATGGCATCCACATAGAAGTTGGTGTTTTCGGGATAGTAGAACTGCAAGTCCACATTCTCCGCCTGGGCGTCCACCATGGTGAAGTAATCACCTGCGTAGTAGGAGCCGATGGCTGCCTCGCCGGACTCCATCATGTTGTAGATCTCGTCCATAACGTAGCTCTTGACCAGAGGCCGCTGAGCCAGCAGCTCGTCATAAGCCCGCTGCCACTCGTCCTTGTCGGTGGTATTCACATCAATACCCAGCTTGTACATGGCGGTGCCGAAAGCGTCCCGGGAGTTGTTGTACTGAAGGATGTTTCCGGCATACTTCTCGTTCCACATCAGATCCCAGCCGCCCACGTCTTCTTCGTCCACCACATTGGCGTCGTAGATCACACCCACAATACCGTAGGTGTAGGGAATGGAATACTGATTGTCGGGGTCGTAGTACAGACCCTTGAAGGTGTCCTCAATATACTGATAGTTGGGGATGTTGTCGAAATTCAGAGGCTGGAGCAGGCCCTCGCTCACCATCCGGGCGATCATATAGTCGGAAGGAATGAGCACGTCGTAGCTGACGGCACCGCTGGAAATCTTGCTGTACATGTCCTCGTTGGAGGCATAGGTGCTGTAGTTCACGGTCACCTTCTGGCCGTAGTTGGCCTCATACCACTTCTCGAATTCCCGGACGGTCTCGAAGGAGCCTTCGCTGCCGTCGGAAATATACTCGCCCCAGTTGTAAACGTTCAGGGTTAGGCTTTTCTTGCCGCCGCAGCCGGTCAGGCACAGGCACAGCAGCATAGCGGCCGCCAGGATCAGGGAAACGCTCTTTTTCATAGATAATCCTCCATTTTTCTCTTTACGATGGTTAATGGTTATTTATTTGCTTCATCCTTTTCGTCCACAAAGTTGCTGATCAGAAGCAGGGTCAGGGTCACGAAGAAGATGATGGTCGCCAGTGCGTACATTTTCGGGGTCACGGTTTTCTTGGTCATGCCGTAAATCCGAATGGGCAGGGTCTCAAAGCCGTTGCCGGAGGTAAAGTAGCTGATGACAAAGTCATCCAGGGACAGGGTGAAGGCCATAATGGCGCCGGTGATGATGCCCGGCAGAATTTCCGGCAGCTCCACCTTGAAAAAGGCGCCCATAGGGGTACAGCCCAAGTCCATGGCCGCCTCCGGCAGGGATTTGTCCATCTGCCGCAGCTTGGGCAGAATCTGCAAAATCACATAGGGCAGGCAGAAGGTCACATGAGAAATGAGCATGGTCCAGAAGCTCAGGCTGGTAGCCGCCCCGAAAATCCGGCCGATGAAGACGAACATCAGCATCAGAGAAATACCGGTGATAATGTCCGGATTCGTCATGGGGATGTCGGTAACGGTATTCAGCACCGCCCGAATGCCCCGGGAGCGGAGCTTGTTGATGCCCACGGCGGCTGCCGTGCCCATCACCGTGGAAATGGCAGTGGCGCTGGCCGCCAGCACCAGAGTATTGCGGAGGGCCTCCAGGGTGTTCCGATCCTTGAGCAGCTCCCGATACCATTTCAGGGAGAACCCGGAGAACACGGAAAGGCTTTTGGCCTCGTTGAAGGAGAACACCAGCAGCACCGCAATGGGGGCAAAGAGAATGGCAAACACAATGCCGCTATAGATTTTTGCCGAGGTTTTCATTCTTCATTCCCTCCATAGACGTAGCGGGCGGTGACGTACTTGACCGCCGTCATGCACACCAGCAGAATCAGCATCAGAATAAAGGCAATGGCCGCGGCAAAATGAAGGTTATTGGCCACATACTGCCCCTCGATGGCATCGCCGATGAGGAAGAACTTGCCGTTGCCCAGCTTCTGGGAAATATAGAAGGTGCTGATGGAAGGAATCAGAACCATGGTAATGCCGGAGATGACGCCGGGCATACTCAGGGGAATGATCACCCGCCGCAGGACAGACAGGCTTCCGCAGCCCAAGTCCCGGGCCGCCTCCAGCAGTCTTCCGTCCAGCTTGGCAAGGATTGAGTAAATGGGCAGCACCATATAGGGGAAATAGTCGTAGACCATACCGATGATGACCGCCGTCTCCGTGCCGATGATGTGCACCGGGCCGAACCCAAGCCCCCCGATCAGGCTGTTCAGAATGCCGGTATCCTGCAAAATCGTCATCCAGGCGTAGGTGCGGATGAGGAAGTTCATCCACATGGGGATCATGATCAGGGTCACCATGGTCTTCTGGGTCTTCTCCCTGGCCCGAGCCATGATGTAGGCCATGGGATAGCCCATCAGAAGACAGACAATGGTGGAAATCACCGCCAGCTTCAGGGAGCGCATGAAAATCAGAAGGTAGGTGCGCACTTCCACCGACGAGCCGTCCTCCTGGGCAATGCTGCTGGTGGCGGTAAAGAACCGGGTCACATTTTCCGTGGTGAAGCCGAACTGGTTATCCGTAAAGGCGTAGTAGGCCACGAACACCAGGGGCACCACCACAAACAGCAGCGCCCAGATGCTGTAAGGTGCCAGCGCCGCCCGATAGGCGTTCTTACTGTGTTTCGGATTTCTCATTCTTCCTCTTCACCTCCGGGGTTGGACAGCTCGTCCAGTTCGTTGGAGAAGGAGGAATAATCGCCGAACATGCCGGAATACTTGGACTTTTTCATGATGTGGATGGCATCTGGCTCCAGGGAAATGCCGATGTAGCTCCCCTCCTCCACCGGGTCGGTGGTCTGAATCATCCACTTAAAGCCGCCGATGTCCACAATGGCCTCGTTGTGCACGCCCATGAAGGTCACGGAGGTCACCAGTCCCTGGAGCACGCCCGGCTCAGGCTTCACAATGTCCACATCCTCCGGCCGGATGACCACATCCACCGGCTCGTTGGGGGCAAAGCCCTTGTCCAGGCAGTCGAAAACCTGGCCGCCGAAGCGCACCTTGTAGTCTGCCAGCATGACCCCGTCCACGATGTTGCTCTCGCCGATGAAGTCGGCAACAAAGGCGTTGACAGGCTCGTTATAGATATCCTGTGGGGTACCGATCTGCTGAATCTTGCCCTCACTCATGACCACGATGGTGTCGGACATGCTCAGAGCCTCCTCCTGGTCGTGGGTGACGAAGATGAAGGTGATTCCCGTGGACTTCTGAATCTTCTTCAGCTCCTGTTGCATGTCCTTGCGCAGTTTCAAGTCCAGAGCGCCCAGAGGCTCGTCCAGCAGAAGGATTTTCGGCTCGTTGACCAGAGCCCGGGCAATGGCCACCCGCTGCTGCTGACCGCCGGACAGGCTTGTCACCCGCCGATGGGCAAAGCCGGAGAGCATGACCATGCTGAGCATTTTGTCCACTTTTTCCTTGATTTCCTTCTTTGGCACCTTCTTTTCCCGCAGGGGGAAGGCCACGTTTTCAAAGACGTTCAGGTGGGGAAACAGGGCGTATTTCTGGAACACGGTGTTGACGTTCCGTTTATGGGGGGGCACATCGTTGATCCGGTCGCCCATAAACAGCACATCGCCCTGGTCAGGATATACAAAGCCGCCGATGATCCGCAGGGTGGTGGTTTTTCCGCAGCCGGAGGGGCCCAGCAGCGTGATAAACTCGTTGTCATGGATGTCCAGGCTGATATTATCCAGGACAACCTCCCCGTCAAAGGATTTGGAGATATTCTTCAGCTCGATGATTTTTTCCATGTTCTTTCCTTCTTTCTCCCGAATCACAATGCAAAATGAAAAGCGGTACGCCAAAAGGCATACCGCTTGCGAAACTTCCGTTTATTGGGCTCTGCGAAGGCGCACCGCTTCCCGGTGTCAACCGTCCACGCGCTCAGAACGCATCCAAAACGCGCAGCCTCGAGAGTCCTCGAATCCGAATCAGATCAGAGTCTATATAGCAAAGATTACTTTTACTACTCTTATTGACCATTTCACAAGTTTATGCCTGGGGGCACGGTTTATAGTAACCAACTTATAAAACTGAGCTTTTAACTCAATCAATAAGGCAACAGAAGTTGCCAACCGCGAACGGTTTTCGGCATTCGACCCGGCTGTCCGTATGGCCTCAGCCGACTTGCGCCGGCGGTCGTATCCTGCTTTGGAAAGACTCTTTCCAATCGAGATTAGGTTTATTATAACATAATCCGACCCAGTGTCAACCAAAAATAGGTATAAATTTTCATGCAAATGTTGGAAAAATAGCCACAATTTGCACAAGAAACTCTTGTGAAGTAAAAATTGCAAAAAAAGGATTGACAGAAGCATCCCTTTCGTGTATCATCAAGAGCGTAAATTACATAACGACAAACGAAGTTCTTAGGGGAATGGCGAAAGCCTGCCGAAGGAGTAACACTCTCAGGCGCCTGATATCAGGTAGGGACTAAGAATGGATGTGGCTCTGGAGAATCTCAGAAGTGAGTACCGAAGGTGCAAGGCGCAAGCCGAATCTCTCAGGTAAAAGGACAGAGTAAGTACGTTTCCCCTCTTGGCAGCCGGAACGTGACTTTCTTTCGCTGGAGCATAACGCGTCCGGCGATTTTTTTGTTTGTCGGAAAGAAAGAGGTCAAATTATGGAAACCATCGTAACCCAGATCGTGGCAGCCGTCAATGACGTCCTGTGGAACAAGTGGCTTGTGCTTCTGTTCCTGCTTCTCGGCAGCGGCATCTACTTCTCCATCCGCACGAACTTCGTCCAGATTCGGAAATTCGGCGAAGGTATGCGCCGGGTCTTCGGCAACATCAAGCTTTTCGGTGAAAACGCGGGCAAGGACGGCATGAGCTCCTTCCAGGCTCTGGCCACCGCCATCGCCGCCCAGGTAGGCACCGGCAACATCGCCGGCTGCGCCACGGCTCTGGCCTCCGGCGGCCCCGGCGCCATCTTCTGGATGTGGATTTCCGCCTTCTTCGGCATGTCCACCATCTACGGTGAGGCGGTTCTGGCTCAGAAATACAAGCAGACCGGCGCCCACGGGGAAGTCACCGGCGGTCCCATCTACTATATCAAGGCCGCCTTCAAGGGTAAGCTGGGCGTATTCCTGGCAGGCTTCTTTGCCGTGGCCATTATCCTGGCTCTGGGCTTCATGGGCAACATGGTTCAGTCCAACTCCATCGGCGATGCCTTCCACACCGCCTTCGGCGTGCCCAAGTGGATCATGGGTCTGCTGGTCGCCGGCGTGTGCGCCTTCATTTTCCTGGGCGGTGTCCAGCGGATCGCCGCCTTCACCGAGAAGCTGGTGCCCATTATGGCCTGCTTCTACATCATCGGCTCCCTGATTGCCATTTTCATGAACGCCAATCAGATTCTCCCCGCCATCGCTTCCATTTTCGTCGGTGCCTTCAAGCCCCAGGCGGTTCTGGGCGGCGTGCTGGGCGTGTCCATTAAGGAGGCCATGCGCTACGGCGTTGCCAGAGGCCTGTTCTCCAACGAAGCCGGTATGGGCTCTACTCCCCACGCCCACGCCCTTGCCAAGGTTGCAAAGCCCCAGGATCAGGGCGTTGTGGCCATGGTCGGCGTGTTCATCGATACCTTTGTGGTTCTGAATATGACCGCCCTTGTCATTCTCACCTCTGGCGTGCTGGGCACCACCGACGCCAGCGGCGAGCTGCTCAGCGGCACCGCTCTGGCTCAGGCCGCCTTCAACCATGCCTTCGGCAGCTTCGGCAGTGCCTTTGTTGCCATCTGTCTGCTGTTCTTCGCCTTCTCCACCATCATCGGCTGGTACTTCTTCGGCGAGACCAACGTCAAGGCGCTCTTCCACGGCAAGAAGGCCGCCCGGGTCTGCTACGGTGTCATTGCCCTGGTGTTCATCGCCGTGGGCGCTACCCAGAAGGTCTCCCTGGTCTGGGATATGTCCGACATGTTCAATGGTCTGATGGTCATCCCCAACCTGCTGGCGGTGCTGGCTCTGAGCAATATCGTCGCTAAGTTCGCCAAGGACGAGCATACCCTCACTGGCGAGTAAATAAGCCTTCCCCTGTGAGGGAAAGGCGGCTCAAAGAGCCGAATGCGGTCGCTCCACAAATTTTCTGGCTGTCCTCATGCAACGCATGTCATTGCGAACCAGTGCTCACACTGGTGTGGCAATCCGTACCTCAATAAATGGCAGCTTGTGCTTAAAATCCAAGCCTTACAGAAGCTTTCGGCGCTAATCCCTCCGGGGGCAATGTTCTTGTCCCGGCAAGAACATTGATAAGAAGCCGGCTTAAGGGGCGCTGCCGAAAAGCCGCCCCCTTAAGAATCCCCCGGCCGCTTCGCCGGAACTGCTGCAAAATATTTCGAGTTGCTATGGGTGCTTTTATCGGAAGTACTCACATATTTGCAAAGCTTTTCATATCATCACGCCAAAACGCCTCCGGTTCATCTGAACCGGAGGCGTTTTCTTCACTTTTCTTCCTTCACCGGCAGCGGGGAAACCACCGGCTTGCCGTCCCGATCCAGCAGCACCGTCAGTCCCCCGCCGTAGCCGCTCTGATGGAACAGATAATTCACTCCGGTTTTGGTATCCACCCAGATTTCCGAAACAGTCAGGGTGCCCTCCCCGTGAATTCGCACAAACCGCTTGTCTGCCATTAAAATATCTCCTTATTATACGAGTTTTCAGATACACCCCAAGAAATAGTATTATCGATAGAAGGTGTTTCCACCAATAAATTCCCGCACCAGACTGGTCGGTGGAATCTCGTCGTCCACCTGGGCAGCCTTTACATAGTTAAGGATTTTCACGATGCCCCGCACCTCGTCATAGCAGGAATCCTCCGGCTGCACTGCGGTAAGCAGGGGGAAAATGTAGGTTTTCAGCACCGCCAGCTCATAGAGGGTGGAGCTGTTGAAAATCACATCCGCGTTCTCCTGATAAGGGAAAATCCACCGCTGCTCTCCCCGTCTTACGCTGTCCCACATGGAGATGGTGTGCTGCACCGTAGCTCCCCGGGTCTCGTAGTCCCGGACGATTCTCCGCAGCAGCCGCAAGTAGCTGGTGGGAATCCGGTTGTGGTCGTCCAGGTTCAGCGGCAGCAGAGGGCTGACATACATCCGGAAAATCAGGCTCTTGTCCACATTCTCCGGCTGCATAGCCGGATTCAGTCCATGAAGCCCCTCCACGATGATTACGGAATCTGCGTCCAGTGCCAGCTCCTGCCCCCGCCACTCCCGGCGGCCGGTAATGAAGTTGAAGGTAGGCAGCGCCACCTTCTCCCCTGCCAGAAGCTTTCCCATCTGCTCCCGGAACAGAGCCGTATCAATGGTATTGATGTGCTCCAAATCCAGCTTGCCGTCAGGCCCAGGGGCGATTTTGTCCCGGTCGATGTAATAGTCGTCCAGGCTCATGAGCACGGGCTTCTTCCCGTGCACCCGGAGCTGGGTCGCCAGCCGATGGGCAGAGGTAGTCTTGCCGGAGGAGCTGGGGCCTGCCAGCATCACGGCCTTGGCTCCCCGCTGGCAGACCATGTCCGCCACCTGGGAAAACCGCTTTTCGTGCAGAGCCTCGTTCACCCGGATCAGCTCCCGGATTTTGCCGGAGCCTGTCAGCTCGTTCAGGTCTGCCACGGTTTCGCAGGCCATCAGGGAGCACCACCGCTCTCCCTCGGCAAACACCGAGAAAAAGTTTGGCATATCCGGTACTTTTGCGCAGAAATCCGGGCTTCGGTCATCCGGATAAATGAGAAGGAAGCCCCTTTCCGCGGGCACAATATCCCACACCGTCAAATAGCCGGTGGTTGGCAGCATTTCCCCGTAGAAATAATCGGCGTAGCCCTTGTATACATATTCGTCGAAATAATTGGTGCTGCGCCAGCGAAGAAGCCGCGCCTTGTCCTCCTGTCCCTCTGCCCGGAACCGCTCCACCGCCTGGTGCAGGGGCACCCGCCGACGAATCAGAGGAATGTTCTGATCTACCAGCTTCTGAAGGGTTTCCTTCAGCTCCTCGGCGGAGAAGTTCTTGGCTCCGGAGACCTGGACATACACGCTAGAACCCAGAGTGCAGCTGACCTTGCCTCTGGCTCTGGGGCAGCACTGCTTCAATGCCAGAAATACGGCAAAGAGGGCAGTTCGCAGATAGCATTCCTTTCCGGCCTCGTCGGTGTAGCGCAGCAGATGTACCTTTCCTTCCGATGCCGCCATGGCCTGCCGCATGGAAGGCCGCTCTCCCTGGGCATCCTTCTGCCGCAGGGGAACATAGTTGAGGGTGAAGACCTCTCCGGCGATTTTCGCCGCCAGAGGCCGCTCCGATAGCTTTTCCGCCGGAATGGGCAGCCTGGAAATCAGATCCAGCAGGCTTTCCCCTGGCCCAGCTTCTACCGAATAGCCGTCAATATTCAGCATCACAAAGACTCCTCCTTTTGTAACCTTCGAATCTTTGCGCATATTATAGCAGATACCTCCTGTTTTCGCAATGGATTTTGTGAACAATTTACAGTTAAGAAACAAAATTCGCCAATTCTTCCACCTTTGTCCCCGGATAATAGTGCTCCAATATTTCCCGAAAGCTGCTTCCCGTAACGGCCATGGCATCGGCTCCGTACTGGCTCATGCCCACCCGATGGCCGAAGCCCTTGGTTCGGAACACAATTTTCCCCGCCTCCACGCTGACCGTAAAGGCTGTGGAGGGCAGTCCGAACAGCTGCCGCAGCCGAACGCCGGAATAGTGTTCCCCGCCGATTTCCAGGGTATCCACCCCGCCGCCCGGCGTTCGGGTGCATTTGCCGAACCATTCTTCCGGACTTCCCCCAAGCTGCCGCCCCAGCTTTTCCTGAAAAAGACCGGGTTCCACCGTAATCTCATCCTCATAGTGGGCGGCTTCTTCCTCTCCGGGGCTGGCGACCGCCCGCAGATAGGGATAATCCGTCCCCCAAACCGCCTGGGCATCCTCCGTCCGGCCTCCGGAGCAGGAAAAATAGGTTGCCTCAATGAGGCTTCCCTCATAGCTCAGCACCAGCCCCGCCGTACCCGTCACCGCTCCCCGGATTTTCTCCAGTCCCGCCTCCGTTCCTCCGGCCTCCAGATAGTCTTCCTCGGACAGGTAGGCCTGACAGCAGGCAAAATCCGTGCACAGACTTCCGTCCCCGTGCTTTCCCCCGATGAGCACCGCCTTGACGGTGTAGGTTCTGGCTGCCACCGCCTGAGCCTTCAGCGCCTCCGGCTCAAAATCCGCCGGCACCTCCCCCAGCAGCACCCCGGTCAGATACGCTTCCAGTCCCATTTCCTCCACGGTGTCGTCCGCTTGCCGCAGCCGGATATTCAGGGATGTTTCTGCCTGCGGTGCGGCCGTTACCGTAATCGGCAGCTCCTTCGGTTTTTCCCGCACCAGCAATGCGGAGGCATTCACCATCAGCGAAGGCAGCAGACCCCCCAGCACCAGAGCGGTGCCAATTTCCTTCCAAACTCTCCTCATTGGTATCCCTCCCGCCGGGAATTGTACCATAGAGCCAGTGATTTTCCTGTCAAAAGTTACTCAGAATTCTTGACAATTTCATTAGAACATGGTATTCTATCCTGACAGTTGAAAATTACCTGTACATCGAGTGAGGGAGTAGTCAGCGTGCCCTGGGTGCGCAGCAAGTCAACAATCGCGGCGGATACGCCTGGCTTGCTTTCATTGGCGAGACTCATTGTCTGTCTTCCTCGTTTTCAGCATTTTGCCTGACAATCCCGGAAGACTGTCAGGTATTTTTCTTTGTCATTGGGATAAGGAGTGTTATCAATGTTTATTTCGGTTCTGTTTTTCGCCCTTGGCCTGGTTCTGCTCATCAAGGGCGGCGACTGGTTCGTTGACGGTGCCACCGGTATCGCCCGCCGGTTCCGTCTGCCGGACATCATTGTCGGTGCCACGGTGGTCTCCATCGGCACCACCTTGCCGGAGGTAATGGTATCCACAACCGGTGCCCTGCTGGGTCAGGGAGCCATGGCCTATGGCAACGCCATCGGCTCCATCATCTGCAATACCGCCCTGATTGCGGCCATTTCCGTAACCTGCAATCCCGGCCCCGTGAACGTGAAGACCATGAAGATGCCCGTTCTCTTCTTCTTCACCTCCGCCGCGGTCTACTGCCTGGCAGCCTACGGGCTGGGCACCTTCCCCAGATGGCTGGGTCTTGTGATGCTGACGATTTTCGTCATCTATCTGATCGCCAACGTCCGCCAGGGTCTCCGGTATCCGGAGGAAACCGCCGAGGAAGCAGAATCCGCCAAAGCCCCCCGCTCTCTGGCCATGGAGCTTGTGCTGCTGGTCATCGGTGCCGCCCTCATCGCCTACGGAGCCAACCTGCTGGTAGAGCACGGCACCATCATCGCCCAGAAGCTGGGCGTTCCGGAGACGGTGATTGCCTTGACCTTCGTGGCTCTGGGTACCTCTCTGCCGGAGCTCATCACCACCATCACCTCCCTGAAAAAGGGACATGCTTCCCTGGGCATCGGCAACGTCATCGGCGCTAACGTGTTCAATCTGGTGCTGGTTTCCGGCGTGGCCGTGACCATTGCCCCCTTCGATGTGCCGGTGGGCAAGCTGCTGCTGGGTCAGAACGCCTCTTTGGTGCTGGACATTCCCCTGATGCTGCTGGTGATGCTCCTGCTCACCGTTCCCGCGCTGACCCAAAAGCGGCTGTCCCGCTGGCAGGGCATTACCCTGCTTTGCATCTACACCGCCTTCTGTGCCTTCCAGTTCTTCGTCTAATCCATAAAGAGCCGCTGCAATTTTCGCAGCGGCTCTTTATCACGCAAAAGCGAAGGATATGTTATCATTGCGAACCAGGCCGCAGACTGGTGTGGCAATCCCCCGGTGACTGAATGGCCACCGGGGGTGTTTTGTGTACAAAACTATTTCACTCGTTTATTTCGTTGCAATGAAAGTAATATCCTTCCCACTCCAGAAATCAGGTGTGAAATGCACCTCCAGTTCATTCCAGTCAGCTGGCACTTCATACCCTATCACGCCATTGAATTTTTTGCCGGCGGCAATTGTTCCGTCCAATTGATTCTTATTTCCCTTCTCCAACAATGCCGTCAGGCTGTAATTGCAGGTATAATCATCACAATACGCGTTAAAGCTCATCATAGATGAGATGTTGATTTCTTTATCCGAATTGTTTGCGATTTCAAACTCGCACAGTACAAACACGTTTCCATCAGTTGGCTTATTATAAGCAGAACCGTCACTTTCCGTCAAACTTGCAAGTGTAACCTGAACATTCTTCAGTTCCGCAGTTTCGCCGAGAAGAAATGCGTTTTTCTCATTCTTTGATTCCTCAGTCACCTGTGTAGTTGCCTTTGCCGGATTCTGGACAGATGCCGGACTATCAACCTTTTTGGGCGCATCACTCTCTCCGGTAGAAACTGCAACGGCAATCAGAATGAGCACCACAAGAATTCCAATTGCGACAGGATGGCTCTTTTTGATTTTTGCGCCACAATGGGGACAGGTTTTTGCGGTTTTTGCGACCTGCTCTCCGCAAGCCTTACAGGTCGTGAGTTTTGTTTTCTCCATTTTATCTCTCCTAACATATTTTGCTTTTGACGATGATTTGGCCGACGCCGCTTTTGGAATTTGCGTTGCGCATCACACCTCCTTATGCGCATACACTAAGATTCCACTAATAGTATAATTCATAAATTGCATTCTGTCAATCGCACATATCGTTTTACGGTCTGTTCATTTTTCCGTCTTCTCTGTGTAAAATATACATGGAAGGGAGGCTGAACCCATGACAGATGAATTCAAAGAATTGTACCAGCAGTTCGGTTTGAACGTTGTGTATTATCGAAAGAAGAAAAGGCTCTCCCAAACACAGCTTGCCGAACTGGTAGACATTCATCGGACTTATGTCAGCGCCATTGAACTCGGTAAGGTCAGCGTTTCCTTCGACGTTCTGTTCCGGTTGGGGCAGGCTCTCGATGTACCTGTTAGCAAGTTGTTTGAATTCAGAGAGTAAAAGCGTAGAAGTCAGCTTTGACCTCTACGCTTTTTTATTGGGAAACGACTCCTATGCGCAAAAATTCCCCGATGATATTCACCGGGGAATTTTTAATTCACTTGCCGCCTGAAACAGTGTCATTTCCCCGGAGGGACCCACCTCCCGGAAGCCGCAGGCCGCCGCCAAACGCCGGGAGCGGGTATTCTCCGGGTTGATCTTGGCGATTACGCTGACCGCCCGCAAATCGGCAAAGGCAAAGGTCAGAGCCTTCCCGATGGCAGTTTTGCCGTATCCCTGCCCCCACAAGCTCTCCTCACCAATGGCATAGACAATCTCATATTCTCCGGCAACGGCGGTTCGTGCCAGCTTCACAAAGCCGATGGCCTGACCGTCACCGGGGCAGATCATAAAAAAGTGCCCATACCGGTTCAGATGATAGCCCAGCATGGGTTCCGGAACCGTATCCGCCAGTCGGCTCAATTCGTACACAGAGGATCTGTGCTCGTTCAGATAGCGGGTGATCTGCCCATTGCCCAGCCACTGCGCCAGAAGCATCATATCCTGCCTGTCAATATTTTTGCGCAAAAAAACAGAAGCGGCTTTCTTCATACGCTTACCTCACAGTAAAAATACTTAAAAGCCCTTCCATGCGTCCGCATCGACGGTTCTTTTATATGAAATTAACCATATTATAGCACACTTCCAGAAAAAAGCAAGTTTTCCCCAGGAAATCGGCGTTTCCCCCAAAAAGCACGTCGAAAACTGGCAATAATCACGAAAAAAGAAGGCCATCCGAATGGATGGTCTTCTTTTGGTCGGAGTATCGGGATTCGAACCCGAGGCCTCTTGGACCCGAACCAAGCGCGATACCAAGCTTCGCCATACCCCGTTAACCATGACATTATACTCAAAATAACCGTTTCTGTCAAGGCCTTCCTGCCGAATATTTCCATAGGGAAGCTCTGAATAAATCGTCTGCGGCTGGGCAACGGATCTTTTGACCCGACTGTGCAGTTTGAAAAGCTTGAAAGACATATAGTATTCCTGCGCTTTTCAAACTTTCGTTCGTGCCAAAATCTCTCACCGCCAGCTCTTGCCGATTTAATCAGAGCTTCCCTTGGAAAAATAGATTGCGGTGGAAGATCAAATGTGCTACACTGGTGGAAGAAAAAGCGGAAAGGCGGGATTTTATGCGCAAGTTTTTCCTGATTCTCGCGGGGCTGACCGTCCTGTTCGGCATCCACGAAACGGCCATCGACATTTATAACCGGGACTTCAACTTTTACTCCTTCCTGGTCATTCTTTTCCTTGCTCTGGTGGTTGCCGTGCTCCTATTCCTGGCCTGGCTCTTTGACGGCAAATCTCCTGTGACCCGAGCCGGAGAGCAAGCCCAGAACATCGTCAAAAACCAGCAGGAGAAGCAAGAGGAAATTCAAACCTACTCCCCTGCCCTCCGCCGGCGAATGTGGAAGTTCCGCCTTGTCTCTCTGGCGCTAATTGCCACCGCCATATGGATATGCTTTGCGGGAAACTGGCAGGAAATACCGGTGTTCATGGCCACCGTCGTCCTGATTATCGGCCTTGCCATGTGGAGCCTTGGCTCTCCGGCAGATTACAACGACGCCGTGGATAC
>CAKTXO010000027.1 GCA_934630985.1 uncultured Oscillospiraceae bacterium | reverse complement strand
TCCAGATGCACCTGCAAGGGGGTGTTGCCCAGAACCCGGCTCAGCTGGGTCTCGGTGACGATTTTTGTGGGCATCAGGTTCAGCAGCACGATTTCCAGAGGCCGGATGTGCTGGGTCTGGGCCCGGGTCTGCTTCATGACGAAAATATTCTCTTTTTTCAGGGTCTCCGCCGCCGGGAGATCGTTGGGTATCTGAATTGGCACGCTGTTTCCTCCTGATTATACGTTCTCCAAAGCCTGGGCGATATCCCCGATCAGATCCTCGGCGTTTTCCAGGCCGCAGCTCAGGCGGATCAGATCGGCTCCTACCCCGGCAGCTTCCAGCTCAGCGTCGCTCATCTGCCGATGGGTGGAGGAAGCCGGGTGCAGGCAGCAGGTTCTGGAATCGGCCACATGGGTCTCAATGGAGCCCAGGCGCAGATGCTTCATGAAAATTTCCGCCGCTGCTCTGCCTCCCTTCAGGCCAAAGGAAATCACGCCGCAGGTGCCGTTCGGCATATACTTCCTGGCAAGATCATAGTACTTGTCCCCTTCCAGACCGGAATACTTGACCCACTTGACCTTTTCATGGCCTTTGAGGAAGGTAGCAATCGCCAATGCGTTGGCGCAGTGCTGCTTCATCCGGAAGGGCAGGCTTTCCAGCCCCAGATTCAGAATAAAGGCGTTCTGCGGCGATTGGACACAGCCAAAGTCCCGCATGAGCTGCGCAACGCACTTATTGATGAACGCACCGCCCTGTCCGAAGTGCTCGGTGTAGGTAACGCCGTGGTAGCTTTCATCGGGAGTGGTGAGGCCGGGAAATTTATCCGCATGAGCTGTCCAGTCAAAATTGCCGCTGTCCACAATGCAGCCGCCCAGGCAGGCCGCGTGACCGTCCATGTACTTGGTGGTGGAGTGGGTCACAATGTCCGCACCCCACTGGAAGGGGCGGCAGTTGATGGGCGTGGCAAAGGTGTTGTCCACAATCAGGGGCACCCCATGAGCATGAGCCGCCTTGGCAAATTTTTCAATATCCAGCACCGTCAGAGCCGGATTGGCAATGGTCTCGCCGAAGACCGCCTTGGTATTGGGCCGGAAGGCGGCGTTCAGCTCCTCCAGGGAGCAGTCCGGATCCACAAAAGTAGTCTCCAGCCCCATTCGCTTCATGGTCACGGCAAACAGGTTATAGCTGCCGCCGTAGATGGCAGAACTGGCAACGATGTGGTCGCCTGCCCCTGCAATATTGAATACCGCCAGGAAGGTAGCCGCCTGGCCGGAGCCGGTAAGCATGGCGGCAGAGCCGCCCTCCAAGGCACAGATCTTGGCGGCAACGGCATCGCAGGTAGGGTTGGCCAGCCGGGAATAGAAATAGCCCTCGGCCTCCAGGTCGAAAAGCTTTCCCATATCCGCAGAAGTTGCGTACTTGAAGGTCGTGCTCTGAACAATGGGCAGCTGACGGGGCTCACCGTTTCCCGGCTTGTAGCCCGCCTGAATGCAAAGTGTTTCCGGATGCAGATTCTCCATAAGGGTCACCTCATATTATCAATTCTGTCCTATATTGTACCTTCTTCCCTGGCATTTGTCAACGAAAATAGCATTTCCCTCAGCTGCCGTCGGGAATTTGGCTTGATTTTTCCGGCAAAAGCTGATATAATACCCCAGTCTGGAGATGTACCCAAGTGGCCGAAGGGTGCGGATTCGAAATCCGCTAGGCGCCGCAAGGCGTGCGGGGGTTCAAATCCCTCCATCTCCGCCATCAAGAGGCTATAAAAAAGATATGGCCCAAGAAAACCCCGATTTTATCGGGGTTTTCTTCGTTTCCGGTATTCGCTTTAGAGAGCTGAAAATGTTTTTTGGCAAGAGGAAGCGGCTGCCGACGCTTTTATGCGCCGGCAGCCGCTCTTGGATTTTTCGTTATTTAAGTTACTCGATGAGTCCGCTTTCCCTCAGCAGAATCTCAATATCGGTGCCCTTGACCTTCTTCAGGACGATCTTAAGCATTTCCTTCTCCTTGAAGGACAGAGGCGCCTCGCTGATGGGCTTTTTATCGATGGCGTAATAGCAGGCACGCAGCAGCTCCCGCACATCGTACTTGCTGCCCCATACCTCCGGCACGCCGCGGTCAATATCCAGCAGGGTGTAGACCGACTCCATGCCGGTACGCATGGAATACTCGGTGGTGAAGATGGTGTCCCGGGGCGTCTCGGCAAACTGGCCGATGAAGGCGAAGTTCACGGCGCCGTCGGGCACGACCTTGGGCCGATCGGATTCCTTGCGGGGCTGGAAGAAGGCATTGATATAGGGCATGAAGCAGGTGGTAGTGTTGCAGGCATCGTGTGCCAGTGCATGGATCTTTTCGGTGGGCACACCGATGTGGTACAGCCACTCGCGGCAGACCTCCTCACCGGTACAGTTGCGCATAGCCTTCTTCACGAAGTTGCCTTCCTTGTTGGTATTCAGTGAATACAGCCACACAAGCACCATGTTCTTGTCCTGGGACTTGAACTGAGGCTGGCGGTTGATGGTCCAGGAGAGATACCAGTTATCGGTGCTGTCCTTGACGGTGACGATGCCGCCGGTGGTCACCTTGCCGGAACGGGGGTCACGCTTACAGATATTCATGATGTGCTGAATGATCTCCTCGTTGGAGGTAGCCACCGTGGCGCTCATCCAGTTGGTGGCGTCTACATCGGAGCAGAATTTGTCCGGATTGCCGTACTCACCGTGCTCAGCCTGGGCAGCAATGGCCTTCCACATATCCCAGGACTCACCGTATCCGTTTTTCACGCCGGACAGGTTCGGTGCATGGGTCTGATCGCCATAGCAGGAGGTATCGGTGCAGCAGCCGTTGGTGATGAACACAAGGTCGTCCTCGATGAGGTCAATGGTTTGCTCCTGCCCGTCCTTGACATAGACGATCTGACGGGCGATCTTCTTGTCACCCGCGGTTTCGATGATGACATTCTTCACATCCATGCCGTATTCGATGCGCACACCATGAGACTCCAAATATTTCACCAGCGGCAGGATCATGCTCTCATACTGGTTGTACTTGGTAAAGCGCAGGGCGCTGAAATCGGGCAGGCCGTCGATGTGGTGGACATAGCGGCACAGGTACCGCTTCATCTCCAGAGCACTGGACCAGCGCTGGAAGGCGAACATGGTCTGCCAGTACAGCCAGAAGTTGGTGCTCCAGAAGGAATCCGGCAGCACATCGGAGATCTTTTTGTCCTCCAGATCCTTTTCCGGGGTCATAAACAGCTTGGACAGCGCCATGGCAGAGTCCTTATCCAGCTTAAACTGCTTATCGGTGTGGGCATCCTCGCCGCAGTTTATGCTGGCACGGCACAGAGAGTAGTTGGGGTCGTGCTTATTGAGCCAATAATACTCATCCAGCACGGAAATGCCCGGCGTCTCGATGGAGGGAACATCCCGGAAGGTGTCCCACATGACCTCAAAATGGTTATCCATCTCGCGGCCACCGCGCATGAAGAAGCCCTTGGTAATGTCCTTGCGGCCGTCGCAGCTGCCGCCGGCCAGGTCCAGCTTTTCAAATACATGGATATGTTCGCCCTTCATCTGCCCGTCGCGCACCAGATAAAAGGCGGCGGTCAGGCCGGCCAAGCCGGTGCCGATGATATAGGCCGACTTTTTATCTACATCCTTGGGCTTTTCGGGATGGGCAAAGGCTTCATAAGTTCCTGCAGAGTAATACATAACAAATACCTCCTGTGTTTTTTCTTTTTATGCCCTTATTATATCCTTTGCCTTCGGGTTTACCATAAACAGAAAAAGCTCCGCGATAAAAGTTTTATCACGGAGCCGAAATGTGTAAAAAGTTTTATCAAATTCATCAAAATGATAAAATGAGACTGCCCAGCAAGGGGCGATAGGCAGGGCGGGGGCGTCCTGCGCCGTTAGAGTCAGAGCTTAAATCGAGACAGGCCTTCTGCCATGGAGCCTTTGATCAGCTTGGCGAGCCGATCCACGAGCTGCTGCGGGTCCTCCCGCATATCATCCTTGATCCAGTCCAGCATAAGCCCTATAAATATATAGGAATAGATTTGGGCAATAAACTGTCTGTCCTCCGCCCGGACGGTCATTTTGCCTGCTTCCTCATCGACCACATCCAACAAAAGCCGGTCTACAAGGGGCTGCAGGTATTTTTCGACCTGCTCTCGGTGGACGCAGCGGTAGACATTCAGGATAAACGGCTTGTTCGCTTGAACCGCCTCAAAAATCCGCAGCAGACCCTGCTGCCATGTTTCGTAAGTCTTATTCTCGTCCAGGGCCCGCTTGGCATCCTCCAGGCAGGACCATTCCACCAGGTCGTAAATATCCTTAAAATGATAATAGAAGGTCATGCGGTTGATGCCGCAATCATCGGCTATGTCGCCCACCGTGATTTTGGTCAGCGACTTTTTCAGCAGCAGATTTTTCAGCGACTGCTCCAAGGCCCGCTTTGTAACCTGTGACATAGGGCTTTTCACCTCCGGAAGATTACTTGTAATGTGGAAAAATACTTCCCATGCCCAATTATACCATAATCGTATCTAAAATGTAAACGAAAACAAAATTTTTGAAAATCTTTTTGCGGGATGGAGGGCAAAAGAGACAAACAAGTCTAAAAAGCTTGTTTGTCTCTTATTTATCCCACGAATAATCAAATATTATGTGTTTTGGAGCGATTTTAATAGAAAATCGCTCCATTTTTATGTTTAAATCAAAGATCAACTGAACTAACTCACTAATATGCAGGTTTTGCTTTTTTGTAATCCCACTAATATCTGTGTTTTATATTGAAACCTTACTTCAAACATATTATAATTAGAAAGGAAACTAAATCTATGAAATTATCATTAATCGAATCCCGACTTTTCGGAAGAATCTGTTATGGCTTTAAGAGAGACAACTATGGATTTGTTGAAATCCTGCCCGAACAGGCAGAAGTTGCAAAAACCATTTTCAGAAGAATAACGATGGACAATTCAGAATGATTTCTTAAGTTAAGATTTAGGGGGATTAATCATGGATAGTACACCGCCGGATAATGGATATCTTCCCCCTTCGAGTGTTCAAATCAAGGCAGCGAAAACGCAAAAACATCTCTATTGTCTTGTCTTCACAGAAGAAGTTCACGGTGGATTTTTGGGAAAAGAAAATGAAGCCCAACGAGGGCGAAGTCCCACAGTATTATGTGACGGGCAGTCATCCCGCCATTATTGAGCCGGACGAATGGGAGCAGGTGCAGGCGGAGTTTGCCAGACGGAAGACCCTGGGCAAAGCCTACAGCGGTAAAAGTGTTCTTTCTGCAAAACTGGTCTGCGAGGATTGCGGTGCTTTCTTCGGGCCCAAGGTCTGGCACTCCACTGACCAGTACCGCCGTACCATTTGGCAGTGCAACTGTAAATTCGCAAGTGAGGAACACTGCCACACCCCTGCATTGGACACAGAAACCATACAGCGGCTTTTCATTAATGCCTACAATCTGATGATGCAGGATCGAGTGCAGATTATAAAGGAAATCGAAGCATGGCGGCAGAAGCTGATGGACTTTGGAACACTGGATACCGACATTGAGCGGCAGCTTGAAGAGACCCAGGTGGTTGCTAAACTGGTCAAGGCGGCAGTCAAGGAAAACGCATCCACGGCGCAGTCCCAGGAAGCCTACCTCAAAAAGTACGAAGTCCTCACCGAACGGTACGAGAAAGCGGCTGCGGAACTGGAAAGGTTGCAGAGCCTACGCACCGCCCGCAGTCAGCAGGACAGAAAGATGGCACTTTATATCCGCACCCTCAAAAAGCAGCCGGAGGTGATGCATGACTGGAACGACACCATCTGTACGGTGATGATTGAAAAAGCTATCGTCCACAGGAACGGCGAAATCACTTTTGTATTTGCCAACGGTACAGAAATCAAGGTCGGAGCGTAACTGCTCCGGCTTTTTTCTTTGACGGGGAATAATTAAAAAATGCACACCCTTTGAACCTTTACGCGAAAGGTCGGTGGGGTGTGCATTTCGTATCAAAATAGGTCACTTCTTTCAAAAGTCCGCCGGAATTCTGACAAAATTCCGGCGGACTTTTTATCCTGACTAAGAACGAAACAACCGTAGCCAATCGGATATGGCCTTTTTTCATGGGTTCAGGTACTGACTCAACGCCGTACCGATGACGCAGCACAGCTTTTTCTGATAAGAGGGTTCTCGCAAAAGAGCTTCTTCCTGTGGATTGGACAGAAAGCCGCACTCCACCAGTACCCCCGGGCAACGGATGTGCTCCAGAAGATAAATCCCACTCCCCTGCTTTGCCTGCCGCCGGCTTCCCGGATTCAGCCCGGCCACGAAAGACGCTTGCAGCTGCTTTGCCAGAGCCTCGCTTCCTTCGGTGTTTCCGTAAAACACCTGAGCACCGCTGTATCGGGCATCCGGGTAGTAGTTTTGATGAATGCTCAGTAAAATTCCGTTATTCGTCTCGTTTGCGGTTTTCACCCGCTCCTTCAGATCGGAAACCTTCTTCTGGGCAATGGTTCGGCCGGTGGTATACACGGACACGTCCTCCCGGCGAATGAGTTTGGTGTCATAGCCCAGCAGGTGCAGCAGATCCTCCAGCCGCAGAGAAATTTCCAAATTATAGCCGCTTTCCAACCGGCCTGTACAGGAAGAGGCTCCGCCGTCCTCGCCTCCGTGGCCTGGGTCAATGAGGATGCAGTGCCTTTCCATCCCGGACAGGCTCTCCGATAGGACGGACACCGCCTGGTTTCCCCAGTAGACACCTAAAAGCATGACGCACATGACCCCAATGCACGCAAAATAATACTTCCACTTGTTCACGCCCACCACCTCCCACTATTTCTATGCGGCGGCTCTCCCCTGCTGAACATTCCGGTAGGATCAGACATAGGATGACCCGGAGCGACAATCTTTTCATCGGGAGGAATGCACATGAACCAGGAGAATCGTGAGGCCGCCTATCAGGGGAAGCTTCCCGCCATGGCGCCTCTGGCAAATCCCTATGTCCCCTTTCAGTTAGAAAATCCGCCGAAGTATGAGGCAAAAAAGGCACTGACCCGGGGAACCCTGTTTCCGGGGCTTGACCTGCCCTTCCTGGGCTTGGTCAACAAGGAAAATCTGCCTGCCACCACCCTGGCGGAGCTTCAGGCTTTGGACTTTGCCATTGTGGAGCTGGCTCTGTATCTGGATACCCACCGGGAGGATTCGGAAGCCCTGGAGCTTTACCGGAAGTATCAGGAACTGTATCAACGCTGCCGTGAAGTTTATGAAAAGAAATACGGGCCCCTGAGCCACAGTTCCGCCGGGGATGGGGAGAGCTATCCCTGGCTGGACGATCCCTGGCCCTGGGATTTGGGCGCGAACATGGAGGGCTGAGATATGTTTGTTTATGATAAGAAGCTTCAATATCCCATCCGGATTACGAACCCCAACCCGAAGCTTGCCGCCATCATCATTTCCCAGTACGGCGGCCCGGACGGAGAGCTGGGTGCTTCCCTTCGCTATCTGTCCCAGCGCTACTCCATGCCCTTCGACGAGCTCAAGGGTCTGCTGACGGATATCGGGACCGAAGAACTGGGTCACTTGGAAATGATCGGCACCATCGTCCACCAGCTGACCCGGAAGCTCAGCGACAGTCAGATTCGGGAAGCCGGTTTTGCGCCCTATTTCGTAGATCACACCACCGGCGTCTACCCTACCGCCGCCTCCGGGAGCCCCTGGAACGCCGCCGGGATTGCCGTCACCGGCGACCCCATGGCCGACCTGACGGAAGACCTGGCCGCGGAGCAGAAAGCCCGGGTGACCTACGACAACATTCTCCGGCTCAGCGATGACCCGGATGTGAATGACGTGATCCGGTTCCTCCGGGAACGGGAAATCGTCCATTTCCAGCGGTTCGGCGAGGCCTGCCAGCTCCTGCGGGAAAAGCTGAACCAGAAAAACGTGTACTATATGAATCCGGCTCTGGATTTGTAATATGGAACATCTGCGAGACTTTGCTATGGAATTTCTATCCTTGTAAATCACAAAACAGGCATCGCCGCCGGGCAATGCCTGTCTGAGATAGGGAAGCTCTGATGCAATCGGTAAGAGCTGGTGAGACGAGATTTGTCAAGGGTATTTTTGCCATTTGTCACATTCGAGCAAAAAGCTACTTCATATTGGAGCCAGCCCCTGGAGCTTTGGTATAGCTACAGGAGCTGGCTCTATTATGCGCATAGAAAAGCATTCTTTATTTTTTGATGAATTAACGATTCTCAAATATTTGCGAAACCATGCTCTGCTATGCTATAATGAATTTGTAGAGAGGCGAAACGGATCGAACGTTCATAAAACGTGGGATGCTCCATGGGTCATGGCTGCCGATTTACGGGTTCGGCTATTTAGTGGTGGCCTGACTGGATGAGCGGTTCGGTAAGCGGCCTGGGGAAGATTTCCTTGTGTGATTGGAAATCGGTTTGCACAGTGCTGCTTATTTTCCTGCTGGATACCTGCATATCCGTCCTGATTTCCAACATGGAAATGGGTATTGCAAATTAGGGCTTATCTGAGTTCCCTTAGGTGCACTATTTTCTTCGCAAAATTCATAGACACAGGGAATAATCCATGATATACTGATGAAAAAATGGAAGAAGGGAAGTTTTGTGGATTTTAAAGACTTATCCTACATATTGGCCATTGCAAAGTATCAGAATATCACAAAGGCCGCCGATGCCCTGTACATCAGCCAGCCCACCCTGACGAAGTTTTTGCAGTCCCTGGAGCATCAGATGGGGCAGAAGCTTTTCCGGAAGCTGGGGCATAAGTTCGTCCTGACCTACGCCGGGGAGCGCTACGTCACCAAGGCCACCGAGATCCTGAACCTGAAAAAGGAACTGGATCAGGAAATGAACGACATCATCAAAAACAACTATGGCTCTCTGAAAATCGCTTTTCCCACCATGCGCAGCGCCTATATGCTGCCCTGCACGCTGCCGGTGTTTAATCAGATGTACCCCAATGTTCGGCTGGATGTTTTGGAAGAACATTCCGGGAAACTGGAAGGAATGCTCTTAAATGGCGAGACAGACCTGGCCTTTTTCAATTTGCCCATCAAAAGTCCGGATATTGACTATGAGGTGATCAAGCATGAGGAAGTGCTTTTGGTCATGGCGGCCAATCATCCCCTGGCCCATAGCGGCCTTGTCCGGGACGGCTGTAAATATCCTTGGATAGACCTGCATGTATTGAAAGATGAACCTTTTATCATGCAGATCTCCGGCCAACGCACGAGAGATACCGTGGATCGACTGTGCAGAAAAGCGGGATTTGTCCCCAACGTGAAGCTGGAAACCAGTAATATTCCGGCGGCGGTGCAGCTGGCGGGGAAGGGCTACGGTTGCTTCTTCGTAACGGAGACCCATCTGCGGCATATCACCAATCTCGATCCGGTGGTGAGCTTCTCTGTAGGTGACCCGTGCACTACCGTGGACTTTGTGGCAGCATTCCGAAAGAACTGCTATCTGCCCTATCATGCCAGAGAGTATATCACCATCGTAAAGAATTTTACATAATGTCAACGGCGCACCGCCTTTTTGCGGTGCGCCGTTTGCATATCAGAAAGAAATTACAGACCGAAGAGATTGAACACACCCAGTGCGCTCAGCAGCACATTGACAGCGACATTGGCAACGCTCAGCAGGAACAGCTGCTTGAACATCTTGTTGGTCTCTTCGTTGGTGGTCTCCCGGGCGGCAGCGTAGGAGGACATGATGATGGCACCGCCGGTGGACAGGGGGGAGATAGCAGCGGCGAAGGAGGTGGCCACGATAGCGGAGATCAGCTCGACGAAGTTGACGGAACCGGCAAACTCGGCGGCAACATCTGCGGCAATGGGAAACAGGGCGGGCATGACGACGCCGGTGGTGGAGCTGACCCAGCTGAGGATGCCGGAGGTGGTAGCCAGGATGGGCGTTGCGGTACGCTCGGTCATCAGGCCGGTGAGGAAGTTGGAGATCAGGTCGATGCCGCCCAGCATCTTGATGACGTTGATCAGGGCACCCACGCCGCAGATGAATACCAGCGTGCCCCAGGGAATGCTCTTAATGGCCTTCTTCTCATCGGCGCAGCCCAGCAGAATCAGTACAGAGGCGGCAACGAAGGCGAACAGGCCGGTGTCCAGCTTGAAGCCGATGCAGCAGATGACCATGACGATGATGGCAATGATGGTGCACAGCTGCTCCTTATTGAACTTGGGGATCTCGGACCACTTCAGAGGGTTGTCAGCCTTAACCTTGTAGCTCTTGAAGCCGATGTAGAGGATCAGGGTGAAGATGAAGCCGGACAGCAGGGTGGTGAGGAACAGGTGCAGACCGAAGCCTCCGTAGCCCAGAGGCTCAGCAAGGCTCTTGGCCAGAACGCCGGTGAGGGACAGAGGGGAGGCGCAGCCTGCATTGGCACCCAGCTTGGCAAAGAGGGCGGTGGCTATGGGGTTGATGTCCATTTCAAAGGCCAGATACATCGCAAAGGTGGTCATCAGGATACCGGCGGCAATGTGGCCGGGGCCGATGGCAGAGATGAAGGCGGACAGGAAGAACATCAGCACAGGGATGAGCACGGTGCGCTTGCCAACCAGAGCCACGACCTTTTTGGAGAACAGCTCCAGTGTGCCGTTAGCGGAGGCCATGCCAAAGAGGAAGGTAACACCCACCAGGGTAACGAACATGGAAGCGGAGAAGCCATTGGCGATTTCCTTGGCGCTCATGCCACCGCAGGTGCCCAGGACGAAGGCAACACCCAGGGACAGGAAACCCAGATTGACCTTTTTAATGAAGCCGATGGCAACCACGGCCACCAGGACGATCAGACTGATTACTGCAAAATCCATTGTATTTCTCTCCTTTAATTCAGATGGGCAATGCCGTCCAGCAGCAGGTTTGCGGTACGGAAGCCAAAGGTGTCAAAAATCCTGGGGCAGGTGCCGTTTTCTTCGTAATCCACGCCGCATTCCAGCACGCCGCTGGGATGACCGATACGAATGAATTGGGTATCCGCATTGGGGGAAAGAACCTGGTTGACAACGCTTCCGGGAACCACAGCGGCGGCAGCGGTGCACATGGCACCGGTCATGGCATAGCTGGGGTGGGTCTTCTGCATGGACATCATTCTCGACAGCAGATCCACATCTCCGGCCACCAGCTCCTTACCCTCAGCGGTGGTGTAGGCGGCGGGTTCGGCAACAAAGGTCATTTTGGGGATGCCGGGAGTCTCCCAGGCGGAACGGGTGTAGTCCTCGATGAGGCCCAGCTTCACAGCGGCAAGGCCCCGGACCGCTTCCAGAAGATCCAGCTTCTGGGCATCGGCATTCAGATCCTCGGGCAGCTCTGCGCCGGAAAGACCCAGATTCTTGGCCTTCACAAACACCAGAGGGTTGGCGGCGTCCACAATGGATACTTCTAGATTACCATAACCGGGAACCTCCAGAATGTCAACGGCATTTCCGGTGGGAAGCAGACCTTTTCCCAGGGTACCGGCGGGCTCTACGAACTTCAGCTTGATGGGGCTGGCAGTACCGGGGACGCCTGCGATGTAGAAATCACCGGCGTAGACCACCTGACCATCCTTCGTCACCACATCGGCAACGATTATTTTGTCGGTATTGGTGTTGTAGATACGAACGGGGGTAATTTCCCCCTTGGCTTCGATCAGCCCCTTCTCAATGGCAAAGGGGCCCACGCCGGAGGAGATGTTGCCGCAGTTGCCCTTGTAGCTCACCAGAGGCTTGTCTACGCTGACCTGGGCGAAGGTGTAGTCCACATCGGCATCGTCACGGTCGGACTTCTTAATGATGGCAACCTTGCTGGTAACGGACTGAGAACCACCCAGACCGTCGATCTGCTTCTTGTCGGGGCTGCCCATGAGCCGCAGAAGAATGGGCTCCCATTCTTCCTTGTTGGCGGGAAGGTCGGTTTCCAGGATGTAGACACCCTTGCTGGTGCCGCCCCGGAGAATGGATACGGGAAGGGTGCGCTTGGTGAGATTCATTGTGTTTGCCTCCTTTGGATTTGTGTTCCGTTTTTGCCTAAGCCCACAATAGCACAGGAAAAACCGCTTGTAAAATTCATGTTTTTCATAAAAACTATGCCGAAAGAGAATGAAATTACGAAAATTTCCCAGGCTTCTGCGAAAGATCGTTAAGAATGCACATTTCCTACAAATTCAACAGTCGTTCCCGGAAAAAGGCCCCCCCAGTTTCTGTGCAAGCCGCATAAAAGCATGGGGGCTTTTACTATTCTTATAAGGAATAGAAACAATAAAAATTATGAATTTTACTTCCAGACAGCAAAATGTTATGATGTTTGCGAAGGAAAAAACGTCAAACAAGCAATCCCCCAATCTAAAAAAATGATAAAGGAGCGAACACAATGGTAACTCTGCACGATTCCGGCGTATATCTGCTGGGCGGTACCACCCTGGTTCCCGAGAAGGAAGCGGCTGGTCAGGTGAAGGTCACTAAGGAAGATGCCAGGAAGGGCACCATCGCCTATGGCATTCTCCAGTCCCACAACGTCAGCGGCGATCCGGAAAATCTGAAGATCAAGTTCGATGCCATCACCAGCCATGACCTGACCTATGTGGGCATCATCCAGACCGCCCGAGCCTCGGGCCTGGACAAGTTTCCCCTGCCCTATGTGCTGACCTGCTGCCACAACAGCCTGTGCGCCGTGGGCGGCACCATCAATGAGGATGACCATGTGTTCGGCCTCACTGCCTGCAAGAAATACGGCGGAATTTACCTGCCCCCGCACATGGGTGTTATTCATCAGTACATGCGGGAAGCCGTGGCCGGCGGCGGCAAGATGATCCTCGGCTCCGACTCCCACACCCGCTACGGCGCTCTGGGCACTATGGCCGTAGGCGAGGGCGGCGGCGAGCTGGTCAAGCAGATTCTGGAGCAGACCTGGGACAGCAAGTATCCCGAGGTGGTCTGCGTATACCTGGACGGCAAGCCCAACTCCGGCATCGGCCCCCAGGATATTGCCATCGCCATCGTTTCTGCCGTGTTCAAGAACGGCTATGTGAAGAATAAGGTCATGGAGTTTGTGGGCCCCGGCGTTTCCTCCATGTCCACCGACTACCGCAACGGCATCGATGTGATGACCACCGAAACCACCTGTCTGTCTTCCATCTGGTGCACCGATGCGGACACCAAGGATTACCTGACCCGTCACGGCCGGGGCGGCGACTTCCGGGAGCTGAATCCTGCGGACGTTGCCTACTATGACGGCTGCATTTACATCGACCTGTCCACCATCCACAGCATGATCGCCCTGCCCTTCCATCCCAGCAACGGCTTCGAGATCCGGGAACTGAATGCTAACATGAACGACATCCTGCATCTGGTGGAGGAGGACTGCAAGAAGCTCATTAAGAACCCTAACCTGCACCTGAATCTGTGGGAGAAGGTTCACGACGGCGCATTGTACGCCGATCAGGGCACCATCGCTGGCTGCGCAGGCGGCACCTATTCCAATATTATGGAGGCCGCCTATCTGCTGAACGGCAAGTCCACCGGCACCGATGCCTTTGCCCTGGGCGTGTACCCCAGTTCTCAGGCTGTCATGATGGATCTGCTGCGCAAGGGTGCTATCGAGAAGCTGATCGCCGCCGGCGCTACCGTCCGGACTGCCTTCTGCGGACCCTGCTTCGGCGCAGGCGACACCCCCGCACATGGTCAGCTGGCCATCCGTCACACCACCCGTAACTTCCCCAACCGGGAAGGCTCCAAGCCCGGCAACGGTCAGCTCTCTTCCGTTGCTCTGATGGATGCCCGTTCCATCGCCGCTTCCGCTGCCAACGGCGGCCGGATCACCGCTGCCGATGAGCTGGGCTACGAGTATGAGTGTCCCGACTTCGACTACGATGCCACCGCATACGAGCACCGTGTCTACCAGGGCTTTGGCAAGGGCAACCTCAATGAGCCTCTGGTCTGCGGCCCCAACATCAAGGACTGGCCCGAGATGCCCGCCCTCAACGAGCATATGCTGCTGAAGGTCTGCGCCTACATCACCGATCCTGTTACCACCACCGACGAGCTGATCCCCTCCGGCGAGACCGGTTCCTTCCGTTCCAACCCCATGGGTTTGGCGGAGTTCACCCTGAGCCGTCGTGTCCCCGGCTATGTTGCCAAGGCCAAGGCCGTTATGAACAACGAGAAGGCCAGAAAGAACGGTGAGACCGTGGCCGAGGTCCAGGATTCTCTGGCCAAGGCCCGGACCATCCCCGGCTTTGAGAATCTGGATGAAAATACCGTGGACCTGTCCAGCACCATCTATGCTGTGAAGCCCGGCGATGGTTCTGCCCGTGAGCAGGCTGCTTCCTGCCAGAGAGTCCTAATGGGCGGTGCCAACATCACCTTCGAGTACGCCACCAAGCGCTACCGCTCCAACTGCATCAACTGGGGCATGGTTCCCTTCATCACCCGTGACGAAGCTGCCTTTGCCGACGATGACTACATCTTCGTCCCCGGCATCCGCAAGGCTCTGGACGGCGATATGCAGAACATCCCCGCCTATGTTTTGGGTGAGACTGTGAAGTCCATCACGCTGGCCATCGAGCCAATGACTGACGAGGAAAAGGAGATCATCCGCTGCGGCAGTCTGATTAACTACAATCGCAAGCAGAAGAACGCTTAAATTACCAATCCTTGTTCCCCGCCGCCCTCCGCCAACTGGGGCAGCCTGCGGAACCTCTTTCTTGGGAGGGGGCGATTTCGCCCCCTCCTTTCTATTCTGTGAAAAATGATTGGAGGAAATTCTATGGACCTGCATATCGTCAGCGAAGCCAATCGGTGCTTAAACTGCAAGAAGCCCATGTGCCAGCAGGGCTGCCCCATTCATACGCCCATCCCGATGGTGATTCAGCTGTTCAAGCAGAATAAGCTCACCGAGGCGGGGCAGATTTTGTTTGAAAATAATCCTCTTTCCGCTATCTGCGCCCTGATCTGCAACCATGAGCAGCAGTGCGCAGGCCACTGCGTGCTGGGGAAAAAGAGTACCCCCGTCCATTTTTCCAGCATTGAGAATTACATCTCCGAAATGTATCTCGACCGCATGACTCTGCCGAAGCCCGAGCCCAAGGGCAAAAAAGTTGCGGTCATCGGCGCTGGCCCCGCGGGCATCGCCGCCGCCATCATGCTGGCATCACAGGGATACGGCGTGACGATCTTCGAGTGGCACAGCCAGATCGGCGGCATCATGCGCTATGGCATTCCTGAATTTCGGCTGCCCAAGAGCCTGCTGGAACGCTACCAGAAGCTGCTGGAAGCCATGGGCATCCAGATTCGGCTGAACACCACCATTGGCACGGTGCTGCTGATTGACAACCTGTTCCGGGACGGCTATGCCAGCGTGTTCATCGGCACAGGTGCGGAGAAGCCCCGGTGTCTGGGCATTCAGGGGGAATCCCTGGGCAATGTTCACTTTGGCCTGAACTACCTCGCCAATCCCGCCGCCCATCATCTGGGAGATACGGTTGCGGTCATCGGCATGGGCAACGCCGCCATGGACGTGGCAAGAACCGCTCTGCGCAACGGCTCCCGCCGAGTCATGCTGTTCAGCCGGGACAACACCATCGCCGCCAGCTCCAATGAGGTTTCCTATGCCAAGCTGGACGGGGCGGAATTTGTCTTTGGCAAGCAGATCCACCACATCACCGAGGAAGGCCCCGTGTTCCAGGCCAGTATTCTGGACGAGGAAGGCAAGGTTGTCGGATACGAGGAGGAGTTGGAGCTGGTAGAAGCGGATTCCACCATCATCTCCATCTCCCAAGTGCCCCGTACCAAATTGGTTCGCACCACCGACGGCCTAGAATCTACCGAGGGCGGCGTACTGATTGTGGACGAAAACTATATGACCACCCGGCCTGGCGTTTTTGCGGCGGGCGACGTAGTCACCGGCGCGAAAACCGTAGTCCACGCCGTGGAAGGTGCGAAAGCGGCGGCGCAGGCGATGATGCGCTATATGCAGACGCAGGAAACGTAATTGAACTGGATAGCAGACACAATGTTCTTCCCTAACCTCATAGTTGTTTATCTTTCCCGACTTTTTCTATGCTCGTTGCTGCATTCACGGTAATTTGATTGACTTTCCCATTTTCTTTGTTTGATAATCCATCGAACTTCCCGTTCATTCTCTTTTTCATGCAGTAATTTCTCCGTATTATATCTGGCATTGAAAACAGCATTCGAGGTTGGTTTCTTTCCAAGAATTTCAGCATACTTTTCCTGAACTGCTCTTTCATACTCCGGGCGAATCTCACGCCGCACATCATAAAGCTCCACAGGGTCAACGTCCGTTGACTGTGCTTTGAGTGCTTCGTATTCCGCAATTGCTTTGTCCAGTTCACCGTAATACTTTTTCTCCTGCACGGTCAGCTTTTGCAGACTGCTCTCCAAAGCCGCAATCTCCTTGCGGAACGCGGCGGGGGCAGTAGAATCCTCCAAAGAGAACTTTTCAAGCAGCCGCACCTTTTCTGAGCGAAGCTCCTCCAAGTCCTCCGTAAGCTCCGCAATTTGAGTGGCCAGCTCCCGGCTGCGGACAATGCGGAAAATAGGAAGTTCCTTTTTCTCTTTGACGAAGGCTGTCCGCTCCTTGCTCTTTTTCTTGATTTGCTCTGCCAAGCCCATATACCGCTCCAATTCCGGCTTCCAGACACCAATAGAGCGGCGAATGTCGTACTGGTCGCCCCGGATATGGTGGAGCCGGAAGCAGCAGAGCATCACATGGCCGCGTATCTT
>CAKTXO010000026.1 GCA_934630985.1 uncultured Oscillospiraceae bacterium | reverse complement strand
GGCAATGCCGATCCCCGGCAGGTGCTGGCGCTGACGGAGGAATACGGCCTTTCCGCCCGGCTGACCTTCAGCAACAGTCTCCTTTGCCCGGAGCACCTGAAAGACCCAAAATGCAATCGGCTGTGCGCCCTGTTTGGTGAAAAACCGGGAAACGGGGTCATTGTCCACTCGGAGCTGCTGCTGGCCTATCTGAAGGAGAGGTATCCGAATTTCTATTTTGTGTCCTCCACCACCAAGGTGCTGACGGATTTTGAGGACCTGACGGCGGAAACGGAACGCCCGGACTTCCGGTATGTAGTGCCGGATTTCCGGCTGAATAAGGCCTTTGACCGGCTGGCTGGGCTGAAAGAAAAGCGGAAGGTGGAATTTCTGTGCAACGAGTGCTGCTGGCTCGGCTGCCGGGAGCGGAAGGCGTGCTATGAAAATGTGAGCCGGAAAAATCTGGGAGAACACTGCCCCGACCATATCTGCGCCGCACCGGAAGGGGAAAAGGGCTACCGGTTTTCCGCCGCCATGAAAAACCCGGCCTTTATCGGCATCCGGGATATTCGGGAAACCTATCTTCCCATGGGCTTTTCTCAGTTCAAGATCGAGGGTCGGGGTCTGGGCAGTGCCATGCTGCTGGAATTTATTCTCTATTATCTGACAAAGCCAGAGTACCAGCTTCCCCTCCGGGAGGAAATGTACCTGGACAGTATGCTGGATTTGTTCTGATACGAGTTTTTAATAAAACGCTTAAAAGCGTTTTATTAGGCCGCAGGATTGCGGCCAGCGGCCACTGCCGCTAAAAAACGAAGTCAATACATTTCTTACCGCCGCCCGGGCGGTCTGCCGTGAAACGGCTTAAGTAAAATGATGAAATCATTTTATTGAGAAATAGTATAAAAATAACGCGCCTCCGTTATGGCCGGAGGCGCGTTCGCATTATGGATTCGGGCGGCTGAGAATCACTGCCCCATCATCAAAGGCGTATGCCAGGGAATATCCCAGATCCTTGGTAAAGTAGGAGGTGCACAAAGCATATTCCGGCTGAATCAGCACCTGATCCGGCAGCTTGTCCGGATTGATGCCATAGTACAGATCCAGATACGGAGGAATCACATCCGGCCGGGTGCCCAGCCAGGCGGTGTAGCTGCTGTTTGTCCGGGAACCGAAAAGGTAGAAATAGGTTTCCCGGCTGACGGAAAGCAGGGAACCGCCCGGAGCCAGATGGGAGGCCTTTTCCAGATTGGTCAGGTACTTTTCCTGAGCTTCCGGGGTGACCAGAAGCCCTTTGTGGGGGCCTTCTGCCAAAAGCTGGGTCTGGTACTGGGGGCTGCGGCTCCAGAAAATCTGATTCCAGCGCAGATAACCTTCCAGCCCGCCCTGGAAGGCGAGAACCAGCACCAGCAAAGCGACCAGCCATCGGCCTGTTGTGGGAGACATCTCCTTTCGGCGGTCGCTCAGGGTCAGCAGAATCAGAATGACGCTGGCAGGCGTGGAAACGGTGAAGGCGGAGCTGATGGCATAGTAGACCTGATTGGAGCTCAGATGGATGGACAGGGCGTAAACCATGCCGGGAATCCAGATGCCCCAGAACAGCTCCCGGGCTTTGGGATTTCGGTAGACAAGGTAGAAATAGAGTCCCGCTATGTTCAGCGGCAGCATGAGATTGTTGATGTAATCCCGCCCCTGCCAGAGACCGAGGCCGGACACTGCCAGAACCAACAGATCAGCGGCGTTTCGAACCCCAGGGATTGTAAGGGAAGCCAGGGTCAGAAGCCCCAGGACGATCAGGAAAGGGTGCTCCGGGAAAATCCCGATCAGATGGAGCAGCTTGAAGGAAAAGCTCTCCTGGTGTTCCGGGTCGCTGAGCATTCCGGAAAGAATCCGAGGGTACTGCCGCACAGGGATGTAGGGAACCACATCCGCCAGAAAACACAGAGCGGGCAGCAGTACACCCACCAGGAAGAAAAGAAATCTTCGGACACCCAGAAAAGGAAGGGTCTCCGGCCTTTTCCGGCAGAGAATAACGGCGGCTGCGTAAAGCGCAAACAGCATTACGAGATAGGGACAGCACAGAACGGCCATGGCAAAGCAGAAGCCGCTGAGGATGTCTGTCCATCGCCTATGGCAGCTGACCAGCAGAACCGCGGCCAGTGCCAGAAAATCGATGCCCATGGAGTTGTAGGAACAGGCCGAGATCCCAAAGGGAACGTAGAGATAAAAGAACAGACAGCCCAGGGCGGCTCCCAGGCCGGAACGCCTGCGCAGCAGGGAAAACAGGACAATGCTGCCGCACAGATGAAAGCCGACATACAGGTATCGGAAGGCCAGACATATGCCCTCCGTGCCGCCGCCACACTTCAGGAAAAGTCCCATGGGGAGCTTGAGAATCCAACCGGCCAGCTGAGACAGATGCCACTCGTTCAGAAGCAGCCGGTCTCCCTGACAGAGCCGGTAGGGAATGGTCAGGTAGAAGGATTCGTCGATATCCGCAAAGCCATAGCGGCACTTTGCCAGGAGCATCCAGGTCAGGGGGAGCAAGGCAAGCCCGAACAGGAGAATGTCCCAATTGTTTGATGTTTTCTGTTTTTTCAGCATACTGCCTCCGGAAATTATTTCTCGGGCGCTTCCCAGGTGCGCTCGCTGATGATATAGCGGGGTCGAGCCTTGGTTTCCAAGTAGATTTTTCCGATGTACTCGCCGATGACGCCCAGGCACAGCAGCTGCACGCCGCCCATGAAGCAGACGATGCAGATGGTGGAGGCCCAGCCGCCTACGGTGCTGCCAAGCAGCGCCATGACGATGGCCCAGATGACTCCAACAAAGCTGACGATGGCAAAGAAGGCACCCAGCCCCGTGACCATCCGGATGGGCTTGACGGACAGACTGGTGATGCCGTCAAAGGCCAGAGCCAGCATTTTCTTCAGGGGGTAGTGGCTTTCTCCCGCCAGACGCTCGTGACGCTCGTAGTAGACGCTGGTGCTCTTGAAGCCCACCAGGGGAATCATGCCCCGCAGGAAGATGTTGACCTCCTTGAAGTTGGCAAATTCCCGCAAAACCCGGCTGCTGATCAGCCGGTAATCCGCATGGTTGAACACCACCTCAGCCCCCATCCAGTTCATCAGACGGTAGAAGCTTTCCGCGGTGAACCGCTTGAAGAAGGTGTCCGTGTCCCGCTTGCTGCGCACGCCGTAGACCACCTCGCAGCCGTCTGAGTAGGCGTCCACCATGGCGTCCATGGCGTTAATATCATCCTGACCGTCGCAGTCGATGGAGATGGTGATGTCGCACCGGTCTTTGGCCTCCATAAGGCCTGCCAGCACCGCGTTCTGATGTCCCCGGTTCCGGCTCTGGGAGATGCCCAGGAAGTGCTTGTCCCGGCCAGCTAAGTCCGTGATGATCTGCCAGGTTTTATCCCGGGAGCCGTCGTTGACGAAAAGCACCCGGCTGTCGTCGCTGATTTTTCCCTTGCCCGCCAACTCCGTGATTTTCTTCAGAAACAAAGAGCAGGTGATGGGCAGCACCGCTTCCTCGTTGTAGCAGGGAACGATAATATACAATACGGGCGTTTTCATAATTCGTTCTTCCTTTCTGCCAGGACGGTTTTATAGTAGTTTCCGAAATTGGCCAGGGCATCGAGGATGGGCAGCATTTCCCTGCCCAGGTCAGTCAGGCCGTACTCCACCCGAGGCGGCAGCTCCTGATAGTCCTGCCGGTAGACAAGACCGTCGTCCATCATCTGCCGCAGGCTGTCGGTGAGCACCTTCTGAGAAATGCCCTCCAGATCCCGCTGAAGCTCATTGAACCGCCAGGGGCGGCCGCGGAGATTGCGCAGAATGAGCAGCTTCCATTTTCCGCCTACTAAGGCCACGGCGGTGGCCACGGGACAGGCGGGCAGCTCGTCTTTGGTTTTCACGGCGATCACCTCTATCCTTACTATAACACACGCAAATCCGAATGTACAGTTATAAAAAGGTGCGTACTTGTATTTTCTCGGCCTTTCGGTAGAATAAAGGCAAGCAATGACTGCTGCAAGTATTCTTAGGAGGTTATTTTTATGAAAAACTACGCAAAGACCAATGTGGGCGCCGAAGGAAGAGTGGAGCTGCATGAGGCACTTTTCCTCACCGGTGCGGAAATCAGTCTGAATCGGCTGCCCGCCGGAGCCGGTGTGCCCTTTGTCCACGCCCACAAGAACAATGAGGAAATCTATGGCGTTCTGGAGGGTCGGGGCACCGCAGTTATCGACGGGGAGACCGTGGCTCTGACCGCCGGAGACTGGCTGCGGGTAGCGCCCGCTGCCAAGCGGCAATTTTCTGCCGCGGCGGACTGCGGGATCACCTTCGTGTGCATCCAGGTGAAGGAGAACTCCCTGGGCGGCTTCACCGCCGACGATGCCATTGTATTCTAAGCCCGAAAAAATTGGGGTGCTGCCAGACTTGGCGGCATCTTATAAGGCAGCGCCGCAGATGAAAAAATCATCTGCGGCGCTGCTGCGTATAAGCTGTTTTTTTGTTAGTTTGTAATTCTCACAGAGTCCTGACCGATTTGAACCCCATCGCCATCATAAATTCTTATCGTTGCGGTTCCCGCACGACCGTAGTAGGGATTGGCATAATAAAACCAGCAGGTTCCGGTTGAACCTTCCGACCATTTATCATTGTTACCCCACCGGGCAGTGGATTTTGCTCCGCTCGGGAAGGTACATGTGGCTTTGATTGTAGTTTCTCCGTCTGGCGGGCCTCCGGACAGCCGGAGACTGAAGTACCAGGTGTCGTATTTGCTTAAACTGGACATGCTGAAGAAACTGTCTTCACAATTGCTGATGGTGGTCACAGTCATTTTCCATGCGTACAGTTCATTGTAAATTGCTCTGGAATCCTGGTAACCAGCGGCTTTCAAATCTCTAAGATAGGAATAGGTTGTTTCGTTGGTGCGGCTCTTATGAGACTTCACATATCCGTACTTTGCCTCTTTGATTTTCTCTTTTACATCGCTGTGACCCTTGACATCTTCCAGATAATTGATTGCGTTTTCATACAGCTCATATTTCAGACAGTTGATACCGGCATGATAACTTGCCTCGTTCCATAAGGAATCCGCATCTTCATACCCCGCTACCTTGGCGAAATACCTTCTGGCTTCGCCATATGACTGCGAATCGTAGCATTCTTTCCCATGGGCATACGTTGCCTCATTAAACTTATCCCGTCCGTCTTTATATCCCTTCAGACTGCTGAACAAGTCGGAAGCATCCTCATATTCTTTTGCATTCAGACGTTCACATGCGTAAAGGTACTTGGCGTTTTTTCCTTTATCACCTGCGTCCTTGTAATCTGCTGCTCCCAGCGCCTCATATCCCTGATATGCTGTCTGATAATCCTTTTGCGCGTAGGCAGCCTCAGCCAGCTGATACTCGGATTCTTCCATTCGTTCCTGGGAATCCAGATAATCATTGATCTGCTTCAGCTCTTTGAAAAGCTCCGCAGCCTTTGCGTACTCCTTGTTATCAAAACAGTCGGACGCCTTTGCGTATTTTGTCTTTAAGACCCAATTCTGGGAATCCAGATAGCGGCCAAGCTTCGTGAATGCGGCGATTGCTCCATCATAATCCTTTGCGTCATACTTGGCCTTTGCCTCGGCGTACTGCGCTTCATTTCTGCAATGAGCGGCCTTGGCTTTGCTGTCCTGATAATCCGGGATTTTTTCGTATTCAGCGGCAGCTTCCGCAAACTGCTTCTGGTCTTCCAGATATACGGCTTTTTGATATAACGTTTCTATTGCCTTGTCCGAAGAATCCCGATAGTCTTTCAGCGAAATATAGGTATTGTAGGCGGCGTCGTAATTGTTCTTCTCAACATCATTGGCAGCCGCATTGTATCGGATGGAAGGAATCAAATACTGGCAGGTGACATAGACCGCACAAACCAAAAGGATAGCGGCCAGCCCAAGGAATGCTTTTTTCTTTTTGTTTTCCTTCTCAATTTCCGCAGACACTCTGTCCCGACGTGCCTTTTCTTCAAGACGTGCTTTGGCCTCTGCGATCATTACTTCCGGCTCATAGGCGGACAGCTGAAGGGATAAACTCGTGCCGCAGCCACAGCAGGAATCTCTTCCGGTTCGATTGATAGCTCCGCATGTACATCTCCATATTTGCTGCCCAACCGCCGGAACAAACTCCGCAGATTTCACGGTCTTTTCGGCATAGCATTCCACAGCCTCTTCCGAGCCAAAGACCGAAAGCAGGGTAGTCGGCGTCGGAATGGTGGAATAGGCTTCTTCGCAGTTACATATGCTTTGATCTTCAAACAGGATTTTCCTGATTACGATATCAACGTTCCGAACGTTCTTGTTGGGAAGGGGAATCATTTCCGACTGACCGAAGCTGAACCCGCGTTTTACATTCAGATCGAGTAACTGAAATCCCGCAACACCTTCCAGCGGATTTCCCCAGGTGTCTGCCGCGATAACATCCAGCAGAAGCGCTTTAATTGTTTTGTCAGTTAAGCTTCTGAATGCGCATTTCGCAAAAACAGAACCGTTGCCCGTATCCTTTAACAAGTGAACCATTTCAATCAATACAGGCACATTATTTTGCAGTTTGCATTCCGTTGATTCATAGAGTGTTTCAAATTTTTCGTACTCGTTGGGTGCATTTGAGGTGCGTGCGTTCTCCATATAGGTTCCCCCCTTTTTTTGCTTACGGAAAATACATGCTCTGCGTAGTTTGCGATTTTTTCAAAACCACTTGCGCTTATCCAGAAGTACCGGATGGGAAACAATGAAATCTCAGAAACGCGGATAATTCTTCTGCTCAACCCGGATGTCCGGAATCAGGGAGATCCCCCACTTCCCTTTGGGGACATTTTTCCTTCGCGTGGGAATCTCCTTTCCGATCCGATCAGACAGAGCCGTTCTCCTGGAATACCACCAGAATGGTTTTCAGGAGAATTTTGATATCCAGCCCCAGGTTCCAGTTTTCGATGTACTCCTTGTCCAGCCGTACCACTTCTTCAAAATCCGTAATGTCGCTGCGGCCGCTGACCTGCCACATGCCGGTGACGCCGGGCTTGGTGGCAAGCCGGGCATAGTGATGAAGGGCATACAGCCGAGTCTCTGAGGGCAGGGGAGGCCGGGTGCCGACAATGGACATATCCCCTCTGAGCACGTTGAAGAACTGGGGGAATTCATCCAGACTGGTGCGGCGGATAAAGTCGCCGATGCCGGTTTTCCGGGTGCCGTCCGGCAGAATTTCATTGCCGATGACCCGGGGGTCAAAGTCCAGCTTGAACATTTTGCCGTCGCCCAGCTTGTTGTCCTTCATGAGCTCTGCCTTCCGAGCCTCAGCATCCAGGTACATGCTGCGGAATTTATACATTTTGAAGGTGCGCCCGTTTTTTCCCACCCGGGTCTGGGCGAAGAAAATGGGGCCGGGGGAGGCCTTGTAAATGGCGGGCGCCACAAACAGATAGATAATGCCCGTAAGCAGACAGCCGACCAGCCCGCCTGCAATGTCCATGGCGCGCTTGGCAAACAGAGCCGCGGGGGAGGCATAGTTTATGGTGGAGGTCAGGCAGGTGTAGGGGCCTACCTTCTCCACGAATTTCTTCCCGCCCAGGCTGTCGGAAACCTTAGCCAGGTTCAGGTGGACGGTGATGCCCATCTGCTGGAGCGCATTCATGATCTCCTGGGGATAGGCCATGGCCTCCGAGGGAACCACCAGCACTTCATCCACCCAGGTCTGGCAGATATAGGGGATGATGTCCTTCCCCTGAGCCACCACGGGAACGCCTTTGATCTGCTCCAGAGCGGTGTCTTCGTCCAGCAGAGCGAGGCCGTGGAGGGCAAAAGAGGCATAGTTATGATCCTTCATAGCCTCCACCGTATCCCCAGCAGCTTGAGAGTCGGTGAGAATCAGCAGACTCCGCTGGCTGAAGCCCTTATTCATAGTCCTATGGAGAATTGTTTTCCAGATCTCCCGGGTGACGTAGGAAATGAGAAAATAGGAGCACAGAAGATAGACCATATTCAGCCGGGAATACCGCTGGCCGGTTTTGCTGAAGAACAGAAACATTACCGCCAGGGCGGACAGAATCAGCGTATGCTCCAGGGTGATCTTGAAATTTTGCCAGTGACCCAGCTTCAGTACATCGTGCATGGTGTCTTGAATCAGAATGACCAGTAAGTTCGCCACCGTCAGGTACAGACCCATGTGCCGGTAAAGGGGGAGGGTATAGGGATTGAAGCCCTGCCTCCGGAGGATGAAGGCCAGGAAGAAGGCCAGCTGCAGGGAAATCAAATCCAGCAGAATAAAATCCAGGTGCTTGAGCCAGCTGCGCGTATTTCGCTTGTACATGTTCTCTGTCCTTTCCGAAATCCGCCGAAGACCTTGCCGTGCTATCCGCCTTCGGAGAACCACATTTCACTTTTATCTCAGATTAAATTTATACCCAATAATTCAACATAATTATAGCTGTTCCGCCCGGATTCGTCAATGATAAAAAGCGGCGGAACCCCATTTTTTTCAATTTGAGCCGAAACAGGCTTTCGGAAAAGAGAATTAAGCGAAAACATACAAATTCAATCAGAATATTTTGGCTGATTTCGCGAAAGAAAAGACGGAAACCGGAACGCTAGGGTTCCGGCAAATGTGGATTGACGGACAAACCCAATTGCGCTATGATATACGGTAAGAAAACGAGGAGGACAATGGGATGAAAAGTCTTTTGATTCAGGATACCACCCAGGAGGAGCGGCAGAAAATCGTGGAGGAGGCACTGGGCTTTCTGGGTGCCTGCGACGACTGCCAGGGCGGCCTGGCGGATATGTACGATGACTATATTTATGGGCTCCGGGAGCTGGACGAGATCAACATGTCCTTCCGGACAGCCTTTGTCCGTGACATGAAGGGTCCGGAGCGCACCGGCTGCGGTTATTGATCATTGACGAAAACGGACAAATATAGTATAATATCTGTCCGCTTACGAAGATGAGACCTGCCCGGTAAGAAGAGCGGCAGGATAAGGAGATAAGACATGAAAAAACGCAATTTCCGCTGGCAGCTGGCTCTGTATGACCTGCTGGTTCTGCTGGCGGTGGATTTGCTGCTGCTGGTGTTCTACCGAAGCAACGAGGAGCTGTCCCTGGGTGCCTGCCTGATGCACGGCAGCATCAGCTTCGTGTGCATCTTCGCCGCCCGGATTTTAGGCAGCATCTATCAGCAGATCTGGCGATACGGCGGCATTCAGTGCTACATCCGGCTTCTGCTGGTGGACGCGGTGGCCTTCGCGGTGACTTTGGCCATTGAGCTGACACTGCCCCTGTTCATTCCCATCGAGAAGGTGACCTTTTCCCGGCTTCTGAGCATCGCCAGCATGAACCTTCTGGGAGCCCTGGCTATCCGGATGATCTACCGCTACTGCTTCAAATGCGGCACGGCGGATACCGCCTACGGCAAGTTCCTGCGGCTGTTGCTGCGGATTTTCGCCGGGGACGAGCTGATTCATCCCAACCGGGAGGCAGAGCACAAAATCAAAATCGCCATCATCGGCGCGGGACGGGTGGGCGTGACCCTGGCTGAGGAGCTGCTGTCCAATCCGGCTTCCAATTTCCTGCCCCGGTGCTTCATCGATGTGAGCCAGGAGAAGGCAGGACGGGAAATTCACGGTCTGCCGGTGCTGCTGGAGGACGACTCCACCCTGGATGCCCTGCGCAGCCACGAGGTGCAGGAGGTGGTATTCGCCATCCCCAATCTGTCCGACGAGAAGAAGCGGGAGCTTTACGCCGCCTATTCCGACGCGGGCTACAAAATCAAGGTCTACGACTATCCTATGATGCAGACCGCCGGAGGCAAGCGGTACGTCCGGGACTTTGACATTGAGGAACTGCTTTTCCGCAAGCCCATTGCCATTGCCGACGAGAAAACCGGCGCCTTCTACCGGGACAAGGTGATTCTGATTACGGGCGGCGGCGGCTCCATCGGTTCCGAGCTGTGCCGCCAGCTGGCGAAAATGGAGCCGAAGCAGATCATCATTCTGGATATTTATGAGAACGGGGCTTACGATATTCAGCAGGAGCTGAAAATCGCCTATGGCAGCAAGCTGGATTTGCAGCTGGAAATCTGCTCCGTCACCCACCGGAAGTCTCTGGAGCGGGTGTTTTCGACCTATCATCCCCAGATTGTCATCCACGCCGCCGCCCATAAGCATGTGCCTCTCATGGAGAAAAACTGCATTGAGGCGGTTTACAATAACGTATTCGGCACAAAGACCCTGGTGGAACTGTGCGAGGAGCACGCCGTGGAGCGGTTTATGATGGTGTCCACGGACAAGGCGGTGAACCCCACCAATGTGATGGGTGCCACCAAGCGGATGTGCGAGATGATTGTGGGCAGTGCCGGCGTTTGGGGCTCCGCCTGCTACAGCGCCACCCGGTTCGGAAACGTTCTGGGTTCCGCGGGGTCGGTGATTCCGCTTTTCAAGCGGCAGATCGCCAGCGGCGGGCCTATTACCCTCACCGACCGACGGATCATCCGCTATTTCATGACCATTCCCGAGGCCTCCCAGCTGGTGCTGGAATCCGGAGCCATGGCGAAGAATGGGGAGCTGTTCGTGCTGGACATGGGTCAGCCGGTGAAGATTCTGGATCTGGCTCAGAGCATGATCCGCCTGTCCGGGGTCAGCGGCATTGAAATTGTAGAGACCGGTCTGCGGCCGGGGGAAAAGCTCTACGAGGAGCTGCTGGTGAAGACTGAGGATCTGGACAAAACAGACAACAGCCTGATTTTTGTGGAGAAGGATACGCCCCTGCCCAAGGAAGAGCTGGAGCGGCGGCTGGCCATACTGGAGAAGGCCTGCGCCACTGGAGACGACGAGGCGGTGCGAAGAGCCCTCAAGCAGGTGGTTCCCACCTACCGCTCGCCGGAAGAGGTCAACGCCAACGCTGACCAGGCCGCGGAAATGCGGGAAATGGCAACGGTATAAAGTGTAAAAACGTTGCGGTGTGTTCAGCACCGCAACGTTTTTTCAGTGAATATCGAATTGTGAATCGTGAATAGAAGCGGTGTCCCTTCGGGACGATTGTAATGTAAGGATAAGGCGACGGAAAGCGCACTGGTGCGGGAGCACCCCGGCTCCCTTGTGTAAAGGGAGCTGTCATGGCCGTCTCACGCAAGGCCATGACTGAGGGATTGTCAAAATGAGTAAGTTCTGATCCCCTCAGTCAAAAATCAAAGATTTTTGCCAGCTCCCCTTGGTCAGCAAGGGGAGCCTTTGCGCCTCGCCGGTAGTTCTCGGAATATCCGGGGGATTGTGACCGGAGGGAATCCTTGGAAAGAGCCACGCCAGTGTGCGCTACGTTAAGGTGTGACTGCCACTGGCAGACATTTCGATTTTGATTCGTTGCGCGGAGCACCACTGGTTCGCGATGACATGTGTTATGTGGTAGCCATCAGAAGACGATTAGCGACCTCATCTGCCCTGCGGGCACCTTCCCCTCTCAGAGGAAGGCTGGATTAGTCCCGTCTGAAAATGTCCCGGGTATAGACCTTGTCCTTGACATCGTCCAGGCAGGCGTCGTACCGGTTTGCCAGGATGCAGCCGGAAAGCCGCTTGAATTTCCCCAGATCGTTGATTACCCGGGAGCCGAAGAAGGTTTCCCCGTCCGGAAGCGTCGGCTCGTAGATGATGACGGTGGCGCCCTTGGCCTTGATCCGCTTCATCACGCCCTGAATGGCAGACTGGCGGAAATTGTCGGAATTCGCCTTCATGGTCAGCCGGTACACGCCCACCACGACTTCCTTCTCCTTCTTGGCACTCCAGTCGTCGTTGGCTTTGTACCCGCCGGCAATTTCCAGCACTTGGTCGGCAATAAAGTCCTTCCGGGTGCGGTTTGACTCCACAATGGCGGTCATCATGTTCTGGGGCACGCTCTCGAAGTTGGCAAGCAGCTGCTTGGTGTCCTTGGGCAGGCAGTAGCCGCCGTAGCCGAAGGAGGGATTGTTATAGTGGCTGCCGATTCGGGGATCCAGACACACGCCTTCAATAATATCCTTGGTATTCAGTCCCTTTGCCAGGGCATAGGTGTCCAGCTCATTGAAATAGCTGACCCGCAGGGCAAGGTAAGTGTTGGCAAAGAGCTTCACGGCCTCCGCTTCGGTAAAGCCCATGAAGAGCGTGGGAATGTTTTCCTTGATGGCACCTTGCTGCAAAAGGGAGGCGAAGATTTCCGCTTCCTCACGGGTGCTCTCATCGCAGGAGACGATGATCCGGCTGGGATACAGATTGTCGTACAGAGCCTTGGATTCCCGGAGAAATTCCGGGCTGAACAGGATCCGGTCGGTGTGGTACTTTTCCCGGACGGAGGCGGTGTAGCCTACGGGAATGGTGGACTTGATGACCATGACGGCTCTGGGGTTCACCTTCAGCACCAGCTCAATGACCGCCTCCACCGCGGAGGTGTCAAAGTAATTTTTCTTGCTGTCGTAGTTGGTGGGAGCGGCGATGACCACGAAGTCCGCGTCCCGGTAGGCGGATTCCCCGTCCAGGGTGGCTGTCAGATCCAGCTCCTTTTCCGCAAGGTATTTTTCAATGCAGGCGTCCTGAATGGGAGACTTGCGCCGGTTGATAAGCGCCACCTTTTCCGCCAGAATGTCCACGGCGGTGACATGGTTGTGCTGAGCCAGAAGAGTGGCGATGGAAAGCCCCACATAGCCGGTTCCGGCTACCGCCACACGATACCGCCTGGCAGGCTCCGCCTTGAATCCGGCTTCCTCCCGATACAGATCGGTGATCTCAAATTCCAGCACCTGAGCCAGAGTTTCCATCTGATCGATGGAAGGCTTGTAAGTTTCGTTTTCCAGCCTGCCCAGCATGGAACGGTTGATGCCGGTGATTTCTGACAGCTGAGCCTGGGTCAGGTTATTTGCCTTGCGCCGGGTGCGGACGGTTTCCGCCAAAAGGGGGAGTGAAAGCTTTTTCATAAGTGGCCTCCTTAAATGATATTATCAACAGAGCGCACAGGATAAATAATATTAAATCTTCCTATATCCTAACATATATCCGGTATAAATGCAATAGGTTGGACTAAATTCTGCTTATAATGACTTTATGCGGATTTTGCGGGAATGAGAAGAAAGGGATGCCGGGAGATTGCCGGAACCCTGGCGGTCAAGCCAACGAAAGAATGGGTAAAGGTGCACATTTTTCCGGGAAAATGCTGGTCATATCGAATATTTTTTTACAAATATTTCAGATGGGTGTTGATTTCTTGAAAAGATATGGTATGATAACACGGTATGAGATAGCTGGGGATGGTGTGCCCTTTTGGCAGTTACACTTCGTCCCATAAAACGATGGAGAGTATAGAAATATGTGGGAAAACGAAACCAAAAAGACCTGGGTGCGCAACATCGTGATTTTTATTGTTCTGGTGATCGTGGCGGTGGGATTGATTGTGACCATGCTCCAGGTGAAGAAGCAGATCGACGCCGAGGATGAGCTGCTGGAATCCCAGAGCTCCAGCCAGCGGCAGGAGCTCAGCGAGGTGCGTCAGGAAAATCTGGACGTGATTCAGCAGGGCTATGACGCGGATATGCAGACGGCGGCCCAGTATCTTCCCGGCATTATCTGCTGGGGCGACAGCCTGACCGCCGGTTCCTCCGGCAACGTGTCCTTCCCGGCAATTTTGCAGAAGTACGTCAATATTTATCTGTGCGACGTATACGACTTCCGCTCCACGGTGACCAATCCTCAGGATTACGATTCCCGGGTGGACTGGGAGGACTACACCCTGTCCGTTCCCGTGGTGAACATGGGCGCGGGCATGGAAGACAGCGCTACGGTGCTGGGTCGCAGCGGCGTGGCTCCCTACATTATTTCCAAGGCCTTCACCATCCCCGCGGACTGTGAAGGGGTGAGCCTGTCCATTACCTCCCCGGACAAGAAGCAGGTCAACCCCCTGACCGCCGGAAACGCAGGGCTGAACCCGGTGACCATTGCCGGTGTTCAGGGCACTCTGAGCCTGGTTTCCCAGTCCGGCGGCCAGTATACCTATGAATTTGCCCGGCTGGAAGCCGGCGGCGAAACCGAGGTGGAGGCCGGCACGGAAGTGATTGCCGCCTGCGCCGAGGAGTACCGGAACTACATCCATGTGGTCTGGCTGGGCACCTACGGCGAGTATACCACCGCTTCCAAGCTGGTGGCGGATACCAAGGCGCTGCTTGCCCGGCAGAATGTCAATTCCGACCGGTATCTGGTGCTGGGTCCCTGCACCCTCCGGGGCTCCTGGATCAACGCCGACAGCAACACCCTGGACACCCTGGATTCCGCCATGCTCCAGGCCTTCGGCAGCCACTACATCAACGTGCGCAAGTATCTGATGGTGGACGGCGCGACCGATGCCAAGCTCTCCTTAAGCCGGGAGGACAAGCAGCTGATTCAGCAGGGCAAGGTGCCCTCCGTCTTCCGCAGCAATGCCTCCGGCGCAGACCTGAACGGCGCGGCCTATCGGCTCATCGGAAAGCTGGTTTACGAGCGGATGGATCGGCTGGGCTACTTTGAGGAGGTTCGTCAGGAACTGGGACTGGAAAAGTCCACTCAGGAGCTTTTGAAGGAAGATCCGAATTACTTCACCAAGCTCATCAACGCCAACTGATATCCGGGAAAGAAAGAGGATTTACTATGCAGTATACGGAAGAAGATACCATTGACCTTCTGGAGCTTGCCAAGGCGATCTGGAAAAACATCCTGATCATTGCCCTGGTTGCCGTGCTGCTGGGCTCCGCGGCCTTCGGCGTTTCCGCCTTTGTGCTGGAACCCACCTACCAGGCCACAGCCTCCATGTACGTCAACAACAGCTCCTTCAGCTTAGGACAGACCAGCTTCTCCATTTCCACCTCTGAGCTGTCCGCCTCCAATTCTCTGGTCAGCGTGTACATTTACATTCTGGAATCCAGAACCACCATGGAGGACGTGATCAAGGAGGCAAACCTCAGCTACACTCCCACGGAATTGGGGGAGATGATCGAGGCGCAGGGCGTCAGCAATACCGGCGCCTTTGAGATCACCGTCACCAGCACCGACCCCGCCGAGGCGGAGCTGATTGCCAATACCATTGCCAAGCTTCTGCCTGACCGGATTGCGGAGATCGTGGACGGCAGCTCCGTGCGCATCGTGGACTACGCCATTATCCCTGCCCATCGCGCCGGCCCCAGCCTGGTGAAGAACACCGCCATCGGCATTCTGGCCGGCGGCTTCCTGGCGTCTGCGGTGGTGGTGGTAAACTTCCTGCTCAACGACAAGAGCAAGGAAATGATCCAGTGCGCAGATGATTTGAAGGAAATGTACCCGGATATCCAGATTCTGAGCATGATTCCGGATATGCGCCAGTCCGACAAGAAGAACGGCTATTATTCCGATTATTACGGCCCGGCAAAGAGCAAACAGGAGGGAGGCGCAGACCATGGCAGAAAACAAGGTGCTTAATACCCCCGCGGCGGATAAGAAAAATCCCAACCGTACCGGTAAGGTCTGCGAATTTCTGACCTATTCCGGTCGGGAGGCCTTCAAGCGTCTGCGCACCAACGTGCTCATCGGTCTGGGGGACAGGACGGACAAAAGAGGACAGATCATCGGCATCACCAGTGCCCAGCCCTCCGAGGGCAAGAGCACCGTGTCCACCAATCTGGCCTATACCCTGGCAGAGCTGGGGAAGACCGTTCTGCTCATCGACTGCGATATGCGCCGTCCCGCCGTTCATGATATTGTGGGCATGAAGCTGGCGCCGGGTCTGGCGGATGTGCTGGACGGAGGCATTGCCCTCAATGACACCGTCTCCCGCTATACCAGCTCCACGGATAAGACCTTCTTTGACCTGATTCCCGGTGGCACCATCCCCGAAGACCCGCTGGAAAAGCTGAACTCCGGCCGGTTCCAGAAGCTGCTGGACGCCGCCGCCAACGCCTTCGACTATGTGGTGCTGGATCTGCCGCCGGTCAACGCGGTGGTGGACGCGGTGAACGTGTCCCGCTATGTGGACGGTATGCTGGTTGTCCTGCGGGAAGGCCACTGCCCCCGGTATGTGCTGGACGAGTGCATGGAGCAGCTGCGCTACGCGAAGGCCAACGTGCTGGGCTTCGTGATGAACGGCTGCGTGGAGGGCGCCTCCAAGCACTATCAGTACGGAAACCGCTATGCCTACGGCTACCGGTACGAGAATAAGAAGCAGTAATCAGACAGTACAAAATACGTCTCAGGCTGCAAAAGCTGTCGAAAAAGCCCCTTGGGCTTTTTCAATCATTCATGGCATTCCCTGCCTTCTGGCAGTCGAATACAAATCTCTGGGAAAGGAGGAATGTACTATGAAGAAGGCACTTGTAATGCTTCTGGCTGTGGTTCTTGTCATCGGCATGGCGGTTCCTGCTTACGCAGTTTCCAGCCCTGTAGGCGATAAGACCAGCGCTACGGCTACTGCCGATCTTCCCAAGTTGACGGACGAGAGCAATGGCTACGTTGAGCTGGTTGACACCGCGGACGCTGAGGAGCTGTCCAAGGAGTCTCAGGCTACCTTTGCAGAGGCTCAGGCTTCCCTGAAGGATGCCGCTCCTGCCGGCATGAAGACCCAGTATTTCTTCTGGTGCCGCATTGCGACCAAGGAAAAATCTGCCAATGTGACCGTGGAACTCAAGGGGATCACCGAGCTGGTCGTGAAGCAGTTCCAGGACGGCAAGTGGGTGGAGCTGAAGTCTGCGATCAACGCGGACGGCACCATTTCCATCTACGGCCTGGTGGAAGGCCCTGTGGCTATTTTCACCAAGTAATCCAATCCACCCCAAAGCGGGCCGGTTCGAAAGGACTGGCTCGCTTTCTGCTTGCAATGTGACAATTTCTGTGATATGCTGTCACCGATATATTTCGCTTTGCGGTAACGAACCCTATGACAGACCGGAATTGCGGCAAGGAGGGTCATCCATGATTGATTTCCATAGCCATGTGCTGCCCAAAATGGACGACGGACCCAAAAGTCTCCGGGAGAGCCTGGAAATGCTGAGCCTGTGCTTTCAGCAGGGAGTGGACGCGGTGGTGAGCACCTC
>CAKTXO010000025.1 GCA_934630985.1 uncultured Oscillospiraceae bacterium | reverse complement strand
CCCTTCCCGGCGGTGTGCATCCGCACCTCCACCGAGCGGCCGGAGGCTCTGGACAAGGGCTGCTTTATCCTGTCCGGCATTGACGAAAAGGGTCTTCTCCAGGCGGTGGATGTGGCAGTGGAGATGAACCGGAACGGCGATCTGGGCATTCCCGTCCCCGACTACCGGGACGAAAATGTGTCCGACAAGGTGGTCAAGATCATCCAGTCCTACACCGGCGTGGTGGATAAAATGGTCTGGCGAAAGTATTGAAGCAAGGAGGCGAGGACGTGAGGTATTTATTTATCAACGTGACGGCGGGCTACGGCAGTACCGGCCGGATTGCGGCAGACCAATGCCGGGCATTGACCGCCCAGGGGCACACCTGCGTGCTCGCCTACGGAAGAATGGCCGCCAATTGCGATGACCTGACAACGGTGCGCATTGGTTCTGATTTTGACAACCGGCTCCACGGCCTGGAAAGCCGGTTTCTGGACAATGCGGGCTTCGGCTCCCGGCAGGCAACAAAGAAATTCCTCCGCTGGGTGGGGGAATACGACCCGGACGTGATCTGGCTTCATAACCTGCACGGCTACTACCTGCATGTGGGGGAGCTGTTTTCCTACCTGCGCACCTGCGGGAAGGAAATCCGCTGGACGCTCCACGATTGCTGGGCTTTCACCGGCCACTGCGCCTACTTTGACTATGTGGGCTGTCAGAAGTGGAAAACCGGCTGCCATCACTGCCCCCAGAAGGGTACCTATCCCGCAAGCGTTCTTGCGGACAACAGCCGGAATAACTATCTTCGCAAGCGCACCCTCTTTACCGGCATCCCCAATCTGACCCTGACCGTGCCCTCCCACTGGCTGGAAGGCCGGGTGAAGGAGAGCTTTCTGAAGGATTATCCGGTGGAGGTTATCTATAATCAGGTGGACAAATCGGTTTTTAAGCCAACCCCCGGGGATTTCCGGGAGAAATATCACCTGGAAAATGTCAAAATCATCCTGGGCGTTGCCAGCGTCTGGGAGGAGCGGAAGGGACTGAAGGACTTCCTGGCTCTGTCCAAGCTGTTGAGCGGAGATTACAGAATCGTCCTCATCGGTCTGAATGACCGGCAGCTGGCCGCCCTTCCGAAAGAAATTCTGGGTCTTCCCAGAACGGACAATGTCCGACAACTGGTGCAGGCCTACACTGCCGCGGACGTATTTGTCTGCCCCAGCACCGAGGAAACCTTTGGTATGACGGTGCTGGAGGCCTGCTGCTGCGGCACGAAAACGGTAGTTTATCAGGACACCGCCTGCGAGGAAGTTGCGAAGGCCTACGGCGGCATTGCGGTACCCCGGGGAGCGGAACATCTGCGGGGCGCCATACTGGAACTGACAGGAGGGAACTCTCTATGAAACAATATCCCTTTCCCAAAAGCCGATTCTGGTCTGCCGCCTTTGGGCTGGTGCTGTTTGCTCTGCTGCTTCTGACCCGGGACACCCTGATTTCCTCCCTGCGGCTGGGATTTTATCTGTCTCAGTTTGCCATGCTGGCGGTGATGGCACTGACGGGGCTTGCCTTTCTGGCCGTGAACCGGCATAGCCTTCGGGAAATCCTCACAGACAGACGGATGGGGCTTATGGCGGTACCCCTGGGACTGTTTCTTCTCATCATGCTGCTGAAACAGGACTGGCAGATGATGTACCTGAGCATTGCGGTGTGCCCGGTGTTCGCGGTGTTCCTGACCTATTTCACGGACAGCCGCCGGGTGGCGAAAACCTACCTGGTGATCATCACGGTGCTGTCCGCCTATTCGCTGCTTGCCACCTACGGTCTGCGGCACCTGGTCTGGGGAGACGTGTTCAAGCCGAAGGTCTGGGTCAATCCGGCGGGCATGTGGTTTTACGATTTCGGCCTGTGCTTTGCGGGCACGGATCGTTTCTGGAACCGGAATTTCGGCCTGTTCCGGGAGCCGGGAGTGTACCAGTATTTCCTGATTCTGGGGCTGTACCTGAACCATTATACGGCCCTCTGGGACAAGCCCTGGAAAACCTGGGTCATCAGCGCCCTCCTGACGCTCACCATGGTGAGCACCTTCTCCGTTCCCGGCATGATCGAGCTGGTGGTGTTTGCGGCCTTCCTGTTTTTCGACAAGGGCTACCACCGGACGAAGCAGGGAAGAAGGACGCTTCTGGTGCTGCTGGCAGGTCTTGCCGGGGTGGTGCTGGTTGCCCTGTACCTGCTGAAAACCAAGCGGATTCTCTACGGAAACAGCATCCTCTTTGAGTTCGGGGACATCCTTACCCGGCTGACCACGGATTCGGAATCTCTGGTTGACCGGATCAACGCCTATTTTACGGATCTGCGCTTTTTCGCGCAGCACCCCCTGCTGGGCGCGGATTTCCACCCGGTGCTCCACGGCACCAATCACAATACCACCTCCACCCTGGTGCTCTTGGCCGCCACGGGTATCTTTGGCGGCGGCCTGAGCGTGGTGGTGTGGGTGAAAATGCTCTGGGATAAAAATCGCGGTTTTATCGGCAATCTGATTCTGCTGGGGATTCTGTTTTTGTCCTTCAACACCCAGAATCTGGCGGCGAATCTGTTTTTCTGGCTGTTTCCCTGCATGGCCTTTGCCCAGCAGGCAGGACTTACAAAGGAGGAAGGCTGAATGGATCAAAAAACGCTGCGCCGGATTCAGCTGACCCAGCTGGAAATCGGCCGGGAAATCAAGCGTGTCTGCGAGGAAAATGACATTTCTTACTTTCTGGCCCACGGCACCTTCCTGGGGGCAGTGCGCCATCAGGGCTTCATTCCCTGGGATGACGACATGGACATGGGAATGCTTCGGCCGGATTATGAGAAATTCTGCCGGATTGCCCCGGAAAAGCTGAAGCCGGAGTTCTTCTTCCAGAACTGGTACTCCGAGCCCAACTACGGCCTGCCCTTCGGCAAGGTCATGAAGCGGGGCACCGTCTATTTGGAGGGCAAAAAAACCCGGCGACTCAAGGAAAACGGCTTTTATGTGGACATTTTTCCCTTTGACAACGCCCCGGAAACGGAAGCGGAGCGGCAAAAGCTGGAACGCCGCCTGCGCTCCATTTACCGGACGAAGCTGATGAAATCCGGCTACCGACCCTGGGTGGATGACGGTCGCTTCCTCTGGAAAAAGCGGGTCGGGTATCTTTACTATCAGCTCAAATCCCTCTTTGTGAGCCAGCATGACCTTGCCAAGGGCTATGACGCCCTGGCGGTGTCCTACCCGGAATCCCAGACGGTTCAGCAGCAGTACCCGGGAAGTGCCACCAAGTATTTCCGCCGGGAATGGCTGGAAAATCTGGCATCCTACACCTTCGAAGGGGAGACCTTCCCGGGCCCTGGGGACTATGACGGGTATCTTCGCTCTATGTACGGGGATTATATGGTGCCGCCCCCGGCGGGAAGCCGGGAAAACCGCCACCAGATTGTGAAAATCGATTTCGGCGAATGACGGAGGAAGCCATGAAACGGATTCTGTTTTTGACCACCTATGCCTCGCCCTACCGGGTTCGGTTTTTTGACGAGCTGGGAAAAACAGCCCAGGTGACGGTGCTCTATTCCCGTCCCTGCGCCGACGTGTCCCACCGGGACGCCAAGTGGTTTGAGCCGGGGCAGGGGGGCTTCCGCTCCGTCCAGCTGAAAACCACCTGCGCGCTGAAAGGCAAGCAGCTGTGCTTTGAGGTCTGCAAGTGGCTGAAAAAAGGGGAGTACGACGCCATTTTCGTCGGCGGCTATTCCTCTCCCACGGCCATTCTTGCTATGCTCTACATGCGTCTGCATGGAATTCCCTTCACCATGGAGGTGGACGGCGGCCTGATCCGCCCGGACGGCAGACTGAAATTTGCCTGCAAACGCTTCCTGGTTCGCCTTGCCAACTGCTGGCTCAGCACCGGCAAGGAGACTACCAAATATCTGGTGCACTATGGGGCAAAGCCCGAAGGCATCCGGGAGTATCCCTTTTCCTCCTTCTATCAGGCGGACATTCTTCCGGAGGTGGTGCCCCAGGAAGAGAAACGGAGAATCCGGGAAACGCTGGGCATTCCGGAAGAAAAAATGCTCCTGGCCATCGGCCAGTTCATCCCCCGGAAGGGCTTCGACGTGCTTCTGAAGGCTGCCGCCCGGCTGGATAGGGACGTGGGCATTTACTTAGTGGGCGGCGAGGCCACGCCGGAATATACGGCTTTGCGGGAGGAATTGGGTCTTGCCAACGTCCACTTTGTGGGCTTCAAGCCCAAGGCGGCGCTGGCGGAATATTACAAGGCGGCGGATGCTTTTGTCCTTCCCACCCGGGAGGATATCTGGGGTCTGGTTATCAATGAGGCCATGGCCTACGGTCTGCCGGTAGTCACCACCGACCGGTGCGTGGCCGGCATGGAGCTGGTGGAAAACGGAGTCAACGGCTACATCGTTCCCGTCGGGGATGAAAACGCCCTGGCCGACCGGCTTCGGGAGCTCCTTTCCTCGGATATGCCTGCCATGGGCCGGACTTCCCTGAAAAAAATCCAGGATTACACCCTTGAAAACATGGCGAAAGCCCATATGGACTACCTACAGGAGTGGGAAAAATGATTCGCTTCAGTATTATCACAGTGTGCCTGAACGCCGGGGAAGACCTGATCGCCACGGTGACGGACACCCTGCGCCAGACCTACGAAAACTTCGAGATTATCGTCAAGGACGGCTTTTCCACCGACGGCTCGGTGGAAAAGCTTCCTGCCGACGACCGGATTCGTCTGGTACGCAAACAAGACACCGGCATTTACGATGCCATGAACCAGGCTGCGGCGGAGGCCACCGGCGACTACCTGATTTTTATGAACGCCGGAGACTGGTTTTATGACAACCGGGTGCTTGCGGACATTGCCGGTGTCATTGAGAGCACCCAAGCCCCCCTCTATTACGGCAGCTGCTTTGACCGCCAGACCGGGCAGGTGCGAGCTTATCCCAAACACTTCACTCGGATGAGCTGCTACCGTACCATGATCTGCCATCAGGCAACCGTTTACCGGGCGGATATTTTCGCCGAACACCCCTATGACCTGAGCTACAGGATTCTTGCCGACCGGGAAATGCTCTGGTATCTGGTCTGCGGCAAGGGCGTAAGTCCTGTGTACATTGACCGGGTCATTGCCAATTATCAGGGTGCGGGAGAAAGCGCCAGCGAGAAGCACAAAGCCCGGAACCAGGCAGATCAGAAGCGTTTGATGGATACCTATATGCCCAGATGGGAACAGCGAAAATATGCCCTTCTGATGGCGCTGACCTTTCAAAAGGCACGGGTGAAGCTGTCCCAGAGCCCAAAGTATAGCGGTGCCTATTATCGGGCGATTCGCCGACTGTATACCTGGAAAGAGGCTCTTTCCGGGAAGAAAAATCGGAAAAAGGAGAACAATCCATGAAGCTGCTCTGGCTGTGCAACAATGCCCCCGGTCTCATCCGGACGGCTCTCACCGGCAAGGAAGCGGGAGAGGTTAACTGGGTGGATCATGTGCTGTCCGATCTGCGCCATCAGGATGTGACCATGCGGATTTTGTACCGGGGCGGCGGAGAGCCGGGGCAGTTGGACGCATTTTGCAGCTACGCTCCCGTGCCGGAGACTCCGGCTCATCTCTACCGGCCGGAGCTGGCGCAGGCTTTTCAAAAGGAACTGGAAGCCTATCAGCCGGATGTGATTCACATCTGGGGTGTGGAGTATCACCACGCTCTGGCTATGGTGAACGCGGCCAAGGCGGCGGGAATGCTGGACAGGACGGTTGCCAGCATCCAGGGCCTTTGCTGCCGGATTGCCCCGCACTTTACCGACGGTCTGCCAAAGTCCGCTCTGCATCCACAGACCTTCCGGGATTTTCTACGGCGGGACAGCATTGCCAATCAGCAGCGTGTCCACGCCCAGCGTGGGGAGCTGGAAATTGATGCTCTGAAAAAATTGCGCCACGTCATCGGCCGCACGGACTGGGATCGGGAAACGGTGCTGGAAATCAATCCGAAGCTAACCTACCATTTCTGCAACGAGACTTTGCGAAAGCCCTTCTACGAAGGCCAGTGGTTTTATGAAGCCTGTGAAAAGCACAGTATTTTCGCTTCCAGCTGTGTCTATCCCATCAAGGGCTTTCATCTTCTGCTGGAGGCCATGCCGGAGGTTTTGCGGCAGTACCCGGATGCCCGGATCAACGTCTGCGGCCGCTCCTTTTTGCAGTCGGGCCTTCGCCAGAACGGTTATGAAAAATACCTGGCGGGCCTTGCGAAAAAGTACGGCCTGACGGATAAAATCACCTGTTTAGGCTCTCTTTCTGCCGGGCAGATGAAGGAAAACTATCTGAAAGCCAACGTCTTTGTTCTGCCCTCCACCATGGAAAATTCCCCCAATTCCCTGGGAGAGGCCATGCTCCTGGGAACGCCCAGCGTGGCGACGGATGTGGGGGGCGTGGCCAGCATTCTGAGTTCGGAAGAGGGCATTCTCTGCCCGCCTGTTTCCCCGGAAGCTATCGCCCAGGGAATCTGCCAGGTGTTTGCCTTGGAAGATCAGGCCGCGGCTATGGGAGAGAAGGCCCGTGCCCATGCCCGGATAACCCACGACCCTAAAACCAATCTGGATACCCTGCTTGCCATCTACCGGCAGCTGTCCGAAGGAGCCTGATATGAATCCTCTCATCAGCGTAATTGTGCCTGTTTACTGGGTGGAGGCTTTCCTGCCCCGGTGCCTGGACTCCATTCTTGGCCAGACTTACCGGAATCTGGAAATCCTTCTGGTGGATGACGGCTCTCCGGATAATTGCGGAAAAATCTGCGATGAATATGCGGAAAAAGACCATAGGTTTCGGGTGATTCACAAGGAAAACGGCGGTCTCAGCTCCGCCCGAAACGCCGGCCTGGAAGCTGCCACCGGGGAGTTTATCGGCTTCGTGGACAGCGACGACTGGATCGCCCCACAGATGTACGAGACCCTCCTGTCCGCCCTCATAAAGTGGGACGCCCAGCTTGCCTGCTGCGGCCGCTATGATGTCCGTGAGAAAACCGGTGCACAGAAAATCGGTCTGTGCCCCAAAAGCGACGAGTGCCTTTCCGGCGTGGCCTTCGCGGGCAGAATCTTCCGCTACGACGGCTGTGATTCCAGTGCCTGCGACAAGCTCTACCGCCGGGAACTGTTTGAGAATATGCGCTACCCGGAAGGCCGGGTCTGCGAGGATATGCCGGTGACCTACCGCCTTGCCCTGAAGGCGCAGCGGGTGGCTCTGTGCCCGGAGCCGCTGTACTACTATTTCCACCGGCAGGGGAGCATTACCCAAACGGTGGAAATCACGGATAAAACCTTCCACTATTCCCAGAATACAGCGGAAATCTACCCTTATATTCGAAAAAATTATCCGGAAATCGCCCAATCCGCCCGTTTCCTCCGGGTGCACTCTCTTGCCCATATTCTGCTGCTTTTGTCCCAGTCGGACAGACAAACGCGGAAAAGGTATGAGGCGCAGTACCGGGATGCCCGCCGGGCGCTTGCCAAGCACACCGGCTTTTTCCTGACTGCTCCGGGCTTTTCCTTCCAGGAGCGGGTGACGGACTTGCTGCTGGTGCTGGGTCTGTACCGGCTTTTGCGTCCGCTGCTTCACCGGGTCAAATAAGGAAACTCTGAATAAATCGTCTGCGGCTGGACAGCGGATCTTTTGCCCCCAGCCTGCGGTTTGAAAAACGGGAAATACATACAGTATTCCACCGTTTTTCAAACCTTGCCTGAGAACAAAATCTCTCGCTGCCAGCTCTTGCCGATTTATTCAGAGCTTCCATAGGAAAGAAACATGAAAAAACGAAATCGCGTTGCCTTTTTTAATATTTTCAGCACTGTTTTGCTCAACGGCATTTCTATCCTGACAGGCCCGCTGTTTTCTCGGCTTCTTGGAGACAGCGGCTACGGCGCCCTGAAAATCTACAACATCTGGGTCAGCATCCTGACGGTGGTGTTCACCCTGCAAACCCAGGCTACTTTGGTCAATGCCCGGGTGGAATTTCCCGAGGAAGACCAGAAACGCTACCAGTCCGCGGCCATGGGTCTTTCGGTGCTGACCTTTTCGGTCTGCGCCGGGTTTGTGCTGATTTTCCTTTCTCCCATTTCCCGGATACTGGCTCTGGACAAAGCCCTGGTGTGCCTGATGCTCCTACAGGCCTTCGGCACCTTCTGCGTCAATTTCCTGCACATCAAAAATGTCTATGAGTACCGGGCAGGCTGGAATATGCTGCTGTCGCTGACGGTTTCTCTGATTCCGCTGGTGCTGGCGGTGGTGCTGGTGCTTCGGCTGCCCATGAGCATCCGCTACTACGGCCGGGTGGTGGCAAATGCCGCATCCTATGGGCTCCTGGGGCTTCCCATCTGCGCCTGGATCCTTCTCCGGGGCAAGACCTTTTACCGGAAGGATTATTGGAAATTCTGCATCTTTTTGGCGATTCCGGCGGTTTTTCACAATCTGACGGATCTGATTTTAGGCCAGAGCGACCAGCTGATGCTTCAGCACATGCTGGATTTGGCGACGGTGGGTCACTACAGCAGCGCCCTGACCCTGAGCAACTTCCTGTTTGTCCTGTTTACCGCCCTGAATAACACCTGGTGTCCCTTCTTTTTCGACGAATTCAAGCGGGGACAGCGGGAGGCCGTGCTGGGCAAGACCCGGAACTTCCTGGAGGTCTTCACGGTGCTCTCCTGCGGGTTTATCCTACTGGCGCCGGAAGTCTATCATGTGTATGTGCCGCAGCCCTATTGGCGGGCGACCAAGCTGATTCCGCTGTTTGTTGCCGGGTACTACCTGAATTTTCTGTGCACCTTCCCGGTGAATTTCGAGTATTACCACAAAAAGCCCAAGGTGACGGCGGGGGTCACCATCGCCTCGTCCCTGGTGAACGTGGTGCTCAATTACCTGTTTATCCTGAAAATCGGCATGGCAGGGGCGGCGGTGGCTACCCTGATTTCCCATGGGGTTCAGATGGTGCTTCACTACGGCTACTGCCGGCTGCTGCTGGGAAAGAAGGACTACCCCTTCCCGGTGAAGCTGTGGATTTCCTATGCGGCGGTGTTCTGCGCGGTGACGGCTCTGGTGTTCCTGACCCCGAACCTGTGGCTTCTGCGCTGGGCCGTGGGCGGCCTGTTCGGTATTTTTGAGCTTCTGCGCATCCGCAAGCGCAGGGTTTTGATCTGAATCATTGGGTGCCTGAGCGATTCCGCTCAGGCACTTCAGCGTGTCAAAAAAGTCCCCAATATACATTGTCATTCCGAACCAGTCCGCAGACTGGTGTGGGAATCCCCCGGATAGAAGTAAAAGCCACAGGTTTAGGATCTAAAATGTTTGAAAATTCGGGGGATTGCCACGGCAGTGTGCGCACTGCCTCGCAATGACATGGTTTTTCGACAGTCTGCGGTGCCTGAGCGATTCCGCTCAGGCACTTTTTCTCAGGGTTGCATTTCATCGGAAAAAGGTGTACAATAAAACCGAGATTGTGACCATTTTCCCAGTTGGAAAAAGCGGAACAAAACAGACGGGAGGGAAGCCGGATGAAAAAGGTACTGTTTGTGGCTACGGTGGTGAAAACCCATATTATGCAGTTCCACCTGCCATACCTGAAAATGTTCCAGGACGCGGGCTGGGAAACGGCGGTGGCCTCCCGAAACGACTACGAAAACCCGGCAGACTGCGTCATTCCTCACTGCGATCATTTTTACGACATCCCCTTCGAGCGGATGCCCTGGAAGCCCAAAAATGTCACTGCCTATGGGATGCTGAAACAAATCATTGATTCCGAGCATTACGACATCATCCACTGCCATACTCCCGTGGGGGCGCTCATTGCCCGGCTGGCCGCCCGGGATGCCAGAAAGCGGGGCACCCGTGTGATTTACACCGCCCACGGCTTCCACTTTTTCACCGGGGCACCCTTGAAAAACTGGCTGCTGTTCTACCCGCCGGAGCGGCTTCTGGCTCCGGTGACAGACGTGCTCATTACCATCAACAAAGAAGACTACGCCCGGGCAAAAAAGCGGCTTCCTGCCAAGCGCATCGAATATGTCCCTGGAGTGGGCATTCCCACGAAGAAATTCCGGGAGCTTTCCCTGGACGTTTCCGCCAAGCGGAAGGAACTTGGCTTTTCCGACGAGGATTTTCTGATGCTTACCGTGGCGGAAATGACCGCCAATAAAAACCACATTACGGTTCTGCGGGCGCTGGCTGCCTTGAAAGACAAACCGGAATTTGCCAAAATCCACTACCTGATCGTAGGCCGGGGAGAAATGTGGCCATCCCTGGAGGAAAGCGCCAGGGAGCTGGGGATTTCCGATCATGTCCATTTCCTGGGCTATCGGTCGGACGCACCGGAGCTGTACCGCAGCTGTGATCTCTTCACCTTTATGTCCTTCCGGGAGGGACTGTCCGTAGCCCTGATGGAGGCCATGAGCAGCGCAATGCCTATTGTCTGCACCAGAATCCGGGGCAATACGGATCTCATCGAGGACGGCGTTTCCGGCCTGTTCTGCGAGAACAACCCGGAGGCCCTGAGCCTGGCGCTTTTGCGCCTGTATGCCGAGCCGGAGTATCGAAAGAGCCTGGGCAAGGCGGCCCAGGCACGGGCGGAGCTTTTTGACGAGGAAACCGTCCACAATCAGATGAAGAAAATTTACTTTGGGGAGGGGGAACATTGACATGCCTGGAACGCTGATTGTATCTTTGGATTTTGAGCTGTTCTGGGGTATGCTGGACGTGTGCCCTCTGGAAGAATACCAGCCCCATGTGCTGGGAGGCCGGAAGGCCATCCCTCAGCTTCTGACGCTTTTTCAGAAGTACGGCATTCACGCCACCTGGGCTGCCGTGGGCTTTCTGTTTGCGGATTCCAAGGAGGAGCTGGCGGAGTTCTGCCCCGCCGAAAAGCCCACCTACGATAATCCGAAAATTGCCCCCTATGAATACCTTGCCGGGGTAGGGGAGAACGAGATGGATGCTCCCTGTTTTTTTGCCCCGTCGTTGCTGAAAATCATCGCCCGGACTCCGGGTCAGGAAATCGGAAGCCACACCTTCAGTCACTATTACTGCCGGGAGCCGGGACAGACCCCTGCCCAGTTTGCCCAGGACATGGCGGCGGCGAAGGCCATCGCCAAGGCCAAGGGCTACGACCTGACTTCCGTGATTCTCCCCAGAAACCAGTGCGAGCCGGAATATACCGAAATCCTGCAAAAGGCGGGTTTCACCGCCTACCGGGACGAGGAAAACGACTGGATTCATAAAAAAATCCGTTTTCGCCCCCTTCTGCGGGCTCTGCGCCTGCTGGACGTGTACCTGCCTCTGACCGGTCAGGGGGGCTATACCCCGAAAAACGAGGGGGGCATCTGGAATCTCACCGGCTCTCGGATGTACAAGCCCATTCTGCGTCCGCTGGCCTTTTTGGAGGGCTTGAAGCTTCACAGAATCAAACGCCAGATGCTTCACGCGGCAAAGAACGGCCTGACCTTCCACCTGTGGTGGCATCCTCACAACATCGGCGTGGATACGCAGGCCCATCTGAAGCAGCTGGAGGAGATCTTTGAATATTACACCCAGCTGCAAAAAGCCTACGGAATGCGCAGCCTTAACATGGGCGAGGCCGCCCGGGTGCTGGAAAAAGAGGGACATTTATGAAAGTGATGCACGTTCTGAACTCCCGGATTTATTCCGGCGCGGAGAAGGTGGTCAGCCAGATCATCCATGCCTTTCAGGGCGAAGTGGAGATGGTCTATTGCAGCCCGGAAAGCGACATCGTCCGGAAAATGGTGGAAGGGCAGGGGGTAACGTATCTTCCCATGAAGACCATGTCCGTTTCCGAGCTCAGCCGGGTCATCCGGGAGCAGAAGCCCGACCTGATTCATGCCCACGACATGCGGGCCGGCTTCTTTTCCGCCCTGTGCTGCGGAAACATCCCTCTGGTTTCCCACATTCACAACAACGCCTACGATGCCCGGGGACTGTCCCCGAAAACCGTTGGCTATCTGCTGGCGGGTTTCCGGGCAAAACACATTTTCTGGGTGTCCCAAAGCTCCTTTGACGGCTACGCCTTTCACAAGCTGTTTGCCAGGAAGAGCAGCGTCCTGTATAATGTGATTGATACCGATGAAATCTACACCAAGCTTTCTCAGGATTCCAATACCTATGACTATGACCTGATTTATGTGGGGCGGCTGACCTATCAGAAGAACCCCCAGCGGCTTCTGCGGCTGTGCGCCCGATTGAAGGAAAGCAAGCCAGACCTGAAGGTGGCCATCGTGGGCACCGGAGAGCTGGAAGATGAGCTGAAAGCCCTGAGTCAGGAACTGAACCTGGAAGACACGGTGCATTTTCTGGGCTTTCAGCCGAACCCCATTAAAATGGTGGCCTGTAGCAAGGCCATGATCCTCACCTCCCGATGGGAGGGAACCCCCATGTGCGCTCTGGAAGCCATGGCTCTGGGCACTCCGGTGGTCAGCACCCCCTCGGACGGCATGAAGGACTTGCTCACCGACGGCGTCAGCGGCTACCTGACGGAAAGCGATGAGCAGATGGCGGAAGACCTCTTGAAAATCTTCACCCAGCCGGAGCACCGGCAGCTTTTGGCGGAAAACGCCCGGAAAAAATTCGATTCTCTCAACGATGGGGAAGCCTACAAGCAGGCTATCTGGACTGCTTACCAATAAGGAGAGCCTATGAAAATCATGCAGGTGATTCCCTATTTCTGCTTCGGCGGGGCGGAGACCATGTGCGAAAATCTCACCTATGCCCTGACGGCGATGGGACATCAGGTGGTGGTGGTGAGCCTTTACGGCGAGCGCACCCCCATTTCCCGGCGGATGGAAGAGGCCGGGGTGAAAATTCACTACCTGGATAAAAAGCTGGGGCTGGATGTATCCATGATCGGCAAGCTCAAAAAGCTTATGACCCAGGAAAAGCCCGATGTGGTGCACACCCACCTGGATGTGATCAAATACGCCGCAGCGGCGGCAAAGCTGGCGGGCGTACCTCGGTGCGTCCATACCGTCCACAACGTGGCGGATAAGGAGGCCGAAGGCCGGGCGCAGAAGCTTATCAACGGCTTCTATTTTTCCCATGGCTGGTCTGTCTCCGTGGCTCTCAGCCCGGAGGTGCAAAAGAGCATCGCCGCCTTTTACGGTCTGCCCTTGGAGAAAATTCCCATTATCTACAACGGCATCGATTTGTCCAGATGCCTGGAAAAGCAGGATTATGCCCTGCAAAACCCGGCAATTTTAACCCATATCGGCCGGTTTAACGAACAAAAAAATCACGAAGGCCTTCTTCGCGCCTTTGCCTTGATTCATAAAAAGCACCCCCTTACCCGGCTGAAGCTGCTGGGGGATGGGGAGCTTCTGGAGCAGACCCAAGCCCTTGCCAAAACCCTTGGCCTCTCCGACAGCGTGGATTTCTTGGGCAGTCAGAGCAACGTTTACCCCTATCTGCAAAATTCCGACCTGTTCCTGCTGCCTTCCCGATACGAGGGAATGCCCATGACGCTGATTGAGGCAATGGGCACCGGCCTTCCCATTGTGGCAAGTAAAGTCGGCGGCGTTCCGGATATGCTGGCAGACGGCAAAAGCGCCATCCTGACGGACTGTACCCCGGAAAAAGTTGCCCAGGCAGCCTGCCGGATTCTGGAAGACGAAGCCCTGCGAAAGACCCTGGGTCAGGCCGCCAAGGCAGGCAGCGAAACATTCTCCGCCGCCCACATGGCGGAAAGCTATGTCCGGGTCTACCGGGCAGAAGGAGCGTAGCATGGAGCGAATTTCCGTGGTTGTCCCCGCTTACAATTTAGCCCCCTACCTGGGCAAGAGCCTGGATAGCCTGCTGGCGCAGACCTATCCGGAGCTGGAAATTGTCGTGGTGGAGGACGGATCTCAGGATGAAACCCCCCAGGTTATCCGGGAGTTTATGGATAAGCACCCCAATATCCGTGGAATTTTTCAGGAAAACGGCGGCGTTACCTCCGCTCGGCTTGCCGGTGCGGCAGCGGCCACCGGAGACTGGATCGGCTTCATGGACGGGGACGACCTGGTGGAGCCGACGATGTATGCCCGGCTCCTGGAAAACGCGAAAAGCACCGGCGCGGACATTTCCCATTGCGGCCACCAGATTCACTTTCCAGACGGGCGCATTGAGTATGTCCACCAATCCGGAGAGCTTCGCACCCAGGATCACGCTGCTGGGCTCTGGGAGCTCCTTGACAATCGGGAGGTCAGCCTGAGCCTTTGCACTAAACTGTACCGCCGGGAGCTTTTCCAGGGACTTTCCGCCTGGATGCCCCGGGATATCCGCTATAACGAAGACCTTCTGATGAATTATTACCTCTTTGACCAGGCAAGATCGGCGGTTTTCGAGGGAATCTGCCCTTATCACTACCTTCTGCGCACAGATTCCGCCTCCTGTAAGGGAATTTCGGAAGCCTATATTTTTGACCCCATCCGGGTTCGGCGGCTGCTTCTGGAGCGGTGCGCCCCGGAGATGAAGGATATGTGCCAGCAGGCTCTTCTTCGCAACCTTCTTTTCAACTATGCCCAGCTGGATGTGCACCCCAAGCGGGGGGAATACAACGAGTTCCGCCATCGGGTGCGGCAGATGCTCCTGACCGAAAAAGAGAGCTTCCGTTTGCTGTCCACCCGAAACCGGGTGCTTGCGAATATGATCTGCCGGGCTCCCTGGAGCTTCCGCATTGCTTACGGAACCTATGTGGCTCTTTTCCAGCGGGAGCAGCAGCATTAATACGATTTCTTAAGTAAAATGACATCATCATTTTACTTAAGCCGTTTCACGGCAGACCGCCTGAGCGGCGGTAAGAAATGTATTGACTTCGTTTTTTAGCGGCAGTGGCCGCTGGCCGCAATCCTGCGGCCTAATAAAACGCTTTTAAGCGTTTTATTAAAAACTCGTATAAGGAGAACATCATGGAAAAGCTTCCCCTGATTACGGTGATTGTTCCGGTTTACCGGGTGGAAAAATACCTGGATCGGTGCCTGGAATCCATCACCGGACAGACCTATAAAAACCTGGAAATCCTCCTGGTGGACGATGGCTCGCCGGACGACAGCGGTAAAATCTGCGATCGGTGGGCAGGGCAGGACAGCCGCATTCGGGTCATTCACAAGGCCAACGCCGGTGCCGGTGCCGCCCGGAACACCGCCCTGGACGAAGCGAAAGGAAGCCTCATCGGCTTTGTGGACAGCGATGACTACCTCCACCCCAATTTTTATAATTATCTTTACAGCCTGATGACGGAGGATGTGGACATTTCCGAGTGCGTTGTCGGTGAAACGGACGGGAACGATCTTCCTATGACCGACGGAACCGGGGCAAATGTCCTCGTCTGCGCCACGGAGGAAGCTCTCCGGCTCCACATCCGGGACGAAATGTTTTGCCAGACCCCGCCCAACAAGCTTTACCGGGCGGAAACCATCGGGGACATCCGCTTCCCGGAAGGGAACCTCATTGACGATGAGTTCTTCACCTACCGGGTCATCGGAAACGCCCGGAAGCTTGCCCATTCCGATGCCTGTATGTACGCCTACCGGCAGACTCCGGGCAGTGCCATGCACAAGCCCTATTCTCTCCGGCGGCTTCAGGGGCTGGATGCCAAGACGGAGCGTCTGGCCTATTTGCGGAACCGTTTCCCCGGCCTGGTGGACGAAGCGAAGCGGGATTTACTGCTTACCTGTCTCTTTTCCATGCAGGGCTGTCTGAAAAGCCTGTCCCCGGCGGAAATGGCCACTGCCCGGGAGAAAATCGGGAAAGCGGCCGCCCTGGCATCTCCCCTGGAAATTCCGGCAGATCTGGGCGTCAAGCGGCGCTGGCTGCTGAAATCCACCCGGAAGAATCTGGAAGGAACCGCACGTTTTTTGAACTTTTTAATCAAGATTCATGTACTGACCTGAGGTGAACTATGGAATTTTCCTATCCCGTGACCGTGTTTACGCCCACCTATAACCGGGCGTATATTCTGGGCGATTTGTACCACTCCTTACAGCGTCAGACCTGTATGGACTTCGAATGGCTCATCGTGGACGACGGCTCCGCCGACGATACGAAGACCCTGGTTGCCTCCTGGCAGGGGGAGGAAAACCCCTTTCCCATCCGCTACGTCTACCAGGAAAACGGCGGCAAGTGCCGGGCCATCAACCGAGGGCTGAAGGAGGCCGACGGCCGCCTGTTCTTTACCGTGGACTCTGACGATTACCTGACGGACGATGCCATCGAGAAGGTCATCCGCTGGGACGGCGAGCTTCCCGCAGACGGCCACTTCTGCGGCTATGTGGGAAACCGGGGCATCACCCCCACCCAGACCCCCAACCGACTGTTTCCCGGGGGCTACCTGGACGGAACCGCCCTGGATCGTTATGACCAGGTGGACGGAGAGCGTGCCTTCGTGTTCTACACGGAGATTCACCGGAAATACCTCTACCCGGAATTTCCTGGGGAAAAGTTCCTGACCGAGGCCGTTACCTGGGATTTAATGGCTCACGACGGTTATAAAATGCGCTTTTACAACGATATCATCTGGATCTGGGAGTACAAGGACGACGGCCTGACCCGGGCGGGCTACCGGGTGTTTCTGGAAAATCCCCAGGGAACGGGGCTGTTTTTCCGGCAGAAGGCAGAGTTCCTTCACTATTCTCTGTGGAACAAGCTGACTCTGTGGTACGGCTACGCTACCGATGCCATGGATCGCTGCACGGACGAACAGATAGCCCAGTATATCGGAATGCCCAAAGCCCTGGTGCCCCCCTGCCGGTGGCTCCATGGCCTGGTACAGATTTTGAAGAAGAAGAGGTAACCCATGGCTGACACATCCTACCATACCCATATTACATCCAAGCATAAGTGGCTGGAGCTGAACCTGAAGGAGGTCTGGCAGTACCGGGATCTGATTCTGCTGTTTACCAAGCGGAATTTCATCGTATCCTATAAGCAGACCATTCTGGGCCCGGCCTGGCTGTTCCTGACCCCGCTGATGAGCAGTATCGTCCAGGCCTTCGTCTTCGGCGAGATTGCCGGCATCGGCACCGACGGCGTGCCAACCTATCTATTCTACCTTTGCAGCAACGCCATCTGGGCTTATTTTTCCAACTGCCTGAATACCAACGCCAATACCTT
>CAKTXO010000024.1 GCA_934630985.1 uncultured Oscillospiraceae bacterium | reverse complement strand
TTGTTGGAAAAGTAACCGGCATTGCAGTAAGAAAACCACATCAGCCATCCATGGGTCGGTTGATGTGGTTTTGGACACCAAAATAAGGGCACCCCTTGCGGGTGCCCTTTTTTGCGCCACAACCGGACTCAAACCCATGTAAATGCAACAGTCCGGTGGACTGTTGCCACCCGGCGGAAACGCCGGGTGCTCCTTAGTGTACTCGAGTCCGGTTAGCGGCACCGAACGCATCATCCCTCACGGAGTGTTTTTGCGGAGCAGCCTGCCTGGAACCAATCAAAATGCACCGCAGCGTACTTAAGTCCGGTCACCGGCACCCAAAATCTCTGGTTTTCAGAGGATTTTGGGCGTTTTCTTTTTTCGAAAAAATGTTATCATAGATGTGACTTTTGGAATCGGAAATCTTACTGTCAGGGTGAGGAATAAAAGAAAAGGAAGTGACTCAAAGTGGAAGACACCGAAATTATCGCATTGTTCTGGGTGAGAAATGAGGATGCCATCCAGGAAACAGACGCCGCCTATGGCCGGAAGCTGAATGCCTTGGCGAGAAATATTTTGCGCAGCCGGGAAGATGCGGAGGAAAGCGTGAATGATACATACTTAGAAACCTGGAAGGCGATCCCGCCCCAGCGACCCCAATATTTCTTTGCCTTTCTTGCGTCCATCTGCCGTCATCTGTCCCTGAACCGGCTGGACTGGAACATGGCGGCCAAGCGAAGAGCAGCGGTGGTTTCGCTGACAGAGGAGATGGAGCGGTGCATTCCCGATGCCAGTCGGGAGCGTGAAATGCGGGGGAAAGAGCTGGGGCGCATTCTGGACGGGTTTCTGGAAAGCCTTCCCGCGGACAGCCGACTGATTTTCCTGCGGCGGTATTGGTATGTGGAGACCATCGCGGAGATTGCCCAGCGATACGGCATGACGGAAAGCAAGGTGAAAATGCAGCTGAGCAGAACGAAGGAAAAGCTGCGTGCGTATCTTCAAAAGGAGGAAATCCAGGTATGAACGGCAAAGAATTGTTTCTGGGACTATCCTACATCAACCGCAAGTACATTGAGGAAGCGGAAAAAGACACTGTGAGCAGCTTTTCAGCCCAAAAGCGCAGCCGCTTGCGCAGTCCGCTGCTGATTGCTGCCGTGATTGCCCTGACGCTGCTGCTGGTGGGCTGTGCGGTGGCGGTTTATGCCCGGATCCATATGAGACTGATTCAGCACAATGTGCCAACAGAAACGATCCAAACAGACGCAGAAGCGTCAGAAGCACCTGTCAAAAGTGTACTCGCCAGCTGCTATCCCCAGAAGCTGCCGGAGGGCTACCGCCTGGCAGAGGGTTCGGCATTGAATCACACTACCAGAAATATCTGCTACCGCAATGACGAGGGGAAGACGATCTCTTTCAGCATTTCCACCAGCCAGGCCATTACAGGTACGTTGGCTCCACCGAGGGAGGAAACCGGTCTGACGGTGTCCGGCTGGGATGCCGTCTTGCAGGTTTCGGAAAAGGGCGCGCAGGCGCTGGCATGGCACAACGAGGCCGAGGGCTACTACGCCGGACTGTTTACACAGGATATGGCGGTTGATTTGCCGGCTGTGGCGGAAAGTGTGGATTTTGGGAAAGAACTGCCCTTGTTCTTTTGGTGCCGGAATGGGGAAATCTGGGATGTGTGGTATCCTCAGCAGATTCCGGAGGGTTACAGCCTCGGGCATGTGTCTCCCGACAGTTCCGGCACGATGGTTATCAATTACAGCAGCGACAGCGGCGGAATTACCTATTGCGTCTCTTGCACGGAGGATTTAAGCGACATTTCTGACCCGCCCCACGACACCTGCGTCTGGACAGAGGAGTCGGTTGGCGGGCAGCCCGGAAAAATGATGACCATCAGTTCCGGTCAGCGGCTGCTGTTCTGGAAGAACGAGCAGGAGGGCTTCAACGCTATGCTGTCCGTGGACGATGGGAATGTGGATATTCTTGCCATGGCAGAAAGTGTGGCACCCGGAGAACCGCTGGAAGTCTCTTCGCTCTATTTGGGGTCAGACTATTCCATTGAACTGGAACAGGACGACGATACCTATGTAGGCTGGGAGCCGGTATATCCACAGGCGGTGCCGGATGGATATGTCATTACCTTTGTCAGCGATCCGGCATACGGAGAACAGATGATCCGATATGAAAATGCCGCGGGAGAGGAAATGTCCTATACGGTTTATTTTCGTTTAGGCCAGTGGGGCAGACAGTTTGACGGAATGGGCCAGCCGCAGCAGGTGGATATCAACGGGAACCTTGGCTATTTGGCGGGAAACAGTCTGATTTGGACAGATGCGGCCAAAGGATTCGCGTTTACTTTGACGGCCGGGGATGCAGTGGATTTGATTGCGGTGGCAAAGAGCGTGGGGATAGGCCCGGAGTTAAAACCAACCTTTGCGGACAAGACGACCCAGGCCTTGGAGCAGCTGGGTGATTACCGAATCACTGCTTTGCCCGCCGGTATGGTGGAGGATGGATTGACAGGATGGCCCTTGGAAGATGGCGGTGACTGGTATTCCTATGTCCGCCGGTGGTATTTTAACCCGAAGACCAATCAGGACATTTATTTTGAATACGAAAGCTATGTTACGGATTGCTCCAATATGGAAGATGTGGCTCGTATGTGCATCGGCACCGGAGAGAACCCGGTTCAGATGAAAACCATCCAAGGCTGCACAGGAGCAACACTACAGAACGGTGCAAGTGCCTCCGTAGTATGGTTGATCGGCACTCCTGAGAAGGGAACCTCTTTCAAGTTGTACAGTAACAGTTTCACCGCAGAGGAGCTTCTGCCGATTGCGGAAAGTGTGCGGCTGCAACCCCATGCTGACAATCCGTGAGCCAGACCGGCAAATGTAAGACCGTTCAGCGGCAGGGCGGGGCAGCGGCGCATCGGAGAAATGACCGCTTGACAGGTGTTTTCCGCACGGGGAAGTGTGCCAAAAACAAGAAAGATGAAACCTGGCCGGGATTGCGAAATCCGGGGGAATATGGTATATTCTAGGCAGAAGGTCAGCAATCGGGGGATAGCTGACCGATAGAGAAGCCCCCTGGGGTCAAACAATGTTATCTCGGAAAGGAATTGTGCTATGGATATTTTTGAAACCGATAAGAAGCTGGGCTTTGGCTGTATGCGTCTGCCTATGCAGGGCGAAGAGGTGGACATTGCCGAAATGAATCGGATGGTGGATGCCTTTTTGGACGCTGGCTTCCGCTATTTTGACACCGCCCACGGCTATTTGCAGGGCAAAAGCGAGACGGCGCTGAAGACCTGCCTGACCAGCCGGTATCCCCGTGACCGGTACATTCTGACAAACAAGCTGTCTTGGAATTTCTTCAAAACCGAGGCGGACATCCGACCCTTCTTTGAAAGCCAGCTGGAGGTCTGCGGGGTGGATTATTTCGACTTCTACCTGATGCACGCCCAGAGCGCGGAGAATTATCCCCATTACAAAAAGTGCCGCGCCTATGAGACTGCCTTCGCCCTGAAGGCCGAGGGCAAGGTGCGCCATGTGGGTCTTTCCTTCCATGACCGCCCGGAAATGCTGGATCAGATTCTGACGGAGTACCCCCAGGTGGAAGCCGTGCAGATTCAGTTCAACTACGCCGACTACAATGACCCCGGGGTTCAGAGCCGAGCCTGCTATGAGGTCTGCCGGAAGCACGGCAAGCCCATTATCGTCATGGAGCCGGTGAAGGGCGGCAGCCTGGTGAACCTGCCGAAGGAGGCTGAGGCCATTCTGAAGGAACTTCATGGCGGAAGCCTTGCCAGCTACGCCGTGCGCTTTGCCGCGGGCTTCCCGGGAATCCGGATGGTGCTGTCCGGTATGAGCGACCTGGCGCAGATGGAGGATAATCTTTCCTATATGAAGGATTTCCAGCCTTTGAACGGGCAGGAGCAGGCTGCCGTGGAGAAGGTTCAGGCCATTTTCCACAACAAGGATCTGATTCCCTGCACCGGCTGCCGGTACTGCACCGACGGCTGCCCCCAGCAGATTTCCATTCCCGATCTTTTTGCCACCATGAACGCCAAGCGGGTGAATCACGACGAAAATGCGGATCATGATTACAATGAAATCACCCGCCCCGGCAGCAGAGCCTCTGACTGCGTGAAATGCGGCAAGTGTGAGAAGATCTGCCCCCAGCACCTGCCCATCCGGAAGCTTCTGGAGGACGTGGCCAAGGAATTCGAGAAGGTGTAAGGAAAACAGTGGCGGCACTGAACCGCCATGGTGGACGGCTGCAAGGCTATCCGGGTCATTAAGGTTTCCTTAACCCTATTGACTTTCTTGCCTGGGGAGAGTATCTTGTTCCCAGACAGGAGGAAAAATCATGAAAACTGTGAAAATTTGCGGTGCGCTGCTACTGGCAGTGTTTTTGTGCGGCTGCGGACAGACAAAACCGACGGAAACCACTGCACCGGACGAGCGGGCCATAGAGGATCAACTGGTAACCATCTGGGATGCCCGACAGACTTGGCGGGTTCTGGAGGAGACGGAGGGCTGGTGCTACGCCGTTACCGATCTGGACGGCAACGGCCGACTGGAAATTCTGTCCTCCGAGACCCACCACGGCACCGGCAATTTCACCACTTTGCGAGCCTGGGAGGTCGGCGAGGACGGCACGTCCCTGAACCCCATTACGGAGGATGGGGAGTACGGCTCCGGCGTGGTCATGAGTTCCGGCTATGTTTCCGATGAGAATCCGTCTGCGGAGGCGGTGGTCAGCTACACCGACGGCAGCGTCACCTATTACATCCAGGATGACATGAACAAGGACGGCTACGCCCACTATTATGAGCGGAAGCTGGCGGTGTTTCTGAAAGACGGGAAGCTGCGAGCGCTGACCCTCGCTACCATGCAGACGGACTATGAAGAGGACGGCAAGGCAACCGTCACCTGTCAGGACGCCGACGGCCAAACCATTTCCCAGGACGATTACGACACCGCCGGGGAGCGGCACTTTGCCGGGATCCCCCGGAAAAACGCCGCCTTCGGCTGGCTGACCTGCCTGCATTCCGAGGAGCTGAGCGAAGACTTGCTCCGGCAATCCTGGGAGTGCTTTCAGAACTAAGGGGCGAATACACCCAAACAGGCGGAAACAGAACGGAACGGCTTGAAAATCGCATGTCATTGCGAACCAGTGACCGACGTCACTGGTGTGGCAATCCGTCTCCCTCTTGCTATTCCGAGTTTCCCTAAGAAAAGGAAAACGGATTGTCACGTCGGCCACGGGTTCGCAATGACATTCTTCTATCTAGGAGATTGCAAAATAGGGCTTTTTTCGTGTATAATACGAAAAAAGCAAAAGGAGAAACTGCAATGAAGGTTACTTTTCTCGGCACCGGCTGCGCCATGGTGCTCAAGCGATACAATACCTGTTTCCTGATGGAAGAGGGGGACAAGAAGCTGCTGGTGGACGCCGGCGGCGGCAATGAAATTCTGGTTCGGCTGGACAAGCTGGGTGTCAAAATCACGGACATCGGTGGCATGTTTGTCTCCCACAGTCACACAGACCACATTCTGGGCACGCCTTGGGTCATCCGGGCGGTGGGCACCGCCATGACCGAGCAGGGCTACGAGGGCAATTTCTCCGTGGCAGCCTGCAAGGAGACTCTGGGGCATGTGCGCGACATCTGCGAAATGACCCTGGGCAAAAAGTTTACCAAGCTCTTCGACAGCCGAATTTTCTTCCGGGAGGTTTCCAACGGGGAGGAAATCGACCTGGCGGGTTTCCGGCTTCACTGCTTCGACATCGGTTCCAAGAAAATGAAGCAGTTCGGCTTCTGCACCGACCTGCCGGACGGCCGTCTGTGCTTCCCCGGAGACGAGCCGCTGAAGGAAACCAGCGAACAATATGCTAAGGGAGCCAAGTGGCTGTTCAGCGAGGCCTACTGCCTGTATGCCGACCGGGAAATTTATAAGCCCTATGAGCGCAGCCATGTGACGGCCAAGGACGTGGGAGAGCTGGCTCAGCGGATGGGGGCGGAAAACCTGGTGATCTATCACACCGAGGATTACGGCTCCGACCGGCGGGAGCTCATGACCCAGGAGGCCGGGCTGTCCTACACCGGAAAGATCTTCGTGCCTGAGGATATGGAAACCATGGAACTGTAACGATAATAGGAATAATACGAACCGGGCGGACGCAAATGCGTCCGCCCGGTTCGGCGTGTTTCGGAAGTCAAAGGAACCATTGCCGTAATATGGTTGACAATGAGGTGGCCTTTTGAAGGTTCGTCGGGCGTTTTAACCGCCCAGGCAGGCAGTTAAGGCCTCTTCCAGCGTTTTCGGCTGAATGGGCTTGGAAATGTGACCGTTCATCCCTGCCGCCAGGCTGGATTGGATGTCCTCGGCAAAGCTGTTGGCGGTGACGGCCAGAATGGGAATGGCTCGCCCCAGGGCACCGCCCTGGCGGCGGATGGCCTGGGTGGCCTCGTAGCCGTTCATGACCGGCATCATAATGTCCATCAGAATCAGATCGAAATCCTCAGGGCGGGACAGGAAGGCTTTCACCGCCTGGGCGCCGTCGGGCACATGGGTAACTTTCATGCCCAGCTCTTCCAGCAGATACCGGGCGATTTCCGCGTTGAGCTCGTTGTCCTCAGCCAGCAGCACCCGCTTGCCGGACAGAGTCACGGCAGAACGCCCGGAGGCGGTTTGGGGCAGATTATCGGGCTGGGCTTGCGCCATGGGAACGGAAACGAAGAAGGTGGTGCCCTGCCCCTTGTGGCTTTGCACCCGGATGGTGCCGCCCATCAGCTCCAGATACCGTTTGACAATGGGCATTCCCAGGCCGGTGCCCTTGTACTGAGTTCGGGCACCTTCGTTTTCCTGGGAGAATTCCTCGAAAATGTGAGCCTGGAAGTCCTCGCTCATGCCGATTCCTGTGTCGCTGACGGTAATCTGGGTCAGGAAGCTGCCGTCCGCCTGGGGATTCATGCGCAGCCGGAAGGTAATGGTGCCCCCATCCGGGGTGAACTTAATGGCATTGCTCAGCAAATTGAGAATGATCTCCCGGATTCGCAGGGCATCGGTGCAGACGTAGGGCTGGGGAATCTGCCAGTCCTCCTGGAGCGTCAGTTCCCGCCCTTCCAGACTGCCCCGGGCAATGGACAGAATGTCTCCGATGACCCGGCGCAGATCCACCGGCGCAGGCAGGAACTTGGTCTTGCCGCTTTCGATCCGGCTGATGTCCAGCACGTCGTTGATAAGGCTCAGCAGATGGTCGGAACTGGTGCCGATTTTTTCCAGACAGGCGGCTACGGCAGGGCTTTCGTTTTGCTTTTTGGCGATGTTGGTATAGCCGATGATGGCGTTCATGGGGGTGCGGATGTCATGGGACATATGATTCAGGAAGGTGGTTTTGGCAATGCTGGCCTGCTCGGCATCATGGAGAGCCTGGGTCATCTTCCGCTCATGTTCCCGCTCCCGCAAAATGGCTTCGTTGACGTTGTAGTGGTAGCCCCGGAGGATATAGCCGGTCTGCACCTTCAGGGCGGTGCCGCCGCAGCGGACATACTGAGCCCCCAGCACCGGATGCACCCAGCGATAGGTGTTTTCGGACTGCTCTCCGGCCATCATCTGGCTGGTGGAGGCTTCCACGGAGGCCAGTGCCTCGGGGGCGATCCGATCATACCAGAAGCGGTAGATATCCTCTTCGTCGGTCATATCCTCGGGCAGAGCCATCAGCTCCCGCATTTTGGGATTGGCCTTCATCCGGGGCTTCCGGTTCTCCAGAAGAATGATGTGCCAGATGCCTATGTTGGCGCAGGCGATGATGTCGTTGTTTTCCACCAGGGCTTCGTTGGATGCCTGAAGCAGAACCCGCTGCTGAGCCTCCATGCGGGCAAAGCGATGCTGCACCAGGTTGATAAAGCACAGACCGAACAGCAGAGCCACACTGAGAATCAGAGTAGAGGTGCCCAGTCCCTGGTTGGCAGCCCGGATGCTCTGGGCGGCGACAATATACCGATTCTGGAACCGACTGCCGCTGACGTAGTAGGCCGACCCTGCCAGAGTACACCGGTATTGCGTAGATCCGGAATCAGCCAGAGGGCCGAAAAGTGTCTGAAAAAGGGATTCCTCCGGGACAATGAGGCCGGTATCCGAGGTGGAAATCAAAGCCTGGGTTTCGCAGTCCGCTACGGCGAAGAAAACGCCCTCATCCGCAATGGGGATCTGCGCGGCAAGCCCTGCGGAGCTGTTTCTTTCGATTTCTGCCAGCAGACGCTGGGGGGTAATGCCGATCTGCACCAGGTGAAGATGGTCAGGCAGCCAGCACATGGCGTACATCATGGCCTTGCCTTCGGCGGTATTGGGGGTCACATCCTGGCACAGCACCAGGTCATAGTCCTGGAGAATGGGTTTGAAGAAGGCCATCTGTTCGCCGGAATCCAGCGTCATGCCCCAGTACTTGGGCAGGTTGCCGTTGACGATCTGGCCTGCCCGGTCGAAAATATGAATCTCGTCAAAGAACATGGCCTGAGCCATGGCCTGAAAGTCCGCCACGGAAAAAGACTTGCCCGCCAGATACAGGGCGTAGGCGGTAGACTGAACCCGGTTCCTGTACTCTTCTTTCAGAGTGTCGGAAAGGGTGGCGATGCTTTCCTCGTTTTTTATCAGGATTTCCTGGATGTTGGTCACCAGAACGTCGGTGGCTTCGTAAGAGACATCCCGGTTATGGGCGTATTGAAGGAAGGCCTCCAGAATCAGAAGCAGAAGAAAGATAAGCACCACCGTGCGCAGAATCGCGCTGCGAGCCATATCCGCGCCGGAATCTTCCGGAAGCATTGCTTTACTCACAGAAATTCCCCCCCTTTCCCGATTCTTATCCCTAGGAATAAAATACCATAAAACCCGGCCTTTTGTCAATTGAAAGGCCGGAAATAATCCGGCATCCACGCCATTTGACGCGGATGCCGGACTGTTTTTCGTATGGGGGATTTAACCGTTTACAAGGACAAGGGCTACGTCGTTGACATTGGTGCCGGTGGGGCCGGTGATGATAAGACCGCCGGTTTTCTGAAGAGCGTGGTAGGCATCGTTTCCCTTCAGAACGTCAAAAACAGAGAGGCCGGCCGCTTTCAGTTCCTCGTTGGTCTGGCCGTCGGCATAGCCCCCGGCGGCATCCGTGGGGCCGTCGGTTCCGTCACTGCCTACGCTGAAGACGCACACATTGGCAAGGCCGTCCATGGCCGGGGCGGCTGCCAGAGCCAGCTCCTGATTCCGGCCACCCTTGCCGTGGCCGGTAAGCTGCACCACCGTCTCGCCGCCGGCAAGAAATGCCAGGCGCTTACCCTGACCCGCATGGGTGCGGGCAATGGTTCCAAGGAAGCTGCCTGCCTCCTTGGCCTGGCAGCACAGCTGATCGGTGAGAAGAACGGGGGTGTAGCCCATTTTTTCACATTCCTTGGCGGCTGCGGCGCACAGCTCCCGGACGGAGCCGGTGATCTGGGTGGTCACATTGTGCAGCTCCTTGGGGGTCTCCTGATGCAGACACCGGAGAGCTTCCTCGGACAGCTTGAGATCGTACTTCCGGGCGATTTCCAGAGCCTGGGCGCAGGTGCTGGTATCCGGCACGGCAGGGCCGGAGGCGATCATGTCCAGGGGGTCTCCCAGAATGTCGGAAAGGACGATGGAGAAAACCTTGGCAGGAGCACAGGCCAGGGCGAACCGGCCACCCTTGACGGCGGACAGCCGCTTGCGGATGGTGTTGATCTCCACAATGTCCGCGCCGCAGGCCAGCAGCTGACCCGTAATGTCCTGCAAAACCTCCGGGTGCACCAGGGGCTTTTCAAACAGGGCACTGCCGCCGCCGGACAGCAGGAACAGCACCGTGTCCTTTTCCGTCAGGCCGGAGACCAAGTCCAGGGCGGCCTGGGTTCCGGCGAAGGAGTTGGCATCGGGCACCGGGTGCCCGGCCTCCCGGCAGTCAAAATTGCCCAGCGAACCCATGACATGGCCGTATTTGGTGACCACCACGCCGCCGTCAATCCGGTCGCCCAGGCAGTCCCGGGCGGCCTTGGCCATCTGCCAGGCGGCCTTGCCCGCGGCAACCAGCACCACCCGGCCGGGGAAGCACACGCCCTTCAGAGCCCGAGCCACGGCATCGTCTGGCTGAACCGCCCGGATGGAGGCGGAAATGATTCGATCGGCTTGAGAACGCATTGTCATATCCATAAATAATACCTCATTTTCTCGTATAAAATGGGCAGGGCAGCTTTGCCGCCCTGCCCAAGAAGATGCGCAGATGTGAAGTTCCGATCAGAAGATCAGGCTCAGGATGAAGATGCCGACCATGGAGGCCAGGCCCAGAACCAGGGTCAGCATGGTCTGAGTCTTGTAGCCCTGCTCGGGAGTCATCTGGCCGAAGTTGGTGACCACCCAGAAGTAGGAGTCGTTGGCGTGGGACACGGTCATAGCGCCGGCGCCGATTGCCATAACCACCAGAGCGATCTCCGCGGGAGTGCTGATGCCGATGGCACCCAGCAGGGGAGCCACGATACCGGCGGTGGTGGTGATTGCCACGGTGGAGGAGCCCTGTGCGGACTTCAGAATAGCAGCCAGCAGGAAGGGGAAGAAGATGCCCACGGAGCCCAGGACGGTTGCGTGCTCGGTGATGAAGTTGACCATGTCGCTGGTGGCGATGACCTTGCCCAGAACGCCGCCGGCAGCGGTGACGAACAGGATGGGGCCGGTGACCTTCAGGGTCTCGTTGGTCAGGTCGTAGAACTCACCCAGCTTCTTGGTAGCAGCCAGCTGAATGACAGCGAAGATGGTGCCGACAGCCAGAGCGATGATGGGCTTGCCCAGGAAGTTGAACAGATCGAAGGCAATGCCGGTCCAGCCGGCCATAGAAGCGATGGAGCCCAGAGCCATCAGAACGATGGGCACGACGATGGGAGCCAGGGCGTCGAAGCCGCCGGGCAGCTTGCCGAAGGAGGCAACCAGCTCTTCATAGGTCTTGGCGGTCTCGGCGGAATCGCCGGTCTCGTCGGCGCTCTTGACGCTCTTGCCGATGTACTTGGCAAACAGCAGGCCGGCAATCAGGGGCAGAATGGAGGCCAGAACGCCCATGCCCATGACCAGCAGCAGGTTGTCGCCGATGCCCAGGGTGTTAGCGGCAGCGATGGGGCCGGGGGTAGGAGGAATGAACACATGGGAGATGTAAAGACCGGCGGACAGAGCCACGGTCATGGCAACGCTGGAGGTGCGGGTACGGCGAACCATAGCCCGGCGGATGGGATCCAGGATAACGAAGCCGCTGTCGCAGAACACGGGGATGGAGACGACCCAGCCCATGAGCTCGATGGCCAGCTCCGGGTTTTTCTGACCCACCAGCTTGACGACCATGTCAGCCAGCTTCAGAGCGGCGCCGGTCTTCTCCAGGACAGTGCCGATGAGGGCGCCCAGGATGATGACGATACCGATGGAGCTGAAGGTTCCGGAGAAGCCGGCGCCGATGACATTAGCGATATCACCCAGAGGGATACCGGCAATCAGAGCCAGAATCAGGGAAACGCTCATGATGGAAAGGAAGGGATGAATCTTGTACTTGGAGATCGCGACGATCATTACCACAATTGCCAGAACAAATGCGATAATCAGGGGAAAGCCAGTCATAATAGAATCCTCCTCACATTTTTTGAGCAGGTTGCACAGCTGGAGGCTCGTGTTTTCCTGCTCGCTTGTTTATTATATTATAAGAAATTCTTAAAAAATGCAATGGTACGGAGGACGCAAAAAAACGGATATATTTGTTACAGATGACAAAAGCTGTCAGAATGTGAGTTCCCCCTCGCCTCGGCTCAGGTCTAGGTACAAAAGCATGGCCAGATACAGCGACGGTGCCTGACTGGGTTTGCGCGCGTCAAGACCCGTGACCTCTGCCAGACGCTTGAGCCGGTACTGCATGGTGTTCTTGTGGACATACATCTGCTCGGCGGCCTTTTGCAGGCTGCCCTCGCAGGCGAAAAAGACCTCCAGAAGGGAGACGTACTCGGCGATTTCCTCCTGAGAGCAGTTCTGGAAAATCCGCCGCAGATATTCCAGCTTGTTCTCCCGGGACAGATCGTCCATCAGAAGCTCCGTGCGCAGGGACTCGAAGCAGGACACGGCGCAGTCGCTGTAGGCGGCGGTGTGCCAGGCGCGGTTGGCCTGTAGGTAGGCGGCGTGGATATCCTCGGACTGACCGTCCACACCGAAAATCATGTCTACGCCCAGCTGATTTTTGACGCTGGCGGAAATATCCTCGCAGAGCCTGGAAAGACTCTGGGTATCCTGCCTGTGCAGCAGCAGAATCTGGCGGGCGGCGTTTCGCAGAATGATGCCCCCCTGGGCACGGATGGGTACATCCACCAGCTGCTCCACCTGCTCCAGGAGCATCTGGCCTTCCAGGGTGCCGGTATACTGCTCCCGATTCCGGGCGGAGGCCACTACGCACCGCCGGGGAATCCGGATGTCGATGCCCATGGTAAAGCCCCGCTCGGACAGCGCCTGAGGATTATTCAGGCCGGTGCCCAGGATCCAGTCCTCCAGGAACCGGCTCTGGACACGCTGATCCAGCTGCCGGCCTTCCAGGATCATTCGCTCTCGGATGAGGATCTCCGCCATTTTTTTCACGATCTGACCGTACTTGATGACTTCGTCATACTCGCCGGTAATGCCGATGACGCCCTGAACCTCTCCGTCCACCTCAATGGGCAGGTTAATGCCCCGGCGGACGTTGGGAAGCTCCCGCTCCAGCTCCGGAGTGATGTAGTACTCGCTCAGGTGATTCTGAATGATCCGGTAGGCACCGGTATGAAAATTGCCGATCCGGGCGTGGTCGTTGCTGGCGATGATCCGGCCGGTTTCGTCCATCAGGTTGATATTCTGCTTGACCAGCTTGCCGATTTCTTCCACGATCTGCTGGGCACTGCGCTTGGAGATTTTCATTTTTGGCTCCTCTGGGATAGGGGTTTCTTTATCTTATACATTGAGACTATATTATAGTGGATAGCGGGAGTCTTTGCAAGAGCACCGATTGGGATATCCGTTTCAATCCGGGATATTTCGGAAACTCTTATTTGCTGGGAGAATCCCTTTACGGCGGTGACAGAAACCGATATAATAAATGGGCGGCCATCGGCCGCCCAGATATCTATTTCGATGCTTTTCCCTCGGCCATCAGGTTTACCACCATGCCCAGGGTGACAATGGCGCAGCCCACCACGGTGGGCACCGACAGCCGTCCCCACAGCAGGTCAAAGACCATGCCCGTGCCGGTCTGACACAGGAAGCCCACCAGAGACATGGTCAGCACCGACAGGCGAGGGGAGGCCAGGTTGCACAGGAAAATACCGCAGCAGCCGAAAACGCCGCACAGGTACGCCCAGACGGGGACATTCGCGGCGGGAAAGCTTGCTTCCATGGGAAAGCCCAGCAGGCAGAACGCCAGCACCGCCGCGGCAAGACCTGTGACGTAATTCAGATAAGTGGAAAAGCCGGTGCCGCAGCGAAGACCCAGCTGGCCGTTCAGCTGCCGGAAGACCACGGTAATCACCCCCCGCATCAGGGAGGCCCCAACCGCCAGGAAGGCGAAAGCGGCCATGTTTCCCCCGGACAGTAAAGGAATGGTCAGAACGCCTGCCAGCACAATGACAATGGCCGCCCATTTCATGGGGGTGATGGTTCGCTTCCGGGAGCCAAGCGCGCCCAGGCTGTCCAGCCCGGCGGCGAAGACGATCTCCCCCAGGAACATCAGGGCATTGCTGTTGGTGATGCCCAGAGACACAATGCCATAGTTGGAAAAGAGCACATTGACGAAGCCCAGGGTGCCGCCCAGGTACAGATACCAGGGGGCGCTGCCCTGCTTCCTGCCCCATTTGGTGAAGAACAGGGGAGTCAGCACCAGAAAGCCTCCCAGGTGCACGATCACCGAGGAGAACCAGTTGCCGTAGGCCTGGGTGATCTGCGCGCAGAAGGCGGACTGAACGCCGATGAGAATGCCGTAGGCCGCCGCCATCATTCCATAAATCATAAAAAACCTCGCAAAATTCAGGAATTTTCTCTACCGGAGCACATTCTACCACACCCGCGAAAAAAAGAAAACCAAAATCTGCAATGAATTGCGAAAAATGTCGTGTTGTATAGTGAAAGGCCTTTCAGGGAAAGCCCATGGGACTGTCTCAGAGCTTCCCAATAACGCAAGGGAGATGATTAAACGAAGGATCAGGAGATTCTGGAGCTGTACCGTGCCCGGTCGGAGGCGGCGATTTCCGAGACTGAGGACAGGTATGGCAGGTATTGCCGCCGGATCGCGGTAAATATTCTGGGCAACCGAGAAGACGCCCAGGAGTGTGTCAACGACACCTTTCTCACTGCCTGGAACAGCATCCCGCCCCAGAGCCCGGCGGTGCTGGCGACCTTCCTGGGGAAAATCACCCGGAACGCCGCCATCGACCGGCTCAGAGCCCGAAGCCGGGAGAAACGGGGCGGGGGAGAGACGGTGCTGGCTCTGGAGGAGCTGGACGAGGTGATCGGAGACTCCCAGACCCCGGAGACCGAGGCTCTGCGCCGGGAGCTGACCCAGGCGCTGAACCGGTTCCTGGCGGCTCTGCCCAAGCAGGAGCGTTACTTATTCGTCCGGCGGTACTGGTACCTGGATTCCATACGCACGCTTTCGGAGCAAACGGGCTTCTCCGAAAGCAAAACGGCATCCATGCTCTACCGGCTGCGCAAAAGCTTGAAGAAAATGCTGACGGAGGAGGAATTGCTGTGAAAAACGACTTTTTGCTCAGCGCGTTCACGGATATCCGTGACGACTTTATTATGGAGGCGGAAGAAACTATGAAAAATACCAAGAAAAAGCTGCCCTGGAAGGCACTGCTCATTGCGGCGCTGATTCCCATTCTGACCGTTACGGCCTACGCGTCGGATTTTCTGAACATCCGGTCTTTGTGCTCCGGCAGGCTGCATTTTAGCAGCTCCCAGTATTCCGACATGGGTAAGGCGGAGAAGAAGGCGGGCTTCGACCTGAATGTGCCGGAAACCCTGGGAGACTATACCTTCCGGGAGGTGCAGGTTCAGGACGTCAACGGTCTGGACGAGGGCGACAAGCGGGTGCTCACATACCGGCAGGTCTCAGTGGCTTACCAGAACCAGGCCGGAAATCAGCTGAATTTCTTCCAGGAGCCTGTTCAGGAGGAGATTTCCAATCAGAATCGCCCGGCAGACCAGACCCGGGATGTGAATGGCGTAAAGCTGGAATACCGGCTGGATCAGTACTGGATTCTGCCTGCAAGCTATGAGGAAACCGGTCTGACCCAGGAAATGGAGGAATGGCAGAAGCTTCCCGGTCACTACATTTCCTATGGCTCCGATGCGCCGGAGCAGATGAAAGTCGGCTCCCTGAGCTGGGATCAGGACGGCCTGTGTCACGTCCTGATGGATATGGACGGGAAGGAAGGCGCGGATGCGCTCTTCACCATGGCGACCCAGCTGATGACAAAGTAATATAGTTCCATTTGCAGCGGACGGCCACTCTGGCCGCCCGCTCAAGATTGTCAAAGAACTATGTCATTGCGAGCCAGTGCTCACACTGGCGTGGCAATCCCCCTGATATTCAAATATTTTCAATCCTAAACCAGTAGCTTTTACGTTCAACCGGGGGATTCCCACACCAGTCTGCGGACTGGTTCGGAATGACACCGTATCTTTCGGACTTTTTTGACACGCTGCAGCGGACGGCCACTCTGGCCGCCCGCTCAATGTGGTATTTTGAAGGAGAAGATGACATGAAGAAAACATGGGAGCGTTTGCTGCTTGGGCTGCTGCTCTGCGCCTTGCTTGGAGGATGCGGGAAAAAGGGAATGGAGACTGCTGTCACAAAACCGGCAAGCAGGAAACCGGCGGTTCCTGCCGCAACCGAGGAAGCACCCCCGGAGCTTCCTTATCAGCCGGGGCAGATGGGCGTTTACGTTGTGACGGATCCGGAACGGGAAGCGGCTCCGGAGGTTCTGGACAGCGTTCATTTTGACTTGACGGACGGGGCAGTGGAATTGACCCGCTACCCGGTTTCCAATTGCCGGCACGATCTGGTGAAAAACGGAATGCAGGTGGGCGGCTTCCTGCTGCTCGACATTCCGAAGGAAATGCTGACCGAGGCGGCAGACAATTTTGACGGCTTCAAGGCTCTGGCAAGGTTCGTCGGAGAGCAGGTGCTTCCGGAGGTGTATCCGGACAAAGCCGTCATCTGGGGCGGCGGCCATACCACAGGCGGAGATATTAACTGCTTTGTGACAGTGATTTTCAAGATGGGCGACGGCGTGGAAAAAGCCCAGCAGATTCACCGAATTTATGTGGGGGAAACCTACTGCTACGATTTCTGGTATGACCAGACATGGTTTTACGATGGCGGCACTGCCATTCTGAAAAGTCTTTCCGCGGCGGATATCCGGCCGGAACAGAACCGGGATGCGCAGTTCCACTGGACGGTGGAGGAAATCCAGGAACAGGGAAAATTTGTGTTCTGAGCCATTTCACAGGGAAGAAACAGTGCGGTGACACAAGCCTTCCTCTGGGAGGGGAAGGTGCCGATCGGGCGGATGAGGTTGCTCTGCTTTTTCCCGAACACTGACGTATAACGCATGTCATTGCGAACCAGTGCTCACACTGGTGTGGCAATCCCCGAAACATTCCGAGCACCTTCGAAAAATGCACTGGTGCGGGAGCACCCAACGGCTCCCTTGTGTAAAGGGAGTGGCGCTCCGCGCAGCGAATTTGAAATATAAATGACTGCCGGTGGCAGTCATACCATAGTGTATGTCATGGCCGTCTCACGCAAGGCCATGACTGAGGGATTGTCAGAGTGGGCAAGTTCTGATCCCCTCAGCCCCAGTGTGCGCACTGGGGCAGCTCCCCTTGGTCAGCAAGGGGAGCCTTTGCGCTTCGCCGGTAGTTCGCGGAAAATCCGGGGGATTGCCACACCAGTGTTGCGACACTGGTTCGCAATGACATGTATCTAACGGGGCTGGTTCGCAATGACCTGCGTCATTTCAAACGTGCGTATTGTTCGTATGACAGGCGGTCTTTACTGATTCCGCAAAGAAAAACAGGGGACTTTTTATGGGTTTTTCCCATAGAAAAAGGGGAATGGGTATGGTATACTGATAGCCGAATTTGGAAAAAGAAGGTATTTTTATGACCCCGACTGTCTGGACGTTTGTAA
>CAKTXO010000023.1 GCA_934630985.1 uncultured Oscillospiraceae bacterium | reverse complement strand
GCATTCCAGCGCGCCCTTGTCCACGACGGTGACGTTGGCGTTCTTCACGTCCAGCCGCTCCAGGGTTTCCAGAACCGTTGCCTTGATCTGGCGGCCGTACTGGTTCATAACGCTGCTGCTCAGGTCCAGGCTGATGCCCTCACCGGGCTCAACGGTGACCATGCAGTCGCTGGATTCCAGAGTTCCGGCAGCCGCGGATTTCAGAATTTCCATTGTGCATCCTCCGTACTTTATAATAGGTTCCTGTCGAACCTTTTTCTGAGGATAGTCTACAACAAAACATACATTATTGCAAATATATATAAATTTATCCGCTCATAATGTTTGACTTATATTTATGAATTTTTCTTGACTTTCATAAGAAAAATATTATACTAATAATAAACCGCATATGATAATTCTTGTGAAAATTCTACAAATTCGGGGGCGAAAGTTATGAATCTCAAGCAGGCGCAGTATGTGAAAACCATTGCCGAATGCGGCAGCATCACGGCGGCGGCAAAAAGGCTTTTTGTCAGCCAGCCCTCCCTGAGCCAGATGCTCCGGCAGCTGGAGCAGGAGACCGGTCTTCCCATCTTCGACCGGAGCACCAGCCCCATGCGCCTGACCTACGCCGGGGAGAAGTATCTTCATGCGGCGGAGCGGATTCTGGCGGCCAACGCCGAGCTGGACAGCCAGCTTCGGGAGATCCGCCATGAGCACGCGGGACGGCTTCGCCTGGGCATCAGCGTTACCAGAGCCATGCAGGTCATGCCCCTGGTTATGCCGATTTTTCAGCAGCAGTACCCCAACGTTTCCCTACAGCTGACGGAAAGCGGCTCCGCCAATCTGGAGGAGATGCTGCGCTGCGGCAATATCGATCTGGCCTTTGCCGCCCTGGAGTCCACCAGTCCCAGCCTTGCCTATGAGCTGCTGGAGCAGGAGACCATCGGGGTGCTGGCAGGCAGAGACGCGGCCATTACCCGCCAGAATCCCAATGGCACCGCCCTGCCTCTGGAGGCCTTCCGCCAGGAGTGCTTCGTCTCCCTGACCAAGGGGCATTCCTCCCGAATCACCCAGGACAAGCTCTTCCGGAAATACGGCCTGACCCCCAGTATTTTGCTGGAAACCGACGCGCTGGAGGTAGGCCGCCGGGTGGCGCTGGAGGCCGGTGCCTGTATGCTGCTGCCCAGCATCTACATCGACGACTACTGCCAGCAGCGGCGGGGCTGCTTCTATCCCCTGAAGGATTACGAAAATCACCGGCATTTCTATGCCTGCTATCGGAAGGACGAATTTGTGCCCCAGTACGCCAGGGACTTTGTGCAGATTACCGCCAGCGCCCTGGCGCAGGAGCGAGGGGAAGACGTGCGATTCTGATAACAGCCCGGTTTACACTTCGTTACCAAAACCATGTAATTTTGTCACTGAAAACAGAATTGTTCTGTTGCATTCTACTAAAAATGTGGTATAATAGAAAGGTGGAGAAATGGACTAGCAACATTTTTTCCGGGGGGGGGTACCTGTACACCTAAAAACAGGTATTTTCCGAACTTTTCGACTGTTTTTCGTTAGAGGCTGGAAAAGCATACAAATATAAAGGAGTGGGCAGCATGGGTGAATTAAAGGTTCAAATGCTGGGCGGTTTTGCCCTGCGGCTGAATGGACAGGAGCTATTGGATACCGATACCCGCTCCAAAAAGGCTTGGATTTTGCTGGCGTATCTGATTTGCCAGCGGGACAATGCGGTGCCCCAGAAGAAGCTGATCGACCTGCTGTGGGGCGAGGAGCCCAACTCGGTCAATCCGGAGAACGCTCTGCGGATCACCATGCACCGTACCCGGGCTCTGCTGGAGCAGTTCAGCCCGGAGACCGGCCGGAGCATGATTCAGCGCCGTCGGGGCGGCTACCAGTGGGGAATGCCCGTGGAAGAGGTGGACGCGGAGGTCTTTGAGCGGCTTTGCCGTCAGAAGAGCGATGATCCCCAGCAGCGGCTGGATAACCTGCTGGAGGCGCTGGCGATTTATAAGGGAGATTTCCTGCCCCGGCAGTCTGCCGAGGTCTGGGTGATTCCCATCAGCACTTATCTTCACAATCTGTACCTGTCCTCTGCCCGGGAGGCAGTGGATCTGCTCAGTGCCCAGGGACGGACGAGGGAAGCGGTGGAGGTTTGCCGCCGTGCCATCAGTCTGGAGCCCTACAGCGAAGTCTTCTGCCAGATCCTCATGCAGCTGCTGGCTGGCAGCGGCGACCGGAAGGGAGCGGCGGAGGTTTTCGAGACCCTGAATAAGCGGCTGTTTGACGATTTCGGCATTATGCCCTCCGAGGAGACCCGAGCCGTTTATCGGGCGGCGGTGTACTCCCCTGAGGATCGGCTGCTGAGCATGGACGATGTGATGGATCATCTGTCCGAGTCCGATGCCCAGCCCGGCGCCCTTCAGTGCGATTTCGATTACTTCCGGATTCTGTGCTTTGCCACCAGCCGTACCATGTCCCGCAGCGGCGAGGCCGCCCATGTGGTGCTGGTGAATCTGACCGCGGCGGAGAAGGCCTTCCCCAGAAGCTCCGTAGATCGGATTATGGGACAGCTGTCCCAGCAGATTCGGCTGAATCTGCGCCGGGGGGATTTGTTCTGCCAGTGCAGCGTCAGCCAGTTTGCCATCCTGCTGCCCAGAACCAGCTATGAGGACACCCAGAAGATCTGCGATCGGATCCTCAAGGCCTTCCACAGAGCCTATCCCTACATCAATGCCAACGTGACTTATCTGATTCGCCCTCTGACGGCGGATTCCGAGGAAGAATAAAGCAGGGGCTGTCTCAAAAAGACAAAGTTCCCAAATAGAAGAACTGTCATTGCGAACCAGTGGTGCTCCGCGCAGCGAATTAAAATAGTGATGATTGCCAGTGGCAATCATACCGTAATATATCGCAGACTGGTGTGGCAATCCCCCCTGATTTTCGAACAATTACGTCCGAAAATCGGGGGTTTTACTCCTATCCGGGAGATTGCCACACCAGTGACGTCGGTCACTGGTTCGCAATGACAGCTTCTTTTTGACTATTTTGACCTACCTGAGTCCTTAGTGAGACAGACCCTTTTGTCGGCAGGGTCGACAGCCAATGCGTCCCCCGGCAGTCCTTGACCGCCGGGGGACGTTTCATCCATTTTGTTTCGCCTATCCCTGAATGCCGCTTTCGATCAGAGTCATCAGCTCCAGCACGCTGCGGAAGCTCTGCGCCTGATCCTGCTCCATCCATACCAGTCTTCCCTGCCAGCTGGAATTCCGGCGGTAGAGAATTTGCAGGTGGAAGGTAGCCAGATTCCCCTGGGGCAGATTGACACCCGCGGCGGACATGTAATCCGAAGTCTGTAGCTGACGGAAGGTTCTGGGCTCGGTAAAGGCCTGGGGCTGCCCTTTATCATCAAGCAGGGCGTCAATGCGCAGCAGGCACTGACTCAGGCAGGAAAAAGCCTCCGGCTTGTTATCCGGGAAGAAGAATCGACCGCTGATCACCCCATCCTTGCTGCTGTCAACGCAGATGAGAATCTCCCTGGGTGTAGTGTGAAGTTGAGTTTCCATATCCATAAGAAACACTCCTTTCCTTGTCTGCTGATAGGATATCACAGGAGCATTTCACTTAGCGTTACCAAGCCGGGTCGGATCCAGGAAAATGCTGTCGCCGGTAAGCTTATTCCAAGAAAATTCTTTGGTCAGCGCTTCCAGGGAAATGGGAACCTTCCGGTCAATGAGCCCGGCGGCGAAGGCCAGCTCTCCCAGCAGCGCCTCCCGGGTGAGCCTTTGCCGGAGAATGCCCAAATCCAAATCCCGATCCCGCTTGCTCAGCCGACGGCCGTCAGGCGCCAGGAGCATGGGCACATGGGCATATTCCGGGTGGGGAAAGCCGAACAGCTCCTGCAAATACATCTGCCGGGGGGCGGAGCTGAGCAGATCCATGCCCCGAACCACCTCCGTGACCCCGGCTTCCCCGTCGTCCACGGTGACGGCCAGCTGGTAGACGTAGACTCCGTCTGCCCGGCGCACCACCATATCGCCGCATTCCGTGGCCAGGTTGCAACGGTAGGTTCCCTGAATCCTGTCCACCACCGTCCACACCCGATCCGGCACGACCACACGCCAGGCCGGGGGCCGCCGGAATGCCGCCCGCTCCCCTTCCGTCAGATTCCGGCAGGTTCCGGGGTAGACGTAGGTGCCGTCGGACAGGTGGGGGGCGTTGACGCTGTGGAGCTGGCTGCGGGTGCAGTAGCAGGGATAGAGCAGACCCTTTTCCCGGAGAATTTCAAAGTATTTGTCATAAACGGCGGAGCGTTGGCTTTGAGCCGGCGTTTCCCGATCCCAGGTAAGACCCAGCCAGCGCAGGTCGTCCCGGAGAATTTCCGCAAACTCGGCACTGGTGCGCTGGGTGTCCAGATCCTCCATCCGCAGCACCATTTCCCCATCCCGGCTCCGCACGGACAGCCAGGCGATGAGGGCGGCAAAGACGTTGCCCAGGTGCATCCGCCCGGAGGGGGTGGGCGCGAACCGTCCCACAGGTTTCAGATCAGCCATTGGAGCCACCATCCTAAAATTGCCAGAATTGCCAGAATTTCCAGGCAGGCCAGAAACACCAGCCCTTTTATGCCCTTTTTCTTCGGCAGGAGCATATACCGTTCCTCGTCGTCTTCATCCATGGGGACAGGGCGGCGCTTTTTCTTTTTCCGCTTTTTCCGGGGCGCTTCGTATTCTTCTTCCTCGTCGGCTTCCTCATCGGAATCCGCGTCCCAGTCGTCTTCGGGATCCCCGTCCTCGCCGCCGTAGAGGATTTCTTCCAGCTCATCGTCCAGCAGCTCGTCCTCCAGCCAGACCAGCTTCTCCTTGGGGTTATCGTGAAACAGCATTCTCACCCCTCCTTTCGGCCTATTCTACCTGATTTTTCATGGAAAGTAAAGACCGGGATGCCCCGGCAGGCAATACGTGCGTCGGCTGGTGTGTGATCGAGAGACTATTGGGTACAAGCTCGGTATCGTTCTGTTTTACAGAGTAGAAACGAAAGAACAATGTCATTGCGAACCAGTGCTCACACTGGTGTGGCAATCCCCCAAACATTCCGAGAAACATCGAAAAAAGCACTGGTGCGGGAGCACCCCCGGCTCCCTTGTGTAAAGGGAGCTGTCATGGCCGTCTCACGGAAGGCTGTGACTGAGGGATTGTAAAGGTACAACTATTGAGAGTGTCCATGAAAAGAAAAGTTCTGATCCCCTCAGTCAAAAATCAAAGATTTTTGCCAGCTCCCCTTGGTCAGCAAGGGGAGCCTTTGCGCTTCGCCATCAGTTCTCGGAAGAACCGAAGGATTGCCACACCAGTCTGCGGACTGGTTCGCAATGACACGTCCTATTTAGGTGCGCGCTGGTTCGCAATGACATTGTTCTATTCAAACGCGCAGAAAAACACCCCCTCCGAATGTCTCGGAGGGGGCATCTGTTTACTTCGCGAATTCGACCGCCTTGGTTTCCCGGATGACGTTGACCTTGATCTGACCGGGGTATTCCAGCTCGGCCTCGATCTTCTTTGCCACATCCCGGGCAAGCAGGATCATGTTGTCCTCGGTGACCACCTCGGGCTTGACCATGATCCGGACTTCCCGACCGGCCTGGATGGCGTAAGCCTTCTCTACGCCGGGATAGGAGCCGGTAAGCTCCTCCAGCTTTTGCAGTCGGCGGATATAGTTCTCCACGTTCTCCCGACGGGCGCCGGGACGGGCAGCGGAGATGGCGTCGGCGGCCTGAACCAGCACGGCGATAACGGTCTTGGGCTCCACGTCTCCGTGATGAGCCTCGATGGCGTTGACGATGACGGGGTTTTCCTTGTACTTCCGGGCAAGGTCCGCACCCAGCTGCACATGGCTGCCCTCCACCTCATGGTCAATGGACTTGCCCAGGTCATGCAGAAGACCTGCCCGCTTTGCCAAGGGCACATCCACGCCCAGCTCCGCGGCCATCAGTCCGGCAATGTGCGCCACCTCGATGGAGTGGTTCAGCACGTTCTGACCGTAGGAGGTGCGGTACTTCTGACGACCCAGAATCTTCACCAGCTCCGGGTTCAGGTTGTGCACGCCGGTTTCGTAGCAGGCGCGCTCGCCTTCCTCCCGGATGGTGCGGTCAACCTCTTTCCGAGCCTTTTCCACCATATCCTCAATGCGGGTAGGATGAATCCGGCCGTCGGCAATGAGCTTCTCCAGAGCCAGCCGGGCAACCTCCCGGCGGACGGGATCGAAGCTGGAAACGGTGATGGCCTCGGGAGTATCGTCGATAATCAGGTCAACACCGGTGATGGTTTCCAGGGTGCGGATATTCCGGCCCTCCCGACCGATGATCCGGCCCTTCATTTCATCGTTGGGCAGGGTGACAACGGACACGGTAGCCTCGGCGGCGTGATCGGCGGCGCACCGCTGGATGGCGGTGGCGATGATCTCCCGACCCTTTTCCTCAGCCTCGTCCTTCAGCTGCTGCTCGATCTCCTTGATCTTCATGGCGGCCTCGTGACGAACCTCGTCCTCTACGTTCTTGAGCAGACACTCCTTGGCCTGATCCTGGGTCAGCTGGGAGATTTCCTCCAGCTTTGCCAGCTGCTGCTGGCGGACGGCCTCGGCCTGGTTCTGGGTTTCGGTGACCTTCTGGAGCCGACGGTTCAGCTCCTCTTCCTTGCGCTCATAGGCCTCGGTTTTCTTGTCGAGGGTGGATTCCTTCTGTTCCAGACGCCGCTCCTGCTTGCTCAGCTCGGCACGACGTTCCTTGACTTCCTTTTCGTACTCTGTGCGTGATTTATGGATTTCGTCCTTGGCTTCCAGAAGCATCTCCTTCTTCCGGTTCTCACCGGCACGGATGGCTTCGTTAATGAGCCGGGTAGCCTCGGTTTCCGCGGAGCCGATTTCCCGCTCAGCCACCTTCTTCCGGTAGAGAAAACCGGCGGCGAAGCAGGCGGCGGCAGCCACCAAAGCACCCAGAACGATCAAAAGGATCAGATACCATTCCATAATCTGAAAACGCACCTCCTTCTTAAAATTGGCGCAGAAGGGGTGGCGCTTATACCCATGTGAAATTGTGCATGACAATTGGCTGAGGGCGGCTCCCCCAGAGAATTGAAAAAGCAAAACGCCAGCATTGGGCGTAAAACGCATACCCCGGCTAAGCCGGATAAAAATGAAACGCCCTCCGGGTGCTCTTGCCCCGGAAGCGTACACCATACCTAACTTATTTTACAAGCACCTTGCCGGAATGTCAAGGACAAAGATAACAAAAATTGTGAAAACTGCCCTTTTCCTCCGGGAAATTTCAATGGTTCCGGCTGCCCTCCATTGACATTCCCCCGTTCCCATGATAAAATAACCCGGCTATAAGCAACACGCGGGCGTGGTGGAATTGGTAGACTCGGTGGATTTAGGTTCCTCTGGCTTAGCCGTGCAGGTTCGAGTCCTGTCGCCCGCACCAAACCAATATAATCCGAACCAATTCTTCCCTGTGGGAGATGGGTTCGGATTATTTGTTTCTTTCCAGCGTTACGAACAGGTGTATTTCCCCAATGGCTACCGCATTCTTCCCTCCTCCAAGCCAAGAGGGCCACGAAAGAAGAAGCAAGGATAACAGCGAGGGCCACCGCCTCGGCGGTAGCCCTCCTTTCGTTCTTCTGTTGTTTCAATGCGGCCTGTTCAGCCTTCCACGCCGCAAACTCTTTCTGGCCTTCCTCACTCTGGTAAAAGGCCACTATATCAGGATAAAAGCAGCGAGCCGCTGCCTCAATAGCGTAATCCGCAATGTTCGTCTTGTTAATGAACTTCTTTTGTCTGCTCAATAAACCATTCCCCTTTCTAAAGTATCTATTTCCATCATAATTCAATAAGGGGTAATTGGAGGGGAAATCCGAGAGACAAAATTGCGATTTTTTTATCTTCTATGTTAAAGCCGTAACAGTGAGCAGTCACACAAGCGAATGGCTGCACCGGCTTCTGGGTCATAGGAGAAAGGCCATAGCAGCACATACATCAAGCGGTTATGGTTCCACTGGATGACGATACCAGTATAAAAACGATGGTGTAGCGTAGCCACTTCATAGAGTACGCTCGGCTTGACGGTGTCCCAATCACCACACCGCAATTACGTAAGGGGTTAAAGACGGAAGCAAAGACCTCAATAAGCCTAACCCAGCGCAGGCTGGTACATTGGTTAAAACTATCCCGTGGGGAGACAATGGCATTGCCACCTTTCTTATGTATGAAGGGGCAGGGAATACGCAGATATACCGAAAGGTTACGTATGTGGAAAGAAGTGTGGCTTGGCGCATACAGAAAGCGTAGCGGAAGCGGCTTAGCCGTGGAAGCGTCGGGTGATAAAGATAACGGATACCTCAGCAATTCTCCCATTGAGAAGGGACTTCGTTCTAGGGCGGCTTTCATTCTATCTACAGGGGAAGTCTGCCCTAGGAGCCGTGTTCCTAATTTCCACAACCCTAGAGTAAGGGGGAGGGGTACGTTAGATTCGCACGTCAGGCGCTTCGGCAAAAGTCCTCCAGACGAAGCGCTACGCTATCAAGAAATCAAGTTCATATACATAAGTTAAGGACACAGGAGTTGAAGCCTGTGCCCTTTTTGTTTAACGTTCTCTATCATCATATTCAGGTTGTTGTTGATACTCTCGTTCATAGAATCGTTCTTCATTATCATTGAATATGTTGTTCATCTGTTCCCAATTCATACGTAATTGTTGATAATATTGTTCTACATATAGTTGAAATCCATCGTTTATATTTTTCACTTGACCATTGGCTCCACGAACTTTAGCCGTTTGTATGAACTGTTCCATACAATAGTGCATAAATGACTGTTGTGTATGTTCATTAAGTGATTCGTTTAATGTTTCCAATTGTTTGTTCTTCAACAGCAATTTTTGGCACTCACTCTGCAATTTTTTACTCTCTTTTTTGAGTTGTTTGTTCTCAAATTCTAATTGTTGGTTTTTGTATGCCTGTACGGTCAGGTGCTTTTTTGTGTTCTCCGGGTCGTGAGGTTCGCCTCGCTCCAAGCCTCTGGGCTTGCCAATTTCAACATAAAATTGGTCCTGTCTGCGGCGGTAATCGTTGCGGTTGCCCATAATCTCACGGGCAGACAGACTGGACACACCATTCTCCTTTTCTATGATTGGGATTGACTGACAGGTTAGGTGGGGCGTAGCCTCGTCAAAATGAATCACCGCATTGATGACCTTTCCATAGGTCTTTTCGTGGAAAGCAAGGCAGTCTTTGAAGTAATCAATCACCTCATCAAGCGACTTGTCAAGGAACCATTCTGGGGAGGCTCCATAGAATCCGTCCAAGACCACAACGCTGTTCTTGCGCTCTTGAATCTGGGCCTCCTGCAAGGCCTTCGTGACAGCCTTGCCCCAGTTCTCGGCCTTGACTAAGAACATATTGAACGGGGTCAAATCCCAGCGAATGTCAGAGGCCGAGAAGTCCCGTCCCCGTTCGTGGTCCTGTGCTGTTCGGTTGGCCTCAAGTTGGAGGCCGTAAAGCGATGAACGCTTTCTTTTTTCTACTCTCATTATACAGTATGACATAATTTTCACCTCATTAGTATATTGAACCGGGAAAGACAATCCTCGCCTGTCCGCACCACTCAACTGCCCTTATACCGCTGTCCCCCGAACCGTGGCAGCAATATGAGCGCAGTTTCCTTGACTGTGTTCCACCTTGCTGAATGGCCGCATTCCCCATCAATGCGCCACTCCCCAAGGCCTCACACAGCCTGCAGCCAGACAAGGATTGTCTAACCCACTAGACAAACATCCGTTTATCGTGGGGCAAGGAGAACCCTGCACCCCTTTGATATTACTTTTGTTGCCAAAAGTAATATAGAATATTAGAAGGAGATGAAAGCATTCGCTTCCACCTCCTTCTAATATTTGTTGTGACCGTATCGGGAAACTGTTGCTAAAGAGTGTTGGCTGGTGTATAATACACACAGAATCTTAGTCACGGAGGGCGTTAAATGGGTATTTTGAGCAACATATTTAGAGGTGGCTTTGAGAAGTGGGTTGAAACTGCTTCCCACGAAGAATTATCAGAGGCCTTTGAAGCAGAGCGAAAGCAGTGGATAGCCAACGGGTTCAATGGTGGAACACAGAAATTTACACCAAAGATGAGGCGTCTTAATGAAGAGCTTAGCAAACGTTCCGCAGAGGAATGGGAAAACAATCCCACACGCAACCGAGACCCCAATTATCGCTGGACAGATGCAAACCGCTGGGATAAGGATTAGTAGTATGAAAGCCGTCATCTACGCCCGCTATTCCTCCTCTAGCCAACGGGAGGAATCCATTGAAGTCCAGATTCGGGAATGCGCCAAGTTTGCCGAGCAGAACGGTTACACCGTCTTAAAGCACTACATAGACAAGGCCATCTCTGGAACCACAGACAAACGCCCCGATTTTCAGCAGATGATTCAAGACAGCAAGACCCGTCTGTTTGATACAGTGCTGGTGCTGCGAACTGACCGCTTCTCCCGAGATGTTGCCGACAGCGCAGCCTACAAGCAAATCCTCAAAAACAACGGGGTACGGGTCATTCCCATTACCGAGGATTTCGGGGACAACGCTGTAGGGCAGTTAATGGGCAGAATTATGGAGAGTATGGCCGAGTACTACTCCAACGAACTGCGTGAGAAAGTCCAACGTGGGCAGAATATCAACGCTGAAAAAGGCCTCTGGAATGGCGGCTCTGTTCCCTTTGGTCTGCGGGTATCCCAAGACCAGCGGCTGGAGCCTGACCCCGACACAGCCCCCTTTGTACTAGAGGCTTTCAAGCGATACGATGCAGGCGCAACAATGACCCAAATCCGGGACTATCTGAACAGTCACGGTATCGTCAATGGGCGAGGGTGTCCCATAAACTACGGCACCATTCAGCGGTTGCTCAATAACCGCCGCTATATTGGGGAGTACGCATATCGGGAGTACGTTCTGACTGATGCCATTACCCCCATTGTTCCGAAGGACTTGTTTGACCGAGTTCAGCAGCGTATGGCAAAGAACCAGAAAGCCCCCGCAAGAGCCAAAGCCGAGGAAGAATACCTGCTTACCACCAAAATCTTCTGTGGCAACTGCGGAGCGTATATGTGCGGAGAGAGTGGAAAAGGCCGCAATGGCACGATTCACCGCTATTACAAGTGTGTGACCGTCAAAAAGCACCGTGGGGATTGCAAGAAGAAAGCCGTCCGCAAGGAATGGATTGAGAACCTGGTTGTCAATGAAACGATGCGCTTTATTATGGACGATGATGCCATTGAAACCATTGTATCTATGCTTATGCGCATCCAAGACCAGGAGAACAGCGCCCTTCCCTTGTATGAAAAGCGGCTCAAGCAGACCGAAACCAGCATTAACAACTTGCTCGCCGCTGTTGAGCAAGGCCTATGCACCGCTTCCACAAAGGAACGTTTGGAGAAGCTGGAGGCGGAAAAAGAGGACTTGCAACTTCTGATTGAGAAAGAGAAGTTGGGCAAGCCCAAAATATCCGCAGAGTTTATGACCTTCTGGCTGCAGCGCTTCCGCAAACTAGACGTTACACAGGAATCCCACCGCAAGATGCTGGTAGATACCTTTGTAAATGCTGTCTATGTCTATGATGACCGACTTTTGCTGACCTACAACTTCAAGGAGGGCGGTCAGACCATATCTCTTGCTGATGTGAAAGCAGCCGAAAAAGTGAAAAGTGGTTCGGATTTGGATTGCCTTGCTGCACCATATCGAGTGTTCATAACGGATTTGAGTTATGAACACTCATTTTTGTACCTTATGCCGTGTAAAACGCCTGTTCCACGCCCTGGCGGATGTGTTCCTGGTAGATGGGGCTTTGAGATACCTCTGGGATGTCCAGGTAGCCTACGAAGCGATAGCAGATTTCGATTCGCTGGGTGCGGTTTCGGCCTGTTCCTTCCGTTTCGTGGATAATGATTTTCTCCACAAGTTCCGAAAGCAGTGGGGCCGTTAAGGTGTCCATTTCCAGGAACTTCCGAACGGCTCTCAAGAAACGCTGCTGGTCCTGTTCCGCACTGTCTGCTTCCGCCAATTGCTGGCGGAGGCGGGCAGTTTTGGTTTTCAGGTCCATGCGTTCCACCTCGTACTTGTGGGACAGCTGCAAGAACCATTCGTCCGTGACCTTGCCGCTGACGTTGTCCTCATAGAGGCGTTCGTACAGGCGGGTCACATCCTCCATACGGCATAGGGTCTTTTGCAGTTCCGCATTGGCATAGCTTCGTTCCTGCCTGTGGAGCTGGCCGGTCTTTTTGGGCCAAAAGCTCCGCAAAGGCTTCTTCATCGCTCATCAGCAGCTTTGCCATGCGACGGAATTCCAGCAGTAGCACCTGTTCCAGGGAGTCTGCCCGGACGTAGTGCCAGGTCGGGCAAGTGTCTCGGTAATCCTTGGAATAATTTGAGCAGCTGAAAAAACGGATATGATTGATGCTATTCACATGATACCACAGCTTGCAGCCGCAATCTGCACAGTAGAGATAATCTGCCAGCAGATGCTTTGGGCCGTTTTCTGCCTTTGGCGGTCTGCGTTTTGTCTTTCCGATACGCTGCTGCACCTGCTCCCAGACCTCCCGCTCGATGATGGGTTCGTGGACATTCTTGAACACTGCCCAGTTCTCTTCCGGATTCGGAATGCGGGCCTTGTTCTTGAAGGACTTGGAATAGGTTTTGAAATTCACAATATCCCCACAGTACTCCTGCTGCCGCAGGATCTTTTCAACGGTAGACTTGCACCATTTATACGGATCGGGTTGAGATACTTTGCCGCCTCTGGGAAGTCCCTTTTTCCGCCAATAGGCCATGGGAATCAAGACTTTTCTAGCCTGTAAGATACCGGCGATGGTTTCATTGCCCTTGCCCTCCATCGCCATGGCGAAAATGTCCCGCACCACAGCCGCCGCTTCCGGGTCGATGATCCACCGCTTCTTGTTCTCCGGTGATTTCTGATACCCATAGGGCGGCTGGGCCAGAGGCTCCCCGGCGTTGCCGCGCAGACGGTGAGAACTTCTGACCTTCCGGCTGATGTCACGGGCGTACATTTCGTTCATGACATTGCGGAAAGGGGCCAGTTCATTTTCTCCGTCGTCACTGTCCACACAGTCGTTAATGGCGATAAAGCGGATGCTGTGATCCGGAAAATAGCTATCCGTGTAGTAGCCTACTTGCAGATAGTCACGGCCCAACCGGGACATATCCTTGACAATGACCGCGGAGACAAAGCCCATCTCAATGTCCTCCAGTAGCTTTTGGAAGCCCGGGCGGTTGAAATTGGTGCCAGTGTAACCATCGTCCACATAGTAGCGTGGATTTTCCAGATGATTTTCCTTTGCGTACTTCTGTAATAATCTTTTTTGATTCATCACCGAGTTGCTGTCCCCCTCCATGCCATCGTCCCGGGACAGGCGGCAATAGAGGGCAGTGATACCCACTTGCTCTTTCTTCTTTTTCGACTGCATTTAATACTCCTTTCCGGCAGTCGAACGCACAGATTCTGTGTCAATTGTACGAAGTTCCGGGAGCAGTGTCAAATGTACAGGGTTCTGCAAAATTCGCTCTACACGGCTTCGGATGGTATTCTTGCTTTCAACCTCGTCTTTTATGAATCTGCTGGAAACTTCATAATGGACACCGTTCAAATCATAGGTCTGCTGCTGTCCAAGACCAATAAAGAAACGCTGCATCCTCACCGCTCCTCTCTGGTCGCCTTACGTCTGGCTTCCCGCTGAAGGGCCGACACAATGGCGTTTTCAATCTGCTGCTGGGAATAGCTTTTCGGGAAGAATTTGCGTATCTTTTCCATAGGGATTCTGAGGCTCTCCCGTTGGTTGGGTTTGCGCTGGGAAAGAATCTGGAACGTGCTGTCCATGTCCAATATCCCAGCCTGGGACTGGCGGCGCAGTTCTTTGGCCTGTGAGAGTGAGGGGGTGCAGTCCTCAGATTCCATAGTGTAGAGAAGGTCAGCTTGCTCCTGCGGATTTAAGTAGGAGATTTCCACAGCAGATGTCAGGGAAATTCTTCCATTATCCACCATCTGAAGAATACCGGGAATCAACTCGGTTAAACGGATATACCGCTGCACCTGACGGCCACTGTCTATCTCTGAAATTTCCTCCCGGCTCCACCTCTGGCCAAGTTGGCCAGAAGTGCCCTGGTGGCTCATTGCCTCCATTTTCAGCTTATAGGCAAATGCCTTTTCACTTGGCAGAATATGCTCCCGGTGCAAATTGCTGTCCACAAGCATAATGGCTGCCTCCTCCCGGCTGATTTCATGGACAAGGGCAGGGACTTTGGAAAGCCCTGCTTTCTGTGCTGCGTGCAATCTGCGGTGTCCGCTGATCACTTCATATTCGTCCGTGTTTTCTAAGGGCCTAACAATCAGCGGTGAGAAAATACCTTCTGTTCGGATGCTCTCTGCCAGTATTTCCATTTCTTCGTTGTTGAGAACCTTATAGGGATGGTTCTCAAAGGGATGCAGCTTGGACATCTCGATTGTGATTGGGTTACATAATTTGTTTTGTATAAACATCATTCCTTTCTCAAGTAGCTGTGGATAGTTTCAATCCACCTTGGTTTCATTTTTCATTGGTACAGGCTCAAGTACAGCTGACATTTTTTTCAGGACTGCATCCTGGAACAGTTGAACGCCCTCATCGTAGTGCTTGGCATCAATGGCGTTCAGCACATGGGCATTCATGGCAATCTGATTCAGGTTGTTCCCGATGGCATGAAGCTCCCGCATCATTGCCCAAAAGTCAGGAGGCGGTGTCTCCTTTGGGACAACTCCCGAAATCAGCATCCGCAAATAAGTTTCTCTGGACAATCCAGACGCGGCGACAAGCTGATTCAGGTAGGCCATTTCATCGGCTGCCAGCCGGACTTTTATTTCATAAATTCTTTTGTTCATGTTCCTCCTTTAAGTACATAGGGTTTCAGGGATATTCCCTGACAAGCTGCCTTTGGGGACAAAAGGCGATGCTTGCCAGACTAAAGACATAACCTTTTCTATCATGTTGAATCGCCCCCACATTGCCCACAATTCAGTGATAAACAGCCCTGCCCTGAACGATACTGTGCATGAAAAAGTGTACACTAGGTCTGTTGTAGGCATCTGTCCCTGTGTAATTATGGTCGGGTAAAACTAGTGCTTTGGGACGGTGCTTTTCTGCAAATACGCCATCACATTGTCCGATTTTGACTCCGCAAACCGCCAAATGCGACGGCACATCGTAGTGAGAAATTAGCACATCGATGGCGTTTCCCCGAAAAAACGCCGTCATTTTGTCATTCCATGCCGTCGAAAGCATCCAAAAACGCCAGCGTTTGCTCAGCGTTTTCCTGCGACTGCTGGGACGGCTCCGAAACAGGCTGAAAAGAGGCTGTACTCCCCACCCCTTTCAGTTCCTCCCGAACCATTATCCGGAATCTGCCCATGAAGGAATCCTCCCTGCTTTCCGCCTCCTGGGCATCCAGGCAGTCGTTAATGGCCTGCACCACGGATTTGCTGAAAGAACTCCCTGCCGTTTTCCTATCTCTCAAATATTCCAATGCACGGGCATCCTCGGCACGGGATGGCTTGAAGCGTATCGTGGTTTTGGCGGCCCTCATTTCACGCCTCCCGTTACATTCTGCACGTCAGCCATGTACTCGTAGCCTTTGGCCGTGGCGCAAATGTCGCTGTTAATGATGATTTTGTCAGGAGCAATAGGGAAGAAATTTTTCAGCAGGCACCCACCGCCGCCGACTACATACAGCTTCATAATCCGGGGGTCGTAGCCATGCTCCCGGAGTTTGCGGAATACCTTTTTCGCATAGTCGCTGGCTGTCAGCTTCATGGTCTTTTCCAGTTCCTCGTCGATACCGACTGTACCGTACCGCAAGAAATTGTGAATCATCTGTTCCTCCAGTTCGGCGTGATGTTCCCGCATAAGGGCCTCCTGGATGGCCAGAACGCACTGCTGCACACCATACTTTTCCGTGAACATTTGGCGCAAATCCACTTTGCTGTCCATGGTTCGCAGGATGTTCATGGTGCCGTTACCAATATCGCAGAGCATATTACTTCCGGTGAAGTGGTTTACAATGGGCGCAATTGCGGCAAATCCCTGGGGATAAACTGCCGCGCCTACAATGCGGATGCGGTAATCTTTTCTCCGAAACGTAAATTCCACATTACTGTTCTGAAGCAGATACGCCTGGAATGCCTTTCGCTGCTTCGTCACCCAGGACAAGGGCAGGCCCGCCGCTAAGAACACATTAGCCTGAGTGATCTGCTCCCTGCTCAGTTCCCGGGCAATGGCCGCCAGGGTCAGAATGTAGTAGTCCTCATCCATTACTTTTTCAGCCGCGTATTCCTTGTGTCCAACACCGATCTGGTAATAGCGGCCCTGGTAGATCAACAAATCATTCTTGAAGGTCGGTTCCTTGTCGCTGCTCTCCACTCCCGTGGGGAAGCAGCAATTGGCTGTTTTGATGTTGCCGTAGCCATGGTCAACACCGATGATGTAAATTCCGTTTTTGTTTTTCATTTGTTTTTTCCTTTCAAAATTTAGATTTTTGCGTACCTATTTGACCTCGCCCCCGTGCGCGCTGGATTCATCTGATGCCCGACAGCGAATCGGGTCCATGGGAGTTTCACCCCTGCGCTTCCGCCCAGCTCTTTCGAGAAGTATCATTGTCCTGTCCCGCCGTCGTCGCCATGCCGGTTGCTATCTGGCAGTGGAGGCCCGTGGTTGTCGCTCGCATAAAATGGTCATGGCGCACGGCCTTCCGGCTCGGGTGGGGGAGAATGTATCAGATGAATGAGTATAAAATTGTCAAGGTACATGGGGAGGGGCAATACCCCTTCACCTATCGCGGCGAAAACGAGGTTTTGTTAGAGCGTTTTGAACAAATATTTTCGTTTTCGTGCAAGTTGCCCAAAATCCCCCTCAAGTGGTAGGCATCCAGAATGGGCAAAAGTAAAGGTGTTTCTCAAGATTTTTGCAATTTCATAAAGCCTGCACAAATCCCCTCATATATTGAGTCCATAAAACAGGCCAATTTTTTACATGTTTCAGGAAACAATTTATTTTTGTGAAATTCGACGAAGCACCGTGAGATATTATCCCTTCACTTATTGCGGCAAAAATGATGTTTTGTTAGTGTGTTTCCTGAAAATATTTTTCCCCCTCACTTATGTAGCCATCGAGACAGGCCGTTTTTTAATATGATTTCTGAAAATAAATTATTTTTGTGAGAAATGATAAAAACCGCCACGGTACGACTGACAGAATCAGTACGCACCATGGCGGTTTTGCTATATGCTTTTTCTAGGCATAAATCAGTTCATTCAACATAATTTCATCTGCTCGATTCCGAATGTTGCTCATCCGGGCAACCCATTCCATTTGATTCTCCGCTTTCAGCTGTTCCGTAACGCCCTCCTGCTGTGCCAGCTGAGAAATAAGCTGCTGTTCCATTTCCTGCGCCTGACGGTCAATTTCTTCCAGATGGGAGTTCAGCGTGTTCTCAATAAACATGATGGCATAAAGTGCCTCCTGATGCTTCCTTAGATAGTTGAAGCGCAGCATTCCCCAGCGGCCTACCTTGGGGCTTTCCGGTGCAGCCAGATTTGGAAGATAGTAGTCCCCGACGAGCGTATAGGTGATTTCCATATGTGTCCCTCCTGTTTGGTTTTCAGATGGTACGCATATTATAGGCCAACGCTCTACACCTCGCAAATGTACCGCCATCTTGCCGCCCTATTCCAATGCCGTTCCTACCCCGGAATCTCACCGGAGCGTTGCCTCGCTCTTATCCTCGCAAAGTCATATCCCATTTTCTGGCGGGTATGAACTTGTCAAGCTGCACGACCTCACATCATACCCCCCGCATCTGAAAAACAAAAAGCACCGCAAGACACGAACCGCACAGGCAGGATTTCTCCTGTCTGAAAGTTCGTCTCTTACGGTGCTTGGTAGCTCAATGATGTTACATCACTGTCTCCGCTTGCGCGATTTGAGTACGGGGATTATTTAGTTGTGATGATTCAGCCTGTTTGAATTATAGAACATATATTCGTAATTGTCAAGAGGAATGTTGTCGATTTGGCAATGTCGCTGATTCCGCTCTATTCACGTTCTAGCAGACGCTACATTATTGCGGTTTAATATTGGGTTGATTCCGAGGAAAACATCTATGCAGACCAACCATCTGTCCGGAGAGGACACCTATGCTCACGCATACACGCACCCGGATAATGGCTAAGCCCATGTGCAAATCACCGGCGTACAGTACAGCATTGACAGAGAAACCGTCCAGAGCCACCTCTGCCAGAACTGTCTTAATACGATCAATGACCTGTGGTTTTCTGAGGATGCCCCGGCGGAGTATGCCATTATCAGCTTTGCCGAGCGGACAATCCGGCCCCTTATGAAGTGCTATCCTTGGTTTTCCGCAGGCGACTATGGCATTGATTGCGAATTTAAGGACAACGGAGCTATTGATCTGTTGGTCCACTATTGTCCCATCCGTTACAAATAGAAATGCGTCCCAACTTGGGACGCATTTTGCCATTTTTGCCTGTTTAGACAAGCAGAGTAATAATGTGTCCCAAGTTGGGACACATTCCCTGCGCGATCATTCGCTGCTATCCGTCTGGCCTTTCTTTGCTATCAGCTTTCTG
>CAKTXO010000022.1 GCA_934630985.1 uncultured Oscillospiraceae bacterium | reverse complement strand
CAATTTCCTCAGTCTCACCCCTTCCTATATCGGGGGGACGTGTTTCTGTTTCTTGCCGGAAAGGAGGATTTTTCGGCGCTGGCTCAGGAATTCCGGCTGAAAATCGCGGTATCTGAGGGACTGAGCGACCTTTACGACCTGCCCGCCCACTACCGCACCGCCCGGGAGGCTTTGGCGCTGATGGGAGACGAAAGGTATCACGGCGAAAGCGTGTGCACTGTGGACAGGCTTCGGGTGCCTCTGATGCTGAAAAATCTGGAAGGCAGGGAGGATCTGATTTCCCTACCTCTTCGGGCACTGGCCGACCACGACCGGGAAAAGGGTACCGGCTACTGCGAGACCCTGTACTGGTACCTGGCCTGCGGCCGCTCTCTGAAAAAGACCTGCGAGGTGCTTTTTACCCACCGGAACACGGTGCTCTACCGGATTCGCCGGATGCAAAGCGATTTCGGCCTGCCCCTGGACGACCCGGCCTGCCACGCCGAGCTGCTGCTGGGGGTGTCGGCGCTGCTCTTTGAGGACAAGGGCTCGGACTTCTTTCTGAGGTAGACACTGGACATTTCCCGGGAAATGGAGTATACTGACCCCAAAACAGACACAGAAAGGAAGATTCCCATGCAATACAATTTTGACGAGGTCATCGACCGCAGCGGCAACCGCTCTTCCAAGTACGACGAGCGCACTAAGAAGTTCGGCACGGCGGACGTGATTCCCCTGTGGGTGGCAGATATGGATTTCCGCACAGCCCAGCCTATCATCGACGCCTGCGCCGCCAAGGCTCAGGAGGGCATCTGGGGCTACACCTCCCGGCCGGACAGCTATTTCCAGGCCGTCCAGGACTGGGAGGTTCGACGCAACCATTGGAAGCCGGACGTGAGCCTTATGAGCTGGAGCCTGGGCGTGGTGCCGGCTCTGTCCGCCATCGTCAAGCTCTTCAGCAATGACGGGGACAAGGTGCTCATCCAGACCCCGGTGTACTCCGAGTTTTACGATGTGACCGAGGCCTGGGGCAGAACCGTGGTGGAAAATCAGCTGGTGGAGGAAAACGGCCATTGGCACATTGATTTTGAGGACTTCGCCGCCAAGGTCAAGGACTGCCGGATTTTCCTGCTGTGCAACCCCCACAACCCTCTGGGCATTGTCTGGGAGCCGGAGGAGCTGCGGAAAATGGCAGAGCTGTGTATCGAAAACGGCACCCTGCTGGTTTCCGATGAAATTCACTCCGATCTGATTTTCCACGGCAAGCACCATACCCCCACGGCCACCCTGTCTCCGGAAATCGCCGGGCACATCATCACCTGCGTCTCGGCCACCAAAACCTTCAATCTGGCGGGACTTCAGGCCAGCACCACCATCTTCCCCAACGCGGAAATGAAGAAGACCTTCGACAGCTTCTGGGGCGGAATGGATATCCACCGGAACAATGCCTTCAGCAGCGTTGCCATGGAGGCGGCCTACCGGGAGGGCGAAGAGTGGCTGGAGCAGCTGCTTCCTTACCTTTCCGCCAATTTTGACTATGTCCGGGACTTCTGCGCCAAGAATATTCCCCAGATCAAGCCCAACTGCCCGGACGCAACCTATCTGATGTGGCTGGACTGCCGGGCGCTGGGCATGACCAACGAGGAGCTGCGGGATTTCTTCATCCGTAAGGCCAAACTGGGTCTGAACGAGGGCTACACCTTCGGACGGAGCCTCACGGGCTTCATGCGGCTGAACGTCGCCTGCCCCCGCTCCACCCTGGAAAAGGCCATGGCTCAGCTGAAAGCCGCCGTGGACAGTCTGTGAGGGTGCCGCTATGCACGAATTGACAAAGCTCATCCGGGAGGATATGCGCCCGGCGCTGGGAGTCACCGAGCCCGGGGCTATCGCCTTCGCCACGGCTACGGCCAGACGCCACGCTCCCGGGGAAATCCGCCGCGTCACCCTCCGGCTGAACAGCGGCATGTTCAAAAATGCCTTCACCTGCGGGATTCCCGGAAGCGATCAGGTGGGCAATGCCCACGCCGCCGCCCTGGGGGCGGTGGGGGCTGACCCGGATAAGGGGCTGGAATGCCTGGACGGCATTACCGAAGCCCAGGCGGAAGCCGCCCGGAAAATGGTGGAAAATGGACTGATTACCGTGGAGCTTCAGGAGATCACCAGCCGGATTTTCATCGAGGCCACGGTGGAGACTGACCAGGGCAGTGCCGCTGTCACCATCCGGGACAGCCACACGAATATCGTGAAAATCACGGAAAACGGAGTTTCCGTCTGGGAAAAGGAAACTGCGGCCGAGGCGGCAGGGGAGGAACCTCCGGTGATTCACCGGTATACCCTGGCGCAGCTGGTGGACTACGCCGAGGCCGTCCCTGCGGAGGAGCTGGCTTTTATCCGTCAGGCCTTTACCACCAACCTTGCTCTCTTCGAGGCGGGGCTGAACAGCCCGAAAACCACCTTCGCCCGGTATCTGCTGAACGCCAACGGCGGGGAAGTGGTGTCCGCCGATTCCCGGAAAACCGCTTCCTTGCTTTGCAACGCCGCCATTGAGGCGAGGGTGCTGGGGCTTCCCGAGCCTGCCATGAGCATCACCGGCTCCGGGGCTCACGGCATTATCGCCACCCTGCCTCTGTACGCCGCCTACCGGGTGGAGGGTTACTCCGAGGAAAGGCTTCTGAGGGCTACAGCCCTGAGCTTTCTTGTGTGCATGTACATCAAGGAATATTCCGGCAGACTTTCCGCCTTTTGCGGCTGCGCCATTGCCGCCGGAACGGGGATGGCCTGCGGCCTGACCCTTCTGCGGGGCGGGGACGTAAACGCCATGACCCGGGTCATCAACAATCTGGCTGGCAGCATCACCGGCATGATCTGCGACGGCGGCAACCAGGGCTGCACCATGAAGGGCGTGGTGGCGGTGGACGCCGCCTGGCAGGCGGTGGACATGGCTCTGGCGGGGGTGTCCATTGCGCCGATCCACGGCATCGGCGGAGCCACCCCTGAGGAAACCATGGGCAACATGGGTCGCATTGCCTCCCCCGGCATGGTGGGCACCGAGAAGACCATTCTGGATATTCTGGAAGAGAAGTCCACAAAAAATTGATTTATTTTCTGGTTTTTCAGAACTTTTTAATTCCTAAATGTAGGGGCGGCCATTGGCCGCCCGCTTTTTCTGCGCTGAAATAAACGCGTGTTATTGCCACACCATTGTGCACACTGGTGTGGCTCCTTCCAGGGATTCCCTCAAGTCACAATCCCACCGGATGTTCCGGGAACTACCGGCGAAGCGCAAAGGCTCCCCTTGCTGACCAAGGGGAGCTGCCCCAGTGCGCACACTGGGGCTGAGGGGATCAGAACTTGCCCACTCTGACAATCCCTCAGTCATGGCCTTGCGTGAGACGGCCATGACAGCTCCCTTTACACAAGGGAGCCGGGGGTGCTCCCGCACCAGTGCGTTTTTTGCGGGGTTCGAGAGAATCGGGCATTGCGCCTAACGCCCACCGCCGTTGAGCCGTATTTTCCGCTCCTTCCAGTCCGGCATCCGGTCGGCAAGCAAAGCGTAGAAGCCCTTGCCGTGGTTGGGATGGAGAAAATGGCAATATTCGTGCACCACCACATATTCAATGCACTCCCGGGGCGCGGCCAGCAGCTGCTTGCTCAGGGTGATGCCCCCCTTGCCCGGCAGGCAGGAGCCCCACCGGGACTTCATTGACCGAATCCGAAGGGTAGGGTAGGGCACCCCCAAGTCCTGAAACAGGGGATAGCATTCCCGGAGAATCTCCGGAAACACCGCCTGACACTGGGCATCCCAGAACCGGCGCACCAGCCTTTCCCGCCGGGCAAAATCCTCCGGATTTTTCAGCCTCAGCACCAGCTTCCCATTTTCCAAGGCCACGGCCTCCCGCTCTCCGGAAACCACCTGCAATTCCAGAGCCTTCCCCAGGAAGGAAAGCCGTTCCCCGGTGACGTATTCCAGAGGCGCCGCCTGAGGCCGCTCCCGGAATCGGCTCTGTGCCTTCCGGATAAAATCCTCGTGGCCGATCAAAAAAGCTTCGATTTCCCGGATGGGCACCCGGCGGTTGGCGGAAACCCGGACGCTGCCGTCCGGATAAATCCGCAGATTCAGATTTTTCACGTTTTTTCGCTCCAGGGTGTAGGCGAGTGGCATCCCGGAAAGCAGCACGGTGCGTTGGGCTTCGGCCATGGGAAATCTCCTTTGAGATGTTTTTCCCTATTTTAACGCTTTTTTTCCGGGGACGCAACAGCGGGTTTCTTGCGTCTGGGAGGATTTTGTGGTAAAGTGAAAGCACCAAAGTCAAATTACGGGAGGGAATTTACATGGAAATCAAGGAAATTTTGCGGGATTTGCGCACCCGGAAGGGCTATTCCCAGGAAGAGCTGGCGGAAAAGCTTTTCGTGACCCGCCAGGCGGTGTCCCGGTGGGAAACCGGCGAAACCGTCCCCAATACGGAAACCCTGAAGCTGCTGTCCGGGCTTTATGACGTTTCCATCAACACCCTGCTGGGTTCGCCACGGCAGCTGTTCTGCCAGTGCTGTGGGATGCCCCTGGAGGACGGCATTCTCAGCCGGGAGCCGGACGGCGCTCTGAACGAGGAATACTGCAAATGGTGCTACGAGGGCGGCCGGTTTCACTATTCCAGCCCGGAGGAGCTCATCGATTTCTGCGTAAACCACATGGCAACGGCAGACTGGCCTGCGGAGCAGGTGCGGGCTCACATGGAGGCCGTAGTGCCCCAGCTGAAGCACTGGAAAAAGTGAGCGCAGGGCTTGATTTGCCAATAGTCTTGTGCTAGAATAATTCTGTTCGCTCGGAGGGCGAGTTGTTCGGAGAAACAGCAGCCGGATAAGAGGCAGACTGAAATGTCTGTTTCTTATCCGGCTTTTTATACGAGACTGTCGAAAAACCATGTCATTGCGAGGCAGTGCGCACACTGCCGTGGCAATCCCCCCGATTTTCAAACATCTACACTAGGGAACCTCTGAATAAATCGTCTGCGGCTGGATAGCGGATCTTTTTCTCTATCCGTGCGGCTTCAAAAGCGGGCAATACATCCAGTATTCCTCCGCTTTTGAATCCTTCGGCTAAAGAAAAATCTCTCGCCCCCAGCTCTTGCCGATTTAATCAGAGGCTCCCTAGGAAATCTTGAATTTTACGCCTATCCAGGGGATTGCCACACCAGTGACATCGGTCACTGGTTCGCAATGACATGGTATATTTTGGCTATTTTGACCCACAGGGGCACTTAACGAGATAACCCCATCAAAGGAGGAATATATGGATTTTCTCAACGGAAATATCAGATCGATGTACGGAAAATATCTGTCGGCGGCCTTCGGCAGTGCCCTCATCGGCTGCATCTACACCATGGTGGACACGGCGGTGGTGGGTCAGTACCAGGGGCCTCAGGGTACCGCGGCTCTGGCGGTAGTGGCTCCCTGTTGGAACCTGATCTATAGCCTGGGTCTGCTTCTGGGCGCGGGCGGCGGCGTGATTTTCAGCACCCGCCGGGGCAGCGGCGCCGGGGACGGCTCGGAAAATCAGTATTTTACCGCCTCGGTCATCGGCGCGGCGGTGCTGGCGGTGCTTACCTGGCTCGGCATCTGGTGCTTCGAGACCCCCGTCCTGACCTTCTTCGGCGCGGACGCGGAGCTGCTGCCTCTGGCACAGACCTACCTGGGGCCGGTGAAATTCGTGTTCCCGCTGTTTCTCGTCAATGAGATGCTGATGTTCTTTCTGCAAACCGACGGCAATCCGGGTCGGGCTACTCTGGCAATACTGTCCGGGGGAATTTTCAACATTTTCGGCGATATTTTCTTTGTATTCGGCTGTAATATGGGCATTTTTGGCGCGGGTCTGGCCACGGCCATCGGCGCGGCCATTTCCACCTGCGTGATGCTGACCCATTTTCTCAGCCGGAAGAACACCCTGCGGCTTGTCAGACCCACCCGGCTTTTCCGGCGGTTCCGGGAAATTCTCGTCACTGGTTTTGCCTCTTTTTTCGTGGACGTGGCCATGGGCATCCTTACGGTGCTCTTCAACCGGCAGATCATGAGCTACCTGGGAGCCAACGCCCTGTCCATTTACGGGCCGGTGATCCAGGTCAGCACCTTCGCCCAGTGCTGCGCCTACAGCGTAGGCCAGGCCGCTCAGCCCATTATGGCCACCAACTTCGGCGCGGGCAAGGGCGGGCGCATCCGGCAGGTTCTCCGGCTGGCTCTGGGCACGTCGGCCTTTTTCGGGGTGTTCTGGACGGTGCTCAGCATGGCCTGTCCCCGGCTGTATATCCGGATTTTCATGGCGCCCACCCCGGAAATCCTGGCCATGGCTCCGGGTATCATCCGCACCTACGCCATGTCCTTCCTGCTGCTGCCCTTCAATATTTTCTCCACCTACTATTTCCAGGCCATCATGAAGCCCCGGGCGGCGCTTGTGGTGTCCGTGGCCAGAGGCCTGGTCATCAGCGGCGGGCTGACTCTGATTCTGCCGGCACTGGCCGGGGGCAATGCCCTGTGGCTGACCGTGCCCATCACCGAGCTTCTTGTGGCACTCTATTCCGCCTCCGCTCTCCGGCGGTACACCCTGACCCTGCCGGAAGTCCAATAATACGATTTCTTAGGGTCTATCTGAAAACTCGTATAAACAGAACACCCCCGCGCTGCGAAAGCAGGGCGGGGGCGTTGTATTTTATCAGGGCAGCAGAGCCACCAGCTCAGGCAGGACGATCTTGCCCTCGTCCATGATCTGTACTCCGTCCAGCCAGACGGAGCTGTTCAGGCAGATGCCGTCGGTGTGGCTGACGGCGTCCTGGCCGCAGGGAGGGGCGTCAATGTTGCTGACGTAGCCGATGCCCCACTCAGTGGAGCCCCAGACACGCTCATCCTCCACGATGTTGCCGGTGAGCTTGGCACCGGGGTTGAAGCCGTAGGCGATGTGGGCCATCTTCAGCATACCCGGGTCGTCAAAATCCCGGAGGTACTTGTCGTAGATCGCGGCTTCCTCGCCGCCCTCCACCTTCTGAATCACGCCGTCCTTGACGGTGAGCCGGATGGGAGTGGCGGGGGCGTGGCCGAAGGGAGGGGTCACGGAGCCGTCGAAGACAATGGTGCCCTGGATGGAGCCGAACCGGGGCACCACGTTGATCTGACCGGTGAGCATATGCACAGCCGGGAAGGTGGCGTCGCCGCAGTCGCAGGCCACATAGTGAACCGGGTCGATTTCAAAGGACACGTCGCAGCCGGCGGGGGTGGTGACCCGCATGGTCTTGGCGCTGCGGGTGAGCTCGGCCACCTTGCGCATGAAGACCTGAAGCTTGGGGGTTTCCACATGGCCGATGGTGCGGATCATCAGATCCTCGTCAAAATCCACCAGGCACATATAGCGCAGCTTCTTGTTTTCGGCGCTGGCCCGCTCGAAGGGGGTGGAGTACAGCAGCCACTGATGGTTAAATTCGATCCACACGTCGCAGGCGCACAGGGCGGCGGTCAGGGGCTCGATAGGCAGATCCGGATCGGCGGCCTTGCCCACGGAGCGGGGGGTGGGGACGGTGATGACCATGACCTGGGCATCGGCCTCCCGGACGCTGTCGGACACGGCTCGCAGTACGTTTTCATTGGAGTCGTAGTCGGCGGTGAGCACCACGGTCTCTCCGGGCTTGACCCCGAAGATTTCCCCCACCAGCTTGTCCGCCGCGATTTGCAGTTCGGTTTTCATGGGATAATTCCTCCTTAATCCAGGTTTGCCAGGGTTTCAATGGTTTTCCGGTAAATTTCCTTGGCAGCCAGCAGATCCTCCACCAGAAGGTACTCGTCCTTCTGATGCTCGGTGCACTCCCGACCGGGACGCATGGGGCCGAAGGCCACGATGCCCGGCATGGCTCGGGCATAGGTGCCGCCGCCGATGACGGTGGGCTCGGAATCGTCACCGGTGTACTCCCGGTAAATGCCCACCATGGCCTGAACCACCTTGCCATTTTTGTCCATGTACACAGGATGCTCGTTGGCTGTGCACCGGCAGGTGATGCCGTAGGGGGCGCAGGCGGCGGCAATGGGCGTTTCCACCGCCGCCCGGTTGAAGGTCACGGGACTGCGGATGTCCAGGGTCAGGACGATTTCGTCCTTTTCCGTGCGCAGGACACCGGCGTTCAGAGTCAGCTTGCCGCTCTGGACATCCTCCAGGCCGCAGCCCATTTTCACGCCGTTCAAATCGGAGCCAATGTGCGCCCGGTAAAAATCCACCAGGGGGCTTTCGACCCCGGCCGCATGGAGAGCCTCCATCATGGCGGTGATGGCATTTTCTCCCTTTTCCGGGGTGCTGGCGTGGGCACTGCGGCCGTGGGTTTCCAGAGTATGCTCCGTGCCGTCAGCGGTGCGGTAGGCGCAGCGGCACCAGTCGGCCACCATGTTGGCCGCGTCGCCGCCCTCGATGCGCACCAGGCCGCTCCCGGAAACCGGCAGGGACAGCTGGAAGTTCAGAATTTCCTTTTCTCCGTAGATGGCGGGGAAATCCGCGTCGGGGGTGAAGCCGAAGACCGGCAGCTGCTGGGTCTGCTTGTAGTAGTTCATGTCGTCCCAGTCCCCGCTTTCCTCGCACTGACCGAAGATCAGCCGCACCCGACGGCTCAGGGGAACGCCCGCGTCCTGAAGTTCCTTCATGGCAAAGAGGGCTGCCAGGGTGGGGCCTTTGTCGTCGGCCACGCCCCGGCCGTAGAGCCGGTCGCCGCAGAGCTCGCCGCCGGGGTTGTGGGCCCAGCCGCTGCCTGCGGGTACGGTATCCAGATGTCCCAGCACGCCCACGATCTCCTCACCCTGGCCGATTTCCGCCCAGGCGATTTTGCCGCCTAAGTTCACCGTCCGGATGCCAAGGGTTTCGCACAACTTCATCACATAGTCCAGAGCTTTGGCAGGGCCTTTGCCGTAGGGGGCTTCCGGGGTCACGTCCACCCGGGCAATGCTCTCAATGGACACCAGTCCCAAAATGGCGTCCAGAAATGCCTTGTTTTCCATAATGACTCCTTATTCGCAGTAGGGGCGGTAGTCCACGTCGTAGCCGAAGCTTCTGGGGCCGAAGACCTCCAGACCCCGGGCGGTGGTCCACTCCTTGGCGGCGGGCAGGGCGGTGACGGCAACGTGCTCGCCTACCCGGGCGAAGGGGTTCAGCTGGGGCAGGTTGTTGTCCAGGTCGAAGACGCAGATCAGGTCGGGGACGGTGACGAAGAACTCTCCGTCCAGCCAGCTGATGATGTTCTCGTTCTGATACCAGATCCGAAGGGTATGCCCGGCGTAAGCACCGGTGCCCGCAATGACGGTATCGCCGTAGGTGTAGCCGTCCCGGGTCTCGTAGCCGCTTTCGGTGACGGTGCCCTCGAACATCATCTTACCCTTGCCGGTTTCGGTAACGGCCTTCACATAGTCGCCGCCAGCCGCCAGGGTCTGCCGGTAGGCCTTGCCGATGGCCTCGGCGTAGGAAATGGCGCCCCGGATGACGGCATCTTTCAGAACGGCGGCGGTATTCACATGATCCATGACGGCAATGGTGTTCTGGCTGACCACTGCCAGAGCCCGAACCAGATCCTCGCCCCGCTCATCGTCAAAGACGTTGGTGAACACGGCACCTTCGCCGAACTTGTTCATCACGCTCATGGGGCACATGGGCACACCCTGGAGGAAGTAGGTGGAGTGCTGGAGGGCAGGCACGCTCCGGCCTGCCGGGTCGCCGTCCACAATGGGTCGGCCGGTCATGGCACCGACGTAGAAGGCGGTGGCAGTGTTGCCGCCGCCCAGCTCCGTGGAGATCACCGCGCTGACCTCCCGACCCAGGAACCGCTCCAGCTGCTTCATGCACAGAATGTAGAAGCTTTCGTCGGTTTCTTTCAGACGGGCGTATTTCTTGATTTCCTCCTCGGTCAGAGGGCTGATGGCTCCGCAGGCATAGGGGGTGCCGATCACATCCTCCGGGGACATTTCCTCGAAGGTGGTGAGCTTGAATTCCTTCCCGGCAGCCAGAGCCTCATCGATCATCTCGATGCCCTCGTCCAGGCTTCCGCCGCCGCCGGTGCCCAGGATGGCGCAGCCGTAGAGAATGTCCAGCAGATTTTCATGATTTAAGGTACGCATATTGTTTCCTCCCTTAGTTGGTTTCTTTCAAGGCTTCTTCCAGCTCCATAGCCCGCAGGCAGCTGACCGAATGGCCGCCGCCCAGGTCAAGGGGCTGAGGTGCCGCCTTGGCGCACGCTTCGGTGGCATAGGGGCAGCGCTGATGGAAGGCGCAGCCTGCCGGGGGATTGATGGGGCTGGGAATCTGACCCTCCAGAGTCCGCAGACCCTCCATGCCGTGGGTGGTCAGGGTGGGGATGGAGTCAAAGAGGGCACGGGTGTAGGGATGCCGGGGATGGCGGAAAATATCCTCCGCCGGGCCGAACTCCACGATCTTACCCAGATACATAATGGCGATCTTGTTGGCAAGCTCATGAACCACGCCCAGGTCGTGGCTGATGAGAATGTTCGTCAGCTGGAACTTCTCACGAAGCTCCTTGATCAGGCTCAGAATTTGAGCCTGGCTGAATACGTCAATGGAGGAGGTGGGCTCATCCAGCACCACCAGCTTGGGGTTGGAGGCCAGAGAACGGGCAATGGCGATCCGCTGCCGCTGGCCGCCGGAGAATTCGTGGGGGTACTTGTAGCAGGCGTCCGGAGAGATGCCCACCATTTCCAGCAGCTGCTCCACCCGCTTGAGCCGGGCGGCTTCCCCCAGCTTTTCGTAGACATCGATGGGCTCGGCCACAATGTCCTTGATGAGCCACCGGGGATTTAAGGACCAGTAGGGATCCTGGAAGACGATCTGCACGTTTTTCTTGAAGGCACTGTCGCCCTTTTTCGCCTCGGCGAAGACATCCTTGCCCTCGAAGAAAACCTTGCCCTCGGTGGGCTCGAACAGGTCGAGAATGGTGTTGACCAGGGTGGACTTGCCGCAGCCGGATTCGCCCACGATGCCCAGCACCTCGCCCTTTTTCAGCTCGAAGCTCACATCGTCCACGGCTTTCAGGGTCAGGTGCTTCTGGTGCTTGATCTCATCGTTGATGTCGAAGTACTTTTTCAGGTGCTCGACCTTCAGAAGCACTTCGTCGCTTTCGATGACCGAGGCCTTCTTGCCCTCGGTGTGCACCGCCTGGATGAGCACCTTGGTGTAGTCCTGCTGAGGCTCGGAAATGAGCCTGGCGGTGGTGTTTTCCTCGATGATCTTCCCGCCGTAGAGGATACCCACCCGGTCGCAGAAGGCGGACACCAGGCTCAGGTTGTTGGCGATGAAGAGAACGGTCATGCCCCGCTTCAGCTGCAATTCTTTCAGCAGCTTCAGGATGCTTGCCTGGATGGTCACATCCAGGTTCCGGGTAGGCTCGTCGGCAATCAGGAATTCCGCGCCGCAGGCCAGAGCCAGGGCGATGATGACCCGCTGCCGCTGGCCGCCGGAAAGCTGGTGGGGATACTTGCTCATGGTGCTCTCCGCGTCCGCAAGCTTTACCTCCTGGAGTAATTCCAGAGCCGCCTGGCGCACCTGGAGCTTCTTCATCTCCGGATTCCGGGTGTGCAGCACGTCCGTCATGATCTGCCCCACGGTGAACACCGGGTTCAGGCAGCTCATGGGATCCTGGAAGATCATGGCGATTTTCTTGCCCCGGATCTGCTGCTGCATCTGCTTGGGTTTCAGTTTCAGAAGATCCTGGCCGTCCAGAAGAATTTCCCCGGATTCGATTTTACCGGGAGGGCAGCGAAGCAGCTGCTGGATCGCCAGAGCCAGCACGGTTTTGCCCTGACCGGACTCACCCACCAGACCGTAGGTCTCGCCCTTGGCGATTTCCAGGTGGCCGATGTCCAGGACGGTTTTGGTGCCCTCGAAGGAGCGGTGGGTAATATGCAGATGGTTGATCTCAAAATAAGCCATGTCGCGTCCTCCTTAGTTCTTGCGGGTCTTGGGATCCAGAATTTCCCGGATGGCGTCGCCCAGCAGATTGAAGCAAAGCACGGTGACGAAAATGGCCAGACCCGGGAAAATGCAGTACCACCAGCTGTCCGGGAAGAACCGGCGACCCATGGAGATCATCAGACCCCATTCCGGAGTGGGCAGCTGAGCACCCAGTCCCAGGAAGGACAGGCTGGCAACGGTCAGAATTACGCCGCCGATGTCCATGGAGGCCTGGACGATAACAGGGCTGATACAGTTGGGAATGATGTGCTTGAAGATGATCTTCATCCGGCCGGTACCGATGGTCTCTGCCGCCTGGACGAATTTGCGCTCCTTGACGGAGATGGCCTGACCCCGGATGAGCCGGGTGTACCAGGGCCACCAGGACAGGGCGATGGCAAGGATTGCGTTGTTCAGGCTGCTGCCCATGACGGCCACCATGGCGATGGCGAGGAGCAGGGGCGGAAAGCTGAGGAACACGTCGGTAATGCGCATGATGAGGTTATCCACCCAGCCGCCGAAGCTGCCGGCGATGGCACCCAGGGGAATGCCGATGACAAGAGACAGACCAACGGCCGCCAGTGCCGCGGACAGGGACACCCGGGCACCGTAGACGACCCGGCTGAAAATATCCCGACCCAGCTCGTCCGTGCCCATCAGGTGCTCCAAACTGGGAGCCTGGAGCTTGATCTGGGTGTGAGTGGCATCGGCTAAGTCCTCAGGGTAGGGGATGATGTAGGGCGCCAGCAGGGCGCCGACGATCAGAAGCACCAGGATAATCAGGGCGGTCAGGCTCAGCTTATTCCGGGCGATCAGGTACAGGCTCTCCCGCAGACTCTTGATCCGGGGCTTCAGGGATTGAATGAAATTGTCCATTGTAGTTCCTCCCTTACAGCCGCACCCGGGGGTCGGACGCGATGACGATATCCGCCAGCAGATTCAGAATGATGTAGCAGCAGGCACCGAAGAGGGTCACGCCGATGATGGCGGGATAGTCCAGAGTGGTGACGGCGCTGGAAATGTAGCTGCCGATGCCCGGCCAGGAGAAGATGGCCTCCACCAGGAAGGTGTCCGTCAGGGTATAGCCCATGGACAGAGCCACGTCCGTGGCGGTGGTGCCAAGGCTATTTTTCAGGGCATACTTCCAGAGCATTTTGGTGTCGCTCAGGCCGTAGCTGTGGCCGGCGGTGATGTAGTCCTCGCCCAGAATTTCCAGCAGGGCGCTTCTGGTCATCCGGGACACCAGGCCGATGGGGTACAGGGAAATGGTGATGCAGGGCAGCAGGATGTGCTGGAAGGCGTCTGCCATCAGGCCGAATTTTCCCGTAATCAGGCAGTCCAGCAGGAGCATACCGGTGACGTTGGGCACGGTCTCAAAAATCGTGGCTTCCACGCTGAGCCGTCCGCCGATGGGCAGCAGGCTCAGGCTCTTGTAGAAGATCAGCTGCAAGAACAGTGCCACCCAGAAGGTGGGAAGAGACACCGCGCCGATGGAGAAGAACCGGCTGAAATGATCCAGGAGTTTATCCTTCTTTTTGGCTGAGTAAATGCCCAGGGGAATGCCGATGGCGATAGCCAGGGCAAAGGCCAGCAGCACCAGCTCCAGGGTCGCGGGAATGTACCGCTTGAGCTCAGAGGTCACAGGCTGGTGGTTATTCAGGCTCTTGCCCAGGTTGCCGTGGAGCAGGTCGTTCAGGTAAATGACGTACTGCTCCGGCAGGGACTTATCAAGCCCCAGCTCAATCCGGGCAGCGGCCAGCTGCTCCGGGGTAGCTCGCTGACCGGCCCACTTGACCTCCGGATTGGACGGAAGCACCCGGGAAATGAAAAAGGTAATGGTAATTACGCCCAGCAGCACCAGAATGCTGCTGAGAATGCGTTTGACAATGTACTTAAACACGGGGCGAACACCTCATCTGTCTGTTCATAAAAATGGGGCATAGGGGCTGCCGCAATTGGATGCGGCAGCCCCCGAAAAAACGGTTTTTTTACTTGGTGGTGACGTTGTAATACTGGATGGCGTTGGAATAGGAGGGGTTCTCGGAAACGCCCTGAATGCCGTTGTTGATGACGAAGGTGTGCAGCTGATCGTACAGGTTCAGAATGTAGGCATTGTCGGCCACGATCTTCTGAGCCTGCACATAGTCGGCTTCGGCGGCGGTTCGGTCGGTGACGGTCTTCTCGATGGCGTCGTCGATGACGGCATCCAGCTCCGGATCGTTCAGGTAGGACAGATTATAGACGATCTGATCCTCGCTGTGCAGCAGGGACTGGAACCAGCTGACGGGGTCGGCGTAGTCCGGCCACCAGATGAACACGAACATATCCTGCCGATTCTTGGGGTCGGTGTTCTGGGCCTGAGCCCACTGCTGATCCCACTCCATGCTCCGAAGCTCCAGGCTGATGCCCAGCTGCTTCAGGTTGACCTGATAGAGCTGCAGGGCACTGGCGTACTCGTCATAGCCGTTCATGTAGGTGACGGTGAGCTTCAGACCGTCGGTGTTCACGCCGGACTTATCCAGGTATTCCTTGGCCTTGTCCAGATCGCAGTGGTACTGGAGAATGCTGTCGTCATGACCCCACAGGCCGTTGGGTACGGTGCCTACGGACTGCTTGGCGTTGCCGTTCAGGATCTGGCTGACGGTTTCCTCATAGGGGAAGGCATAGGCCAGAGCCCGGCGGAAGTCGGCGTTGCTGCAAGGCTCGGTGGCGGTGTTCAGGAACATGATGATATTGTTGAAGGTCTCGGACTGATAGGTGTAGACTTTGTCGGTCTGGGTTCTCAGCGCGTCCAGGTCGGTGGCAGAGAACTCGCTGGACAGCTGAGCCTCGCCGGTCTCCATCATCTGGCGGCGGGCACTGGACTCGGCCACTTCCTTGATCATCACGTTCTTGTACTGGTTATCCTGCCAGCCGCCCCGGTAATCCTCGTAGGCCTTCAGCACCACGCTGTCGCCGGTGGCCTGGGCGATGGTGTAGGGGCCGGTGCCGCCGTCGTGGCCTTCGTTGAACCACTCGGTGGGCTGCTCAATGACACTGTCGGACATGACGTAGGCGGCGTAGCCCGCGGAGACCACCAGGTCGATGGCGCAGGGATAGCCGCAGGTGATGGTCACCTCATACTCGCCGGTGGCCTCGACCTTGCCGCCGTTGCTTTCCAGCACCGCGTCCCAGATGTAGGCACCGCCCTGACCCAGATCCATGGAACGCTGGAAGGAGTTCACAACCTGCTGGGCGGTCATGTGGGTGCCGTCGTGGAAATTCACATCGTCCCGGAGCTGGAAGACCCAGACGGTGCCGTCCTCGTTTTCCTTCCACTCGGTGGCGAGCAGAGGATCCAGGTCGCCGGTTTCGGGGTTGTACCGGGTCAGGGTCTCGTAGACGTTCTGCAGCACCATGATGCCGTTGGAATACTCGGTGCTGGGATCCAGGGTAACATAGGGCGCGGAATTGTAAACGTGATAGAGCACCTTGTTATCCTTATTTGCCTGGGCAGAGCCGCCGGTGCTGCCGGAGCCGCCGCAGGCTGCCAGGCTGAGGGTCATCAGTCCGGCAAGAATCAGGCTGAACAGTTTTTTCATTTTCTGGGTCTCTCCTTGAAAATAGTAGTCAGCCGCCGGAGGGGCGGCGAATAGAATAGAATAAATATACCACTATTCTTTCAAAAAGTATATGGCTTTTTGCTTTTTTGGATTCTTCCACAGATGGACAGGTGTATTTAGACAGCCCAGTGGTGAAAATGCTGAAAGCTTGGGAAAAACCGGATTCCGGTTTGCCTGTCTGTGGGACGGCCGGGGAAAATCCCGGAAACCGGCGGAAAAATGCGTATCCATCTGAAACTGTCCGGCAATCCGCAGGAAATATGCAAATATGCACAAGAATATACAAAAACCGGCCGGTAGATTTCCTGCCGGCCGGTTTTGCGTTTGCTGGGAAAGGAAGCTTCCTTAACCGATTTTCGTCTCCGGCAGAGGCGCGGGTCGGGAGAAATCGGAGGTGACAGGGGCGAAGCCGCCGGTTTTTCCAACCTCCAGCAGGGTGGTCAGCACCTCCAGAACGTGCAGAGCCATTTCCTTGGAGGCTCGGTTGGGGCGGCCTTCCCTGATGGCCTGAGCCATTTCCGCCGGGCCGATGCCCCGGGCGTTGTCGCTGTAAGGATTTCCCTGGGGGAGCACCTGGGGCGGCAGCTCGCCTTCCAAAGAATTGGGGGAAAACAGCACCTAACCGCCGAAATAGTCCGGATCCGGCAGGCTGAGCATGCCTTCGGTGCCATAGATCCGGAAAAAGGGAGCGCCGTTGGTGTTGCTTTCTGAATCAATGTGGAAGGTGCCGGTGACGCCGCTGCGGGTTTGCAGCACGGCGGAGACCTGACTTTCGTTGGGGCTGTGGAGAATTTTGCCGAAATCCGGCCCGGGCAGGGTGCACGGATGGGTCTGGTAAGGCGCGCCGATGATGCCGCCTACCTGGGCGAAGGGGCCAAACAGGCTGGCCAGGGCGGTGACATAGTACACGCAGAAGTCCAGCAGCACGCCGGCTCCCGGCTCTAAGAGAAAGGGATAATGGCTGAGTAGGTAATTGTTATTCCGATGGACGGAGATGGCGAAGGAATTTACTTCCCCCAGAAGTCCCCGGTCGATGGCCTGACGGACGCTTTGCAGGGCGCTGCCCAGGAAGGTGTCCGGGGCGCAGCCCAGATAAAGCCTTTTTTCTTCTGCCAGAGCGCACAGTTCCCGAGCTTTGTCCAGGCTGTCGGCAATGGTTTTCTCGGTGTAAACGTGCTTTCCGGCCAATAAGGCCTGACGAATCAGGTCATAGTGAGTGCCCACCGGGGTCAAGATGACCACCATCTCGATCTGGGGATCAGCCAGAAGTTCCTCGACGGTATCAGCCCGGATGCCGAACTGAGCTGCCCGCAGCCGGGCACGTTCTAAGTGCCGGGCGGCAACGCTCACAACTTGCAGATTGGGGAAAATTTCCGTCATGTTTTTCAGATAGATTTCACTGATAACCCCGGCACCGATCACGCCTACGTTCATATGCGGCTCCTTTCCGGATGTCAGAAGCGGTAGCTGCGCACCTCATCCCGGGTGGGGATGGAGGCAGAGGCACCGGCTTTGGTGACGGCAATGGCGGCGGCCTGAGAGGCAAGCGTCAGACAGGCCTGAATGGACAGTCCCTCTATGCAGCCGGCAAGGAAGTAACCGCAGAAAGTGTCGCCGGCGGCAGTGGTGTCTACGGCGGTCACCGGGAAGCAGCGTTCTTTGGCGGTCTGGCAGGCATCCCGGTAGAGAACCCCTTGGCTGCCAAGGGTCAGGATGATGGCGGTGTGGGGGAATTTTTCGCTGAGCCGTTCCAGAATTTTCGGATAGGTGCCGGTGAAGTCTGCAATCTGTGCCCCCTCGATCTCGTTGAGAATCAGATAGTCTGCGTATTCCAGGGGGGCTTTCAGCAGCTCTGGGGTAATGGGGGAGGGGTTCACCGCCAGCCGGAAGCCTCTTTTATGGGTCTGCTCCATGATATATGGCAGGTTGTTGACCTCATTCTGGAGTAAAACAATGTCCCCCGGACAGCCCCTGTCCAGGACGGTGTCGATGTATTCGCACGTCAACTCCACGTTGGCACCGCCGGTGACAATGATGCAGTTCTGGCCGCTGGGATCCACCTGAATGACAGCGTGACCGGTGGCGGTATCCATATGTCCCAGGGCGGATACATCCACGCCGCTTTCGCGCAGGCATTCCTCCAGCATCTGTCCGTCCGGGCCGATGGCACCGGCGTGGAGCACATGGGCACCTGCCCGAGCGGCGGCAATGGACTGGTTCAGACCCTTTCCGCCGCAGAAGGTCTGAAAGCTCAGGGAGGGGATGGTCTGTCCGGCCTGGACGAAGCCGGCCACGCTGTAGACCCGGTCAATATTCAGAGAACCGAAATTGATAATGTTCATTGAGAACCTCCGTTGTTGGATTTATTAGAATTCACATCAATCCGGCGGACGCTGCCGCGGACTTTCAGCACGGGGGTAAACATTTGAGGGACTGCACTGATTTCCTGAGTGGGATGTTCGATCTGACTGACCAGCTTTTCCACCACCGCCTCGGCGATTTCCGTGATGGGCTGGGCAATGGTGGTCAGAGGGGGCTGGATAACCTCGGCGAAGAAAATGTCGTCGAAGCCTACGATGGACAGATCGTTGGGTACGCTCAGATTATTGCCTGCACAGTACAACGGCTCTACCATATCGTAGATCTTGCCGTAATCGATAGCAGCATCTATTTTTCGCAGCAAATGATTTGCAGGCACCAGACTTTCGGTGTCAACAATTTCAAACACGCCTCGCTCCATTTTTCTACTTTGTAGCATTTTTCTTCACCCATGACCATTATATCATGGATAATAGAAAAAGCCCAGCATTATTTGGACTTTTTCAACACTCTGAAACGGCCGGCAGAATTTCTGCCGGCCGTTTGCTGTTTGGTAGCGAATACGCCCCGTTTTTATTCGAAAACGGGGCGTTTATCAGCTATTTTCCACCTTTTTGGCTTTCTTTGCCAGGTGCTTTTCCCGGTGGGCACGGTGGAGGCGGGAAACGGTCTCCGTGAGCAGAATGCCGTAGCGCAGGATGGGCTCCGTGGCGATGGCGAAGACCCCGAAGAGCAGAACGCATTTCAGGGACATCCGACCGATGCCGAAAATGTCCCCCAGCCAGATGCTGCAAACCAGAAGCCCCGTTACACAGCCGCCCCAGATGATCCACCGGAACCAGTTCAGGGGCTTGCTGATGTTGTAAAGAATCATGAAGCCCACAATGGACAGCAGCATGGTGCAGGCGATGGAAATATCTCCCTCGTCCACCCCAAAGACCCGGCCGAAGATCACAAGAGCTCCCACCACCAGAAAATCCGTCAGTCCCGCGGGCAGAGCCTTTGCCAGCACGTTTGGCAGGAACTTGCCCCGGATGGGATCCTCGTTGGGCTGAAGAGCCAGGAAGAAGCCGGGCACGCCGATGGTGAACATGGTGATGAGGGACAGCTGAGAAGGCTCCAGGGGGTAGCTGATCATGAAGCAGGCGGAGAACACCGCCAGTAAGAAGGAGAAGATGTTCTTCACCAGGAACAGGCTTGCCGAACGCTGGACGTTGTTGACCACCCGGCGACCCTCCGCCACCACCGAGGGCATGGCGGAAAAGTCCGATTCCAGCAGCACCAGTTGGGAGACCTGAGCCGCCGCGTCACAGCCGGAGGCCATGGCTACGGAACAGTCCGCGTCCTTCAGCGCCAGCACATCGTTGACGCCGTCGCCGGTCATGCCCACGGTGTGCCCCTGACTTTGGAGCGCCCGGACAAGCTGCCGCTTCTGATCGGGGGTGACCCGGCCGAAGACGGTGTATTCCCCGGCGGCCTCGTAAATTGCTTCCTCTGAATCCAGGGTGGAGGCGTCAATGTACTTTTCCGCCCCGGGAATCTCCGCCTCCATGGCAATCCGGGAAACGGTCAGAGGGTTGTCGCCGGAAATGACCTTCACCGCCACCCCCTGCTGGGCAAAGTACCGGAAGGTCTCCGGCGCGTCCCGGCGGAT
>CAKTXO010000021.1 GCA_934630985.1 uncultured Oscillospiraceae bacterium | reverse complement strand
CGTCCAAAAACTATTTTTAGACCAGGCGTGTCCGCAGTCGGGACGACTGGTTAAAAACAATCAGCCGGTGAAAATCGAGCCTGCCTTTAGAGCAAAAGCCCCAACCTCCACCGGCTACATATTAACACAATGTTTCCGGATTGTAAATAGGCTTTTTGCGTTTTTCGGTATATTTATATCGTATTTTTCTTTTTCCGCCAGCATGGAGCAATCCCCTTTCACCCGTCCACTTATCCATTGCTTTTCTCCGCGCTCCATGTTATATTTAATTTACATCCTGTTCTCAAAAGGAGTTGTTTCACTTGGTCGTTTTCCAAGAGTCTGCTACCCCCCCCCGAAATAATTCGATGGATTGTTTCAAGCTGCTTGCCTCGCTGGCAGTTGTCTTGATACACATTCCCTTCCCCGGCAGTGTTGGTGCGCTCTTTGCTGCCATCGGCTCCATTGCCGTGCCGATTTTCTTTGCCATCACCGGCTACTTCAACTACAGCGCAAGCCGGGATTCCGTGACCCGGCGGCTGAAATCCATCGTGAAGCTGTATCTTTTTGCCTTTGTGGCAACTGCCGCTCTGGGGGCAGCTTCCACCGGACTGACCGGAGGAAATGTATTCAAATTTCTGAAGGACTTCTGCCTGTTCGGGCGGGAAGAGCTGTTTCAGATCCTGCTGCTTCAATATGACCCGCGAAATCTTCAGCTATGGTATCTGCTTTCTCTGATCTTCTGCTATGTGGTTCTGCTCCTGTACCTGGATTTCCAGGGTGGCTCCCAGGCAGGTTATCGTCCCCTTTATATCCTCGGATGTATCCAGTTTCTGCTCTTTGTGGCCTTTGGAATGCTCGCCCAGCCGGCTCGCTGGGAGCCGCCGGAGGTTCTTTACCGCAGCGGCTATTTTTATGGCGGCGCATTCTTTACCTTCGGCATTTTTCTGCACGAATACCAGGAGCGGATTCTGCGCAATTTCCGGCTTACGCCTCGGAAACTCACCGCGCTGCTTGCGGCAGGACTGGTTTTGTGCTGCCTACAGGCGTCCTCCATCGGCGGTGGACGGCTGTCGCTGGGTGGGTTGCTGGCGGTGATCTCGCTGATGCTGCTGATGATTCGCTGTCCCCAGGTGCCGAAGGCTCTCCGAGGCTGTGCCTCCTGTCTGGGGCGGCTTTCGGTATACATTTACATTTTCCACATGGCTCTGATTCGCTTCTACACCAGCGTTCTGAAAGTCCCGCTGACAGCCCGGCTTGGCTTGACCGCCGATCTGGAGTCTTGGCTGGCGCCTCTGATCGTTATTTTGCTTTCCTTTCTGTGCGCCATTCTTTGCGATCTGGCACAGCAAAGAAGCCGCCGTCCGCATCCCGTCAAGTAACCGACTCCGCGATAATATCATTGCTGAAGACATAGAATTTTTCTTATCTTGTCCATAGTTTTTTTACACTTTTGGATATTGATTTTCTTATATCGATAGTGTAAGATAGATTTGCAAATTTAGGGGAACCGGGTCGCAATCGGGCATCCCCGGAACCGGCAACGGCTCCCCCTTAATTTATTATTTCATAATGAAAGAGGTTTTTGCAATGATCGATCTGAGCAAGTATGGCATCACCGGCGCAACCGAGATTGTCCACAATCCCTCCTATGAGGCTCTGTTCGAGGCTGAAATGGACCCCACCCTGGAAGGCTACGAGAAGGGTCAGCTCACCGAGCTGGGCGCCGTCAACGTGATGACCGGCATCTACACCGGCCGTTCCCCCAAAGACAAGTACATTGTCATGGACGAAAACTCCAAGAACACCGTGTGGTGGACCTCCGACGCCTACAAGAATGACAACCATCCCATGACCGAGTCCACCTGGGCTACCGTGAAGGATCTGGCCGTCAAGGAGCTGTGCAGCAAGAAGCTGTACGTTGTTGACGCTTTCTGCGGTGCCAACCCCGACACCCGGATGGCCGTCCGCTTCATCATGGAAGTGGCATGGCAGGCTCACTTCGTGACCAACATGTTCATCCGTCCCTCCGAGGAGGAGCTGAAGAACTTCAAGCCCGACTTCATCGTCTACAACGCCTCCAAGGCAAAGGTGGAGAACTTCAAGGAGCTGGGTCTGAACTCCGAGACCTGCGTGGCCTTCAACATCACCTCCCGTGAGCAGGTCATCATCAACACCTGGTACGGCGGCGAGATGAAGAAGGGCATGTTCTCCATGATGAACTACTATCTGCCGCTGAAGGGCATCGCTTCCATGCACTGCTCCGCCAACACCGACATGAACGGCGAGAACACCGCCATCTTCTTCGGCCTGTCCGGCACCGGCAAGACCACCCTGTCCACCGACCCCAAGCGTCTGCTGATCGGCGACGACGAGCACGGCTGGGACGACAACGGCGTGTTCAACTTCGAGGGCGGCTGCTACGCCAAGGTTATCAACCTGGATAAGGACTCCGAGCCCGACATCTACAACGCCATCCGCCGGGACGCTCTGCTGGAGAACGTGACCGTGGACGGAAACGGCAAGATCGACTTTGCCGACAAGTCCGTCACCGAGAACACCCGTGTGTCCTACCCCATCGACCACATCGAGAACATCGTCCGTCCCGTTTCCACGGCTCCCGCCGCCAAGAACGTGATCTTCCTGTCCGCCGATGCCTTCGGTGTTCTGCCTCCCGTGTCCATCCTGACCCCCGAGCAGACCCAGTACTACTTCCTGTCCGGCTTCACCGCAAAGCTGGCCGGCACCGAGCGGGGCATCACCGAGCCCACCCCCACCTTCTCCGCCTGCTTCGGCCAGGCCTTCCTGGAGCTGCATCCCACCAAGTACGCTGAGGAGCTGGTCAAGAAGATGAAGGTCTCCGGCGCCAAGGCTTACCTGGTCAACACCGGCTGGAACGGCACCGGCAAGCGTATCTCCATCAAGGATACCCGGGGCATCATCGACGCCATCCTGTCCGGCGCCATTAACACCGCTCCCACCAAGACCATCCCCGTCTTCGGCTTCGAGGTTCCCACCGAGCTGCCCGGCGTTGACTCCGGCATCCTGGATCCCAGAGACACCTACGCCAACGTTGCCGACTGGGAGACCAAGGCCGCCGATCTGGCCGGCCGGTTCACCAAGAACTTCGTCAAGTACACCGGCAACGACGCCGGCAAGGCTCTGGTCGAAGCTGGCCCCAAGCTGTAATTCAGCTTATCGTCTAAACGCAATCCACCCCCGGGAATTTCCCGGGGGTGGATTTTTCTTTTGTTTGTATTCCGGAAAACCTGCGCAGAATACCATTGATTCTTTACCGATCGGCTGATATAATATAGAAAAGGAGATGAGGCCATGCCCACTATATCCATGTTCCGAGGAATTAAAATCACCATGTATTGGGCCGACCATATGCCGCCCCATTTTCACGCGACCTACGGCGGGGAAGAGGTGATCGTCTCCATTCAGGATTTGGAGGTTCTGGAGGGGACGTTTCCCAGCAAGCAGCTGAAAATGCTTCTGGGCTGGGCAGCCATCCGTCAGGATCAGCTGATGGACAACTGGGAGCTGGCCGTCCGCAAACAGGAGCTGTTTGCGATCGAGCCGCTGAAATAAGCAGCCATACGCGGGAAAGGATGTGAAATCATGGGAAAAAGTGTCGAATACTATCGTGCCAAGGGCTTGGACGAGAAGGCAGCGGCCTATTTTGCCTCCGGCCGGAAGCAGATCACATCCGTGATCCCCAGAAAGGATTTTACGCTGATTCTGGGCTTTGACAGCGGAGAGAGCCGGCTGTACGACATGAACCCCCTGCTTCAGCCAGGCACCGTCTTCGCCCCCTTCCGGCAGTGGGAGAATTTCCGCAGAGTATATCTGGATCAGGATCACTGCGTCTGCTGGGACATTGACCCTGCGGTTGACAGTCAGGCAGTCTGGAGCAATAAGGTGGATTTGTGCCCGGACAGCTGCTACCTGGACAGCGTTCCCTTTTCCGGTAACGTATCTGCCTAGTATCTTTATTATGAAAACACCCCCTGTGCTTCTTTCGGAGCACAGGGGGTGTTTTGGGATTCAAGGCGTTCTGACAAAACGCCGGAAACAGGCGGATTTTCGTTTAAGGAAGCTCTGATTAAATCGGCAAGAGCTGGTAGCGAGAGATTTTGTTCTCAGGCAAGGTTTGGAAAATGGAGGAATACTGTATGTACCCGCAAGGGGTATGCCGCATCCGTAAGCCAGCTTGCGCTGGCAACGGCTGCGCTATATTTCCCATTTTCCAAACCGCAGACTGGGGGGCAAAAGATCCGCTATCCAGCCGCAGACGATTTATTCAGAGTTTCCTTAAGAAGCCAGACGCTCGTCGGCGCACTCGCTCTCGCTGTCGATCTCCTGATAGGAGAAAACGGCGCGCTTGCCGAAATGGCAGTTAGCGATCTCCACACAGTCCGGCTCGCAGTCGTGAACACGGCTGTCAATGGTGACGATCGCTTCCTCGCCGCTGTGCAGGACGATGGATGCCCGGTCGCCGGACTCAGGGGGCAGACACCACAGGCCGGCAATGCCGTCGTAGCTGTGATGCTGAATCTCAATATCGCCGGAGAGCACACGGAACCGATAGGTGTGTGCGCCGGACTGGCTGGGCATATCCACGGCATAGCCGTGCATGGCAAATACGGGATGTAAGGTAACGTTCTTTTCTTCCATATCGGCATCTTCCTTTATCATTCTCGAACCGGAAGCGGCTCAAAGAGAAGCCTCAATTTCCTCCTTGGTTCGGAGCAGAATATCATAAAATTGTCTGGCGTATCCCGTCAGAGGATAGTCCTCATGGTAAATGAGCACATCCGTGTAGCGATAGCGGTTTTCCGTGCAGGGAATCTGAACCAGCCCATGCTGCCGCAGCACCTTCTCCGGCAGGGGAGAGACCCACATGTAGGTCTGGGGCACGTTGCTGAGGAAGTCGAACTGACTGCCCCGCTCGTAGAGGTAGATTCGCTTCTGCTCCACCCCGGCAGCCTCCGGCAGGAAGGTCTGCTCATCGCCGTGCACCAACTCCGTAAAGCCTGCCAACTCCTCGGGAGCAATCAGCTCCTTGGTCGCCAGCACCGACTCCCGGGAAACCAGCAGCCGGTAGGTAAAGGTCCAGATGGGTTTTACCCGCAGGTGCTTCTGATGAAGCAGCTGTCGGTTGCTTTCCTCCAGAAACTCCGGATACCGGATGATTCCCAGCTGAAAGCCATGGTTCAGAATGTTGTCAATGGCCTCCTGGGAATTGGTCTCGGAGAAATTGATCTGAATCTGCTCCTGGTTCTGAATCTCCTTAAAGAACTCGGTGAAAGCGTAGGTAATGTAGGTGGCACGGGGAATGGAAATCTTCATGGCAGCCAGCCGCTCGTTCCGGTTTTGCAGCTGCCGCTCCAGAACCTCCATCTTGTAGACGATCTGGTGCGCCAGCTCCAGGAAGGACTGGCCTTCCTCCGTCACCGCGGTTCCGGCAGGGGTTCGCTGGAATACCGCATAGCCCAGGACATTTTCCAATTCCTTCATAGCCTTGCTCAGGCTGGACTGGGTAACGTACAGGTTCTGGGCTGCCTGGTTGATGGAACCGCACTGGGCGATTTCCACCGCGTATCGCATTTGTTTCAGGGATATATCCAACATTTAGTGCTCACATCTTTCGTGCGCCCTATCTGTTTCGCACGCATTATAACGCAGATCAGGGCGTTTTTGTAGTCTTTGTTTGGCATAGGGATATGAACGGAATTCATATCCCATTGAAGAGATCATAGCCGGATTTTGTTTTCCTGTCAAGGGTCGGTTTTCCCGGAAAATGCAAAAACCGCGGCGTTCGCCGCGGTTTTTGCAACAAGAAAAGAGGAGAGGAAAAATGAAAAAGATGATAGGTAGCAAATTTATAAATACCGTCCGGGGTTCGGACTGGGATGTTTCGCTTGATCTTTATGGCCTTATTATAGCCGAGAAATATTAACGAAAAAAGAGGAAAGTTATTAAGCAAGTATTAAGTTTTGTGAAGAGTGTTCAGTTTCTCCGTAAAAACTTGTTGATATTTCCAACTTGACAAAATTCCAAAGAAAACGGAATTGCAATCCCCTTTTTCCCGTGTTATCATGGGTTTTGATAAGCTTTTGAGGTGAAAGCCATGAAGTATCTGCAAAATATCGACATCGCCGCGGACAGCCGGGAGGAGATTCTGCCGGACTTTTCCCCGGACTTTCCCTGTTTTGCCTCCCATGTGAGGCTGAGCCGGCAGTTATACCCCGGCGCGCCCTGGCACTGGCATCGGACGGTGGAGCTGTTCTATGTGGAAAGCGGCTCTTTGGAGTACATCATCCCCGAGGGACGCTTCCTGTTCCCCCCAGGCTCCGGCGGCTTTCTCAACGCCAATGTGCTGCACAGCAGCCGGATTGCCGACCGTTCCCAGCCCACCGTTCAGCTTCTGCATATGTTTGACCCCGGTTTTCTGGCCGGGGAGCGGGGCAGCCGGATTGAACGGAAATACATTCTTCCTCTGACCGCCGCCGGCCCCCGGCTTCTGCCCCTGCACCCGGACGACCCGGCACAGGCCCAAATTCTGGCTCGGCTGAGGGAAAGCTTTGCCCTGCCTGACGGGCAGTGGGGCTATGAGCTTCGGCTTCGGGCGGTTCTGTCCGAGCTCTGGCTGGCACTCATTGACCTGGCCCGGCCAACGATGGAAGCCGGGAACGCCGCCGCCCCCTCCGACGCACTGATTAAATCCTTGCTCGTATACATTCACGAGAACTACGCCCGGGATCTTTCCGTAGACGAGCTGGCGGCAGCGGTGCACATCAGCCGCCGGGCCTGCTTCCGGGTATTCCGGGAGAACCTGCGCATGACCCCTCTGGAATATCTGCGCCAATACCGGCTGAGCAAGGCCCGAACCCTGCTGGAAAGCACCGACCTTCCCATTACGGAGATCGCCTACGAGTGCTGCCTGGGCAGCAGCAGCTACTTCGGCAAGACCTTCCGGGAGGCCTTCGGCTGCACCCCCGGCGGCTACCGGCGCAATTGGCACGATCGTGATAGGAATTGACATATATCGGATAGCAAAAGCGTCAAACGTGTACTATACTGTCAGCATAACCATATGGAAGGAGCCAAAACTATGCTGCTGTCCCGATACACCGCCGAGCAAGCCCTGGAGGAGGCCGGTCGGTCGAATCCCGGCCCCTGGGTCAATCACAGCCGGTACGTCGCCCAGGCCTGCCGGAACATCGCCGCCCGTTGTCCCAAGCTGGACGCGGACGAGGCCTACATCTACGGCATTCTCCACGACATCGGCCGCCACGCCGGAGTCACCTCCGAGCGGCATCTCATCGACGGCTACCGCTACTGCATGGCCAGGGGCTGGGCAAAGGCCGCCCAGATCTGCATTTCCCACGCCTTCATGGTGAAAACCATCGATTCCTCCATCGGCGTCTTCGACATGCCCCCGGAGGACAAGGAATTCATGCGTAATTTCATCGACCGGGCGGTTTACGACGACTACGACCTGCTGGTGCAGCTGTGCGACGCCCTGGCTCTGCCCTCGGGCTTCTGTCTGCTGGAAAAGCGATTCGTGGACGTGGCTCTGCGCTACGGGATGCACCCGGCCACCATCGACCGGTGGAAGGCGGTGCTGGACATCAAGGCGCATTTTGAAGGGCTCATGGGCTGTTCCGTTTACGATTGCCTCCCCGGCGTCATCGAAAACAGCTTTCGCTGAGGCATCCCCATGAAGAATCTGACCTTTCGCTACAGCGTCACCCAGTTTTCCCACTGGGCAGCCTCCTCCGGTGCCGCAGCCTTCGCCACCACCTACCTGCTGGAAGCGGGCATGGCTCCCGGGGCAGTAGGGCTGCTGCTGGCTCTGGCGGGGCTGGCTTCCTGCTTTACCCAGCCGATTCTCGCCGGGTTGGCTGACCGAGCCAAGGACTTTATCCTCGTCCGGCTGCTGCTCGGGCTGTCCCTCTTCTCCGGCTGCTGCTATGGGGTGCAGCTGATACCGGGACTTCCGCTGTGGCTCATTGCTCTGTGCTACGGCCTTGGCATCTGGAGCAGCGATGTGATGTCGCCGCTGCTGAACGCTCTCAACGTTGCCTACAACGAAGGGGGCTACCCCATCAACTACGGTGTCGCCCGGAGTCTGGGCTCCGTGGCCACGGCGGTGTCCAATTTGGTGCTGGGCTATGTGCTGGCCAGGCTTGGCAGCCGCTGGATGCTGGTATTTCTGCTGGTACCCAGGCTTTGCTCCATTGGGGCTCTCGCGGGTTTTCCGACACTGAGCCGGGTTTCCACCGGAGAAAAGGCAGAGGACACCACCTCCATTCCGGTTTTCTTCCGGAAATACCCGGTTTACTGCGTCTGTCTTCTGGGCATTGCCTTTCTGGGGATGTACCACGCCATGACGGAAAATTACCTGATCGCCATTCTGGGAGCCCTGGGCGGCGACAGCAGCCATGTGGGCAGGGCCCTGTTCATTTCCGCCATGGTGGGCGCGCCGGTGATTTTCTGTTTCAGCAAAATCCGCACCCTGGCCCGGGACACGACGCTGCTGAAAATCGCCGCTCTGTCCTTTCTGATCAAGGCCGTTTGCTTCTGCTTTGCCGGGAGCATCCCCACCATTTATTTTCTCCAGCTGCTGCAAATCACCTCCTACGGTCTGCTGGCCCCGGCCCAGGTCTATTACGCCCAGGCTCGGGTGAATCCATCGGACATGGTAAAAGGGCAGGCCTTCATCACCGCCGCCTACGCCTTGGGCTGCTCCGGTGGCAATTTCGCAGGCGGGCAGCTGCTTGGGATCGGCGTTCGGATCCTGTTGCTGGCTGGGGTTGCTATGGCTCTTGCCGGAACCTGTATCGTCTTTGCCACCGTCAACCGTCCGGAAAAGGCGGCTGCCATGTAGGTTTCCAAAACGGCACAGTCCCTCCGGCGTTTTCCGACATTATGGCCATCGCCGAGATGATCCCCGGCTCCATCGCCCTGAACGCCGCCACCTTTGTGGGCATTCAGGTGGCCGGTCTGCCGGGTGCCCTGATTGCCACTGTCGGCTGTATTTTTCCCTCCTGTGTCATCGTTATGGCTCTGGCCTATGTGTATTACCGCTTCCGGGGGCTGAGCATTGTCCAGGGGGTTCTGGCAGGCCTTCGCCCGGCGGTGGTGCCTATGATCGCCTCGGCAGCCGTCTCCCTTCTGATTCTGGCTCTTTACGGACAGCGCACGCTTCCTGAAAGCCTTGGCAGCTTCGACCCGATTGCTCTGGTGATTTTCCTGACGGTCTTCTTCGTCCTGGGCAAATGGAAGCCCAGTCCCATTCTGGTTCTGGCCGGCGCCGCCCTGGCAGGGATCGTGCTATACAGTCTGGTGTAGCGCAGACCCAGCATTCGGATGGATTCGCCCCCCTTCGGCGCAAAAATAAGGACACCCCACACAGGTGTCCTTATTTTGGTGCGGGTGTTCATAACGGATTTGGTTTCATTGGCAGGAACGCACAGATTTTAGCGACAGTGTATTGCAAATACAGTGTGAAAGGTTGGGTATCGTATTGCAAGCAGACGCACTGTTCCGCTTTTCCCGGCACCATTGGCACCCAGCAGTCCGAATACCGTTCCGCTTTTTACCAAAAAATCCAGATGATTGACCACGGTTTTTCCGGCATAGGTTTTCGTCAGTCCTTCAACAAAAATTGCCTCGCTCATTTCTGAACCCTCCTGACTGCCCGCAGTTCGATATAGCCGCGCTGACCACGGGGTTCCAGTTGGATGCGCGGGTTCTCGTCGTCCCAGCGGTAGCCGACGACGGACGGATCATAGCTGTCCATCGCCGCCTGCACGGTGCGGATGGCTTCGCAGTAATCTTCCTCCCTAAAAGCCGGGCCCTGAAACATCAGATATTCCGCCTCCGGCAGATGAATGGTGTCGAAGCCCTCCGGGATCATCCCCATATAATCGGTTTCGACCTCCACGCCCTGCACATAGGTGGAGGTGTTCGGCTTTTTGTACTTTTCGGGCAGCCACATGGAAATAGGCTCTCCGCAGAGTGACTTCATGCTCATAAGGATGCCCCACACATCGCAGCTTACTTCCTCGCAGTAAGGAAAGTAGTCTTCTGCCTGTTTTCCGCGCTTGATGATACACAGGCGCTCCGGCTTGCGGACGACCTGAATGAAAATCGGTTGAATGTTGGACATGTCGATATTCTCCTTTCTCAGTTCACGATATTTTGCACCGTAAGGAATGAAGAACGGAACAGGAACGGGATTTTTCATATAGTCGCTCGGATTCAGCCCGAACTCCCGGTAAAATGCCCGCGTGAAGGTGTCCACATTGGTAAACCCGGCATTGTAGGCCGCGTCGATGACCTTGACCTCACCGCCACGAAGCTGCTTTGCCGCCTGTGTGAGCCGATATTTGCGGATATACTCGGTCGGTGTCAGACCGAGGCGGTTTCGGAACAGACGATAGGCATACCAAGGGGAAAACAGCGATGCCCGCGCAAGATCGGACAGGCTGATTTCCTCCGCTTTATTCTTTTCAATGTAGTCCTGCATCCGCTGGACAGCCAATACTTGTTCCGTCATCCTTCTCAACTCCTTACAGAGACATTATACTGTGTTGGGAGAATTATCTCTCGACTTTCCTTGCCTTTTTGTTATTTGTTCAGAAGTCACCGTGATTCAAACAATGCGACCAAAGATAGTCTTGCTCCGCTTCAAGGCTGAGCGGCACACCCTCCGCGCCAAAGCTGAGGTTGTCGGTTTCTCCGCCGATGATTTTCAGATAATCCAGCAATGCGGCGGCTTCCTCCGGCCGCGCGCGTTCAATGACAAACGAGCTGTTGTTCAATTTCAAGACTGCGGACAACAGCATTGCGATTATTTTCTTGTAGTTTTTCATGTTTCCTCCGTCCTTTCCGGAGTCTGCGCAGTCCAATACTGAATGCCCCAATGCGCAAAGTCCCATTGCTCCATGTAAGTATTGCACTCGTAGTCGATGTAATAAAGCGTTCCGCCGGATGGGACAAAGTTGGTGGGATAGTAGTCGATGTTCAGCCCAGCCGGGTACAGAAGGCCGCACATGGCCTGTACCTGGTTGAGCCAGTCGGGTTCCATCCGTCCCGCTTTGAGCTGCTCTGCCACCGTCTGCCCGGCGATGTACTCCTTCAAAATCCGCTCCTGCCTGGTATCCACCGCCAGAAGCCGGGGCATGGGGATGCCCAGATTCCGCAGCGTTTCATAGTCACGCAGTTCGGATTGCAGCTTATCACCGAAGGTGTAGTATTCGCAGGGCTCGTGGTGGATCTGCTTTAGGACGTACTGCGCCGTTCCATCTGTCACAAGATAGGAGTAGCCCCCTTTTCCTTTCCCAAGGAGCTTGATGACTGTGTATTCGGCACCGTTTACTGCCATCCCGGGGGCATTGTTCTGCTGCAACCGCTTCAGGTTGTCCAAAACGGACGGGCTGTTTCCGGCGATTTGCCCCAGCGTCGGACATCCATCCATCTGTCCGCAGTCGGCGCAGGTATCCAGCCCCTTCTCCCGGACGCAGTTATGTACGGGGCAGAGCCTGTCGCAGAAGGGCGTTTTGGCACCCTCCATGCGGCAGCCGGTGCAGTTGATCATTTCCGGCGTGATCGTTACCCCGTTGAGCTTTGTCCACAGGGCGGCGGTTTTTTCACGCAGGGCGTTGTCGTTTGTAATCGTTGCGATTCTGGCATCACATTTTTCGCAGTCCAGTCCGCAGCAGCCGATCATTTGATTCGCATTTTCCATAGTTTTCTCCACAAAATCAGTATTTATTTCTCGGTGGCGATCAGTACGGCTCTGCATGGAGAGCCATCCGCGCCGGATAGATTTAATGGCGCTGCATTCAGGAAATAAACGCCCGCCGGAACCTCTGCCAGACGGATTCCCTCAAGCAATACGACACCGGCTCCCAGCAGGATGCAGTGAACTTCCATTGGGGCGTTTTCAGGGCCAACGGTTTGGGACTCGTTTCCAAGCAAGAACATATTTGAGGCAGCAAACACCTTGGCTGCTTCCGAAGAAACCTCCGCGTCTCCCTTAATAAGAATTCTCTTTGCCGCCTCCGGGTTCTGCTTTTTCGCGTTCTCGAGTATTGCCGCGGCATCGTCGGCAGAGACGATGCCGTGATGCTCCGCAACATAAGCCAGTCCTACGAACGTATCCAAATCTATGGAATCAACGGTTTTTCCGCCTTGGATGAAATGAAACGGCGCGTCGATATGTGTGCCATTATGTGCGCACATGCGAAAAGCCGTCAGGTTGTACAGCCCGCCTTCTTCCATTGAAGAAAGCAGCTCCTTTTCCGGTGCCGGGTCTCCGGTATATACCTGACAGCCGAAAACCTCTTGGGAAATATCATAGATTTTCATTTTGCATTCTCCTCTGCCAATTCCAGTTTGTGCCGGAAAAATATTCTTTACACCGCACATTGCTCAAGTACCGCATCATCTGCTTCCCCGGATTTTCATCCCATCCATCTGCTGAATGCAAACCGTTCCTTTCGCGTGATGTGCTTCCAGGATGATGGAATACACACCGCTTTTGGGAATATTGACGGTAAAATCCGATACAGTCTCGCCATTGCCGGCATACAAGGTGTCGCCACCTGGGTCTTTGATTTTCATCCCCATGGAGCCTTTTGTGACTGTAAAATGAATATTCAGTGCGTCACCCACCGTCAGCTCCATTGTGAGGCTGTCCGTTCCGGTCATGCGGTCAATGTCCAATCGGTAGGAGCCTGCCTCTGCTGTGCGGCTGCCAACAAAGCAGTCTCGTCCGCAAGCAGTCAAAGAGATAGCAAGCCCCAAAATGCAAAGGGTGAAAAGTGTGATGGTCAATGATTTCTGTTTCATTTCTTTACCTAATGAAATATGCTGAATGATTTTTACCTTTTGACAATCTCGGAAAGCGCTAAGACCTCACAGCCCTTATTCTCATAATAGGTCAGCAGCTCCGGCAGTTTCTTTTTATCGTAGCTGGTGATGCAGTCCGACAGCACATGAGTGGTATAGCCGCTTTTTGCCATGTTGTAGCAGGTGGATTTGATGCAGGCCGCGGCGTCCGCACCAACGACGTAAAACTCGGAAATTCCACGCTCCTGAATAAAGGCGGTAAACGCCTCACTGGTCAGGGCATTGCTCTTTACCTTCGTAAAGATATGATCGGATACGATGTTCAGCTCCGGCACCAGCTCTGCGCCACGGGTGCCGGGCTTGAAGGTTCTCGTTCCCGCAGAAAGGTTGTTATGCTGAATGTAAACGATCCAAAGTTCCTTTTGCTCTGCCCAGTCGATCGCTTCGTTGACTTTTGCAATGATTTCCTTGTAGTTTTTCGTGATGTCATTTTGCAGGTCGATCACGACCAATGCACTGTTTTTCATCCTATGTTCCTCCCTGAATAAAAAGACGCAGTACAAACCCGTTCTCGGTCTGCACTGCGTCTAAGCGTCTGGCATTTTGATTTCTTCCATTTTCCCGTCCTTGAAACGAATTACGCAGGTGTATTTGCACTTGGGGCAGAATAGGGGAAAATCCTCCAACACCGTATGTGACCGTATCTGCGTTCTTGTTTTGCCGCCGCATCTTGGGCAGCATAGCCAACGCAATTTCAGGGTTTCATCCATCCGTGGCACCTCGCTTCCCTTGTCAGCCAATATGCCGACAGCACCTGCACATTCTTTCATGCCCTTTCCTCCTGGGCTGCCAATATTGCGCCTCTGTATGCCCGCTCCAAATGGGAATTGATCATGTCCTCGTCGTATTTCAGCGAATTATTGGCGATGATACTTGCATACCCGTGGGCAAACAGGAAAACCGTCAGGAAAACCTTTTTCGTCTGTTCCATGCTGATGCCCAAAGCACTTTGCATCGCCGAGAGAACAGGAAGAAGTTCCTCCGCATCAATCAGTTCAAGCAAAGTCTTTCCGTTAAAATAATCCGACTGAAAAAGGAAACGGAACAGCTGGGGTTCTTCGATGGCAAAGCGGATATAATTCATTCCGATTCCAAGGGCAGCACCCTTTGGCGGCTTCTTCATGGTCATCAGGTATTCCGAATGATAAAGGTCTGCCTTTGCGTAGACCGTCCTTTTCAGTTCTTCCATCGTTGCAAAGTGATACATGACGGGCTGTGTGGAGCAATGCAGTCTTTCCGAAACCGTCCTTGCGTTGATGCTTTCCACGCCCGCCTCGCGGGCAATCGCAAAGGCCGCGTCAACGATCATCTCTTTTGTGACTTTTGCCTTGGCAGGCATATTCGCACCTCCACATTTATAACTTGTGTTATGTATAATATGAATTATACATCAACAAGTGGAGCTTGTCAATCCGTCCGGAGCAAAATTTGCGGACAAATATTTAGGGAAGCTCTGAATCGCTTTCACGATATGCCAAGCCGCTTCGAATTCTTTTCCATGATATACCGTTACGCCTTTTCTTCCCGCAGCTCTGCGCCATACCGGCAAATCAGCGACAGGACAATGAACATGATGCCGAGGGTAACGGAACTGTCATTGTCCAATTGCAGCGGTGCGACACCCTGCATGGTCTGTTCCATCACAGCATGAACAATTTCCGCAACGATTTGCGTACCGATGGGGAGGCAAATCGTCAGAATACCAAGACGCTGCATTTCCTTTGCACCTGCGAATGTAAACGGCGTCCCGTCAGCAAGTTCCCGCTTAAAGTAATGCTCCGCAAATTTGGCAAGCACTGCTTCCCCGGCGCATAGAATCATCCCTGCCGCCATAGCCGCATATACCGTGCCGGTGGTAACTCCTGCCTCAATGCTCAGGATACTTTCCAAGGTTACGCAGCCGATTTTCAATGTCGGCGCACCGAGCGCCATACTGAGAATCCCAACGACACAGCCGCAAAACCCGATGATGCAGAAGATAAACACGATCCTACTGAGAACTTTTCCAATTTTAGATAGCTTTTGAATGGTATTTAATGTTTTCATAGCAACCTCCGTACTACTGTAGCATCCTGGGCTTGTGCGGGAACAATTTCAAAGGCTGTATGTTCCATGTGTATCCAAATCTCCTTTATTTACGTTTTGCTTTGTTCATTCCCCATGCAAGGCGAGTGTCAGTCCGGAAAGCGGATTTTGCGGGGTTGCCCTCACAGATCTCATGCCGGAGGCTGTTCAGATCATAGACTGCCGACCAAATCGTTTCAAAATTGGTTCGACTTCACCGCTGTTTCCGGTGCGGATGACCTTTCGTGTGCGGGCGACAGGACTCGATTATATTAAGGAGCACCCGGCGTCGAGCCGCCGGATGGCAACAGTCCACCGGACTGTTGCATTTACATGGGTTCGAGTCTGTCGCCCGGATACCAAAAAAGAGAGCCCCCGAGGGGCTCTCTTTTTTGGTGCGGGTATTCATAACGGATTTGGTTTTATTGGCAGGAACGCACAGATTCTTGCATTATAATTGTGCGAATAGGAGAATGCCGTGGATATGCTTGCAGATGAACTGTTGCAGTTTGTGGATTATATTGAGTCTATGATGCGACAAGAAAATGTGCCGTTCTCTTTATTGAAGATGAACTTAGCATTCTTGCTAGCAGTACAGTGAGATGCCGTTTATGCTTTACTATTCATTATTTAGCTACCTATTTTGAGATGCTATTCTACGGCAAGTGGGCAGATGCATATCAGTGGTGGAGTGCTGGTCAATAATCACAGAATATTGCGCAGTTCAAAACACGGAATTGCAATTTTGTGCACGGATTTGATGATAACCAGCTGCTTTTCTCGCTTCTATATGATATTGTGCTATAGATGAGCAAATTTGTGAAAATGCCGAAAGTTACCCGATACCTAGCATAGCGAGAGGCATTCCATTCTTGCCGCAGTTATAAACATACTGCACAACGTTACGAAGAACAAGCTTTTGCCAGTATTCGTAACCCTCTGAAAAAAGAGCGCAGTACGCCGGTGCCCACACAGCACAGGAAATGAGTGCGCAACATCAGAGGCCAGAACCAGCGTATTCCGGTTGTGGAACGGAGCTGATATTTGTCAAGAGCAAGTCTCCCTTTGGCACGACGATTGCATGAACGCTCACCCTCATGCTGAACTCCTGGTAGTTGTTTTTTCAAGCATTGAGAACTATTTCAAGGAGCATAGTGGGGCGCAGACTGATGGCAAACCGTTTTTCTTCATTGATAGCTTGCGTTTTGACAACTCTGTGACTTTCAAAATGCTGAGGCACCATTTTCTAATGATGTTCAGATTCTGCGCAGCAGTTTTATCGATCGTTGCGTTTGCATCTTCACGGAAAGTAACATCCAGATGCCAATGCATACTTTCAATGCACCAATGCCCGCGAACCGCTCGGCTGGCCAACTCGATATCTTCCTTCAAGCTACTGATGAAAATAACGGTATTCCACTCGTTCTTTGTTTCCCTTTTTTATGGTTTTTCTCTCCATAATAATGCTTTTTAACCCTTTCCACGCCCCTTTCTGCTCCAACCATTTGATGTCTTCTGTCTGATAATACTCTCTTTTTCCCAGTTGACCATGCGCTTTTTCTTCCGTTTTCTTGTAAACCCCTTTTTCTTGAATCCGCTTCAAGAATTCAGAATCCAGGAAGTATTCTCTCACATTTTCGTACAATGTTCCCTGGTTTTTCTTTAGGCCCAGAACGTAATCCGCACGTTTACTTTTGATTTTTTCGGCTATAGAGGCCTGCGCCCCCATTGCATCAATGGTGACGACTTGACCTTTTATTTGAATCTTATCTAAAAGTTCCGGAATCGCCGTGATTTCGTTACTTTTCTCGCTGACTGCCTTTTGCCCCAAAGAAAAACCATCTTCCTTGCTCCATGCTGTCACAATATGTGCGGGCTTTTCTTCGCTTCTTTTGTTTCCGCACATGGTTTTTCCCTCATTGATTCATCAAATTTCGCACTTTAGGGCAAAAGAAAATCTGCCCCAACTTGGGACAGATTTCTTTTCAAAATGTGAATCGAAAAGTGCGGTTTATTTGCTATTTTTTGCAAATTCCCAAGAACTACGACACATATCTTCTACTGTATGGGTTGCTTCCCATCCAAGCAGCTCTTTTGCTTTGGTTGCATCGGCCCAGAACGCAGGCAAATCACCGTCCCGGCGGGGGCCAATCACATAGGACAACTTCATTTCGTTGGCTGCTTCAAAGGCCTTGACCAACTCCAGAACGGAAATGCCGTTGCCGGTTCCCAGGTTGATTGCTTCCACGCCATTGTGATTTTCCGCGTACTCCAATGCCTTCAAGTGGCCGATAGCCAAATCCACAACATGAAGATAGTCTCGCTGACAAGTTCCGTCCGGGGTGCCATAGTCACCACCGAAGATGGTCAGCTTTTCAAGCTGCCCTGCCGCAACTCTGCCAATATAAGGCATCAAGTTATTGGGGATACCATTAGGATCGTCACCCAGCAGACCGGACTTATGGGCACCGATGGGATTGAAATAGCGCAGCAGCACAGCGCAGAAATCCGGATGGGCGGTGCAGTAATCAGTCAGAATCCGCTCGATCATTACTTTAGTCCAACCGTAAGGGCTGGTGGACTGGATAGCGGGCATTTCTTCCTTGTACGGATGGGGATTGTTCGGGCCGTAAACAGTGGCCGAGGAGGAGAAAACCAGTTTGCGGCACCCGAACTCCTCCATCGTTTCTACAAGGGACAATGTGCTGTCCAGGTTATTGCGATAATATTGCAGGGGTTTCTTAACACTCTCACCCACGGCCTTAAACCCAGCAAAGTGGATCACAGCGTCAATGTTGTTGTTCCGAAAAACATCCCACAGCTTCTCCTTGTCCGCGCAGTCCATCCAGTAAAAAGAAACTCTTTTTCCTGTGATTTCCTTAATGCGGTCAATTACTTCAATTTTGGCATTGGACAGGTCATCGACAATGACCACTTCATGTCCTGCCTGGAGCAATTCTACAGCGGTATGGCTACCGATATATCCGGCACCGCCAGTTACAAGCACTTTCATCGTTTAACCCTCCTGGTTCACATAGTCAATGAAGCGGGCAAAGGCAGCCATTCCATCTTCGTTCCGCTTATATACACCGGCGTGTTCCAAAACTTTTGCAAACACCTTTCCAACTTCCACCTTCAAAATGCTTGCGGTATTTTCCGGTGTAAAGGAATACTTGCTTTTCAGCTCATTGACCCAGTGCTTATGCTTTTCCAGCTCACCATCCAAAGGATCTCCGTGGAGGATTGCGGTTTCCAATGCTGCCAATTCCAGTTTTAATCTGGCAGGCAGAACAGCCAAGCCCATTACCTCAATCAGACCGATGTTCTCCTTTTTGATATGGTGCAGTTCTGCATGGGGATGATACACACCCAAAGGATGCTCTTTCGTGGTGATATTGTTACGCAGAACAAGATCCAGCTCATAATCATTACCCCGGCGGCGTGCAATAGGAGTAATTGTGTTGTGCGGCTCTTTGTCTGTCTTGGCAAAGATAAAAGCGGCTTTATCCGTGTAGATTCTCCAACGCAGCAGAATCTTGGTTGCAAGATCCACAAGTCTGTCCTTATCGGGGCAGGAAATGCGAATGACGCTCATAGGCCACTTTACGATACCTGCATTTACATCTTCATAACCCCGGAACGAGATTTTGCGGTCAATGGGTGCCCGCTCCATGGGGAAGCTGTAATGTCCACCCTGGAAGTGTTCATGGCTCAAAATGCTGCCACCTACAATGGGCAGGTCTGCATTGCTGCCCACAAAGTAGTGCGGGAACTTTGCAACAAAGTCCAGCAGTTTGCTGATCGTTGCCTTGTTAATCACCATGGGGGTATGTTCACTATTGAAAACGATGCAATGCTCCGGATAGTAAACATAGGGACTATACTGCAGATTCCAGTTTTCGCCTGTCAGCTCTACAGGGATAATACGGTGATTCTGTCTTGCAGGATGATTCAAGCGGCCTGCGTATCCCTCGTTTTCGGGGCACAGCAGACACTTGGGGTAATTGGACTGCGGTGCAGATTTCGCAGCGGCAATCGCCTTGGGGTCCTTTTCCGGCTTGCTCAAGTTGATTGTAATATCAAGATTGCCGTAGTCGGTTGCAGTCTTCCAACGCAGGTCTTTTTGGATGCGGTAGCGACGGATATAGTCTGTATCCTGTGAGAAGCGGTAATACCAGTCGGTTGCCGCTTCCGGGGATGTGCTATACAAAGCAGCAAACTTACTGCGTACTTCTCTTGGGGGCGGTGTCATTACACCCATCAGCTTGGTATCAAACAGATCCCGGCTGGTAATGTCGTCATTGCACACGCCACGGCTCACTGCATCATCCAGAAGCCCCTGCAGGATCTTCTCCAAAGGGAGCACCTGGGTTTCGGCAGCTTCATAGCTGTTCAGCTCAAGGATGGCCAGGAGCTGATTGATAATGAACGCTTTGTCACAAGGCTCAAAGAGTTCTTTGCTCAAACCATACTGCACCAAAGCGGTAATATAGGTGTTTACATTCATGGTACACTCTCCTTTACTGTACCCGGATACCTCCATAGGGACGGATATTCAAAACATGACAGCTGCCTTGTCCAAGATTGCTTTCAATCTGCGATAGTTTCCAGATCCACCGCGGCTGCGAGAACGCAGCCGTGTTGGTGGTCGGTATGATTGCCGCAGATTTCCGTGCGACC
>CAKTXO010000020.1 GCA_934630985.1 uncultured Oscillospiraceae bacterium | reverse complement strand
CCTGCAAAAAAATGGCTTCATCAGGCGGAAAATCCCTCGCCGTTGGTCATATTCCCGGTTTTCAGATAGACCCTATTTTTTACCGCACTCCGGGAGCAGCCAAAGAACCCGGCAGGCGCATATCACCTGCCGGGTTCCGAAATTCCATTTTCTTTTGTCTGCTTTCACAGAGCTTGCCCATCCAGCTGATAGATACTGTTCAAAAGCCGGATGCCCGCGGCGGTGCGGAAAACCCGCTCCCGGAAGCTGCGGATGGCAGACTTATCATAACCGCTTTCGTCCGCGTTCACCAGGAAATCCGCCTCCAGCAAAATCTGATAGTCCATGCCCTCCACACCGGTATAGGTGTGATGGTGGGCAACCAGCCAGGAAATCCGGGTCACATCCTCCCTGGCCACAGGCAGCTCCCGGAAAAATTTCTCCACCAGCGGCAGGCTTTCCCGCTCCTGATTCTTGCCGTCGGTGTTGCCGTACTTTTCCCGGCACAGTGGGCAGGCAATGTCGTGAACCAGAGCCGTCAGCTCCAGAACCGTCTGGGTATGGCTGTCCAGGCCCTCCAGTTCGCCGATGGTTTTGGCAACGGCCCAGACCTTGAGGAAATGATTGATGTCGTGGCAGCTGCCCTGGTAAAATTCGATCATTTTTTGGGTTGCGGACGCAATGAGCATAGGGGTTCCTCCTTTATCGTGGGGCTCTCCGGGGCAGGAAAAAGGAGCCGGTATCTACCCCTTCCCACTCCAGGAGCCATTTCTTTTTATCCATTCCGCCGGCGTAGCCCGTCAGGCTGCCGCCGGTACCCACCACCCGATGGCAGGGAATCATCAGGGAAATGGGATTGTGCCCCACCGCACCGCCGACGGCCTGGGCGGACATTTCCGGAATGCCCCGCTTTTGCGCCAGCTGCCGGGCAATTTCCCCATAGGTTACGGTCTTCCCATAGGGGATTGTCAGCAGGATCTCCCAGACCTGTCGGCGAAAGGCCGAGCCGGCAGGGTGCAGCGGCGGCAGAAAGTCCGGTCTTCCGCCGGAAAAATAGAGGTTCAGCCAGCGTTTCGCCTCCAAAAGAACCGGGGTTTCCCGTTCTGTCCAATCCGACGTCAGACCGGTTGGAAAGTATTTCTGTCCCGCAAACCAGATACCGACTATCTCACTTTCCTCCGCCGCCAGCAGCATCCCGCCCAGCGGGGATATGTAGCGCTGAAAATCGGTCATCTTCTGCCACCTCCTTGGGGGTTTTCTCGTTCCCTGCCGCCATTATATCCCCTTCATCGAAAAAAATCTACCGTTATCTTACCCAAAGCCGAGCTGTGCTTTGTTCGGCTTTGCTATACGCAAAGGAAGTCATCTTGCCGCCGCATCACCGATTTGCGCTATGAAGGCGCATACGCACAGCAAAAAAGAGCTGCCGGCAAAACAGCTTGCGGCAGCTCTTTCCCATATATCCCTTTACCTTCCCGGGCGCAGGATGTCCTGCAAATGATCCAGGATGAACTGCTGGGCGCCCTGAGAGTAGTAAACCGCCTGGTAGGTGCCGTACTGACCCTCCCGGGTTCGCACCGTCAGCCCCAGCTGCTCCCCCGCCGGAGTGGGCAGACGCTTGGATTTTCCGTCCGGGCTTTCCTGTTTCTGTAAAAACCCCTTCACGATCAGCCAGTTTGTGATGGTCGTGTGGCTGAGCCGCTTCCGTTCCGTGTCCCCGATGGCATTCATCACCTGCTCAATGAGCTGGCTGATGAGAATTGGCTCCTGGGATAGCTGCACCCGGCGAAGCTCCTCCTCGGTGATGTAAAAATCCCCCTTGGCGGACTTATTCACCTTGCCGCCGTTGGCAATCACCTGCTCCAGCACCCCGGACACATAGAAAAAGCACCGAGCCAACCGGACGTTGTTGAGCACCGAGTCCTCGGCCACCTCCGTATCCGTAATGGGGTCGATTCCCTGAGCCAGCTTGTCCAGATACATCTTCGCCCGCTGCATGATTTCCAGTTCTGTCATTTGCGCCCGCCTCCTTTTTGCCTAGTTTAACATTTTTCTTTGCTTTTCGCAAGACCGCAAAAAGCGGCAGGCGGCAGATTCTCACGTTTTTTTATTTGGGGGCAAACCGGCTATTCCCCATTTTTTCAGGAAAGGGACTGAACATAGCCCTCCAGCTCCAGACGGCTGCTCCGCCGTGGAGCCCAAGCAGATTCTGGAGCAGCTCCTTGCATCACAAAAAAGGGGATGATCAATTAAAAACAGCCAATGGGTTTTCCTCCAGTTCTTTTGCCCGGGCACGAATTGCGTCTAAGGTCGGCTCCGCAGATGGCGTCCGAGTCAGATCTGCCAGTGCCAGGATTAGACTTTGCTCCCGGGGCGTAAATTGGCGGCTCAAAGAGCTGGCTTTCCATCTGAGCAGTGCGTCCTCCCGTTCCTCTCGGGTCAGATCGGTCTCTTGGGGATTTAGGCAGGTGCGTGCCTGAAACAACTGAAACAGCAGCGTCTTATCCTCCGTCTTTCCGGGAAACAATTCCCGCAAAAGCATAAGCTCCGCTGTTCTCTGGCGTTCGCCTCCCGGAAGCAGCTGCGCCCGGGTCTGCTTCTCCCGTCTGCGGCGCTGAGCCGCGCTAAGCCATTCCAGCCATGGGACCCTTGCCATATTATCTCCGCCTTTCTATGAATTTCCCCTTTATTTTACCGTCCTTATTCGGATTGGTCAAGGGTAGACGGCTTGTAGCTGCGCCATAGGCCAATGACGCCATAGGCAAGTATACCAATTCCGCACAGCCCTAGTCCTCCGCCCACGGTCTTCTGAATCAGGGTTGCGGTAGATGCCGTCAGAAGCTGCCAGGCAATGTAAATAAGATATCCACCGCCCAACATGCGCAGAGATGATTTTAAGTCCATCATAGAGTCATTTCTCCAGCCTTAGCCAGGTGCCTGGCTGCTCCAAAGGTGCTAAAACAGCAAGAACATCCTTAGCCGCCTTTCGCAGGGAGCTCTCCGGCTGTTTGCCTTCCAGGATTGCCCGATGGAAATCCCGAAGCTCCGCTTCATAGCCGCCGTCGCCGTTGTCCACCTGATAGGTTCGGTCGCCATTTTTGCCATGGATCGTAAAATCCGTCATGAAACCGCCGATTTTCAGTGTTCCTTCCGTACCGATAAAGGCCATTGCATGGTCGGTATCCAGGTTTCCGGCGGACGCGCAGACGTTCAGACTGCCGATGACACCGTCTTCATGGCGGAATACCGTGAATAAGGTATCTACCTCTCCCAGCACAGGACGTGTGCATTGAGTCAGGCCACAGGCCTCTGTCACGCCGCCTACAACTGCCCGTTCAAAGGCAACCTGATGGATGGCGCGATCCAGAACCATTCCCCCTTTGGCATTCTTGCGCCAAGTGGTTTTTGTCAGCCAATCGCTGTCCAGCTCTATCTCATAGAGAGAGCTGATATAGACAGCACGCAGCTGGCCGATTTCTCCGGATTCCAATACCCGTTTTGCCTCCTGCACAGCCGGGAAATAGATCCAGTTTTCCGCCACGCCCACTGTCGTTTTTTTCAATTCCAGCGCTGCCAAACGTCTAGCAGAGGCGGTGTTGTCGCACAGAGGCTTCTCAATCAACAGGTGTTTTCCCTGACGCACACACTCCCCAATAATTTCCTCGGACAGGAAATAGGGATAGGAGCACAGAATTGCATCCACCTCCGGAGCAGCGACCATGGTCTTCCAGTCCGTGTAAGCAGTCATCGGAATACCCAACATCTTCTCAAATTGCGTACATTTTTCCATCCGTGAGCTGCACACTGCCGCCGGTTCAAAGATATCCAGAGTCTTTTTCAGGGCAGGCAGATGGAATCGCTGGGCACACAGCCCCGTTCCGCAAATACCAAGTCGTATTTTTCGCATAGTATCTCCCGGGCTGCCGATTAGAGCCGAAAACTGACATAGGCGAATTTCTTACTGTCCGGAGACCAGCTGTTCACATTCATGGTGCCCTGACCGCCAAAAAGCTTCACCAAGGTCACAGGCTCGCCACCCTGGGCAGAAATCATCCGTATCTCCACATTCTTATCTGGCAGGTGCTGTCCGGGCTCCAAATCACCCTTGTGATAGACCACATACACGACCTTCTGGTTGTCCGGGGAAATATGAGGGAACCAGGCGTACCATTCCTCATCAAAGGTCATCTGGGTCTGATTACCGCCGTCTGCATCCATGACGTATACCTGCATGGTGCCGGTACGCACAGAGTTAAACCAGATTTTTTTGCCATCTGGGGAGTATTCCGGGCCGTCGTTCAAACCGGGAGCGTTGGTCAGTCGGGTTTCCTGACCGCCACTCACCGGAACGGTGTAGATATCCCACTCCATACTCTCGCCATAGGGGCGACCGGCGCAGAAGGCCAAGGTCTTTCCGTCCGGAGACCAGCCATGCAGATAGCTCAGGTTTTTGCTCACCACGCACTTTGCCTCGCCGGTAGCATAATCCACCAGAAAAATATTTGAGGTATCATCATCCTGGCGGCCGCTGGAGCAGGCCAGGCCGGTGCCGTCGGGATTCAGCACATGGTCGTTGTTGCAGGTATCGGCAACGCCGGTAGGGATCAGTGTGCTCTGCCGGGTGGCAAGATCTAGCCGATAGAGCTTTCCCATGCTGTTATAGACCAGATACTTACCATCCTTAGACCAATTGGGAGCCTCCACCACCTGGGAGAAGCTGCAAACATCCTCGATGGTTCCGGTTTCCAGGTCATAGATATGAATCGTACAGTTTTGCGCCCGGTTTCTGCATTGTTCCAAGAAAGACATCACGTTTCCTCCTTACAGATGGGGTTTGATATTCAGATTGACACCAAGCACATCCTCGGTATCCGCAACCGTCCAGCTGCCGTCCGGGTAAATGCCCACGGTGCGCATCTCATAGCCTCTCTGCTCCAGCTCCTCTACCACGGCGTCCCGACGGTCACCTACTTTGAAGCCCAGGTGATGAACCCCATAGCCGTGCTTGCGCACAAACTCCCGGAAGGTGCTGTCGCAGTCGTCGGTCATCTGATGCAGCTCAATGATAAAGCCCTGAGGCGCATGAATGACGGCCAGCTTCAGGCCATAGCTTGCTTCCTTTCCCCGATAGCTTAGACCCGGAATGGAACCTTGAGGTTTGGGCTGATCCACAATTTCCGGAACGGGAACGCCCAAAAGCTCCGCCCATTCTTTCCTTGCTTTATCAATATTCTCCACAATAATCGCAATCTGAATAAAACCGTTTAGATCCAGTGGATTTTTCATAACTGCCATTGGTGTACTTCCTTTCTCATTCTTCTGCCTGAGACAGCAGCGGGACATTGGGGATTTTCAAATACCGCGCCAGCAAGGTGACCAGCAGATCGTGTTCTTCCATATCCACGCCGGATACCGCCACCGCTCCTGCCAAGGTTCCATCCACCAGTCGAATGGGAAAGCCACCCGGCGCAAACCGGCACCGATCCTGCAATCCATGAGCCTCCACAGTCTGTCCGGTCTGGTCAGCCTCAAAGGCTGACCGCATGGAGCTCTTCCCGAATACCCGGACGGTCTGGGACTTCATTTCCGCCCAGTGGGCGTTCAGCTGCTCTGCGCCGTCGGTAGCAAACTGGAATAGGGTCAGCCCATCCAGCCGCTTCACGCTGAGTACTGTCCGCAGGCCCTGTTCTCGGGCATAGTCCGCCAGAAAGCAGCCCAGCGCAAAGCCATCACTGTTTGTGAGCCGCGGAAACCGGAGCATCTTCTCCTGTTTCGCAAAAATTTCCGCCTTTTTCATAGGCTCAGGCCATGGCCTTCAGTGCCCGGATAGAAAGCGCAGCGGCTTCCAACTCGGGTATCTGGCTATTGTCTTGCTCCACGCAGATCCAAGGAATATCATTGGCCTCTGCCCAATCGACGATGGGCTGATTGTTCATTTTTCCGGCGCCGATGGCGCAGAAGGTAGGCATTTCCAGCCCGCCCGCCACCGGGCCGCCGTCCAAAGCCAGATAATCCTTGATGTGGATCAGCTTCATCCGCTTCTTCTGAGATTCCATGTAAGCCGCTGGGTCAATCCCGGCGTAATGTGCCCAGAAGGTATCCAGTTCCAGGCTCAGAGCCGGGTCTACGGACAGAATATCTTCCAGAACATACCGGCCGTCCGGGGTCCTGTCGAATTCAAAGTGATGGTTGTGATAAATCAAGGTGATACCACACTTCTTGCACAGGGACAGAAGCTTCGGGATCATGGCCTTGATTTTGGCGTAGCCTTCCGCATTGCGCATTTCCGGAGGCATCCAGGGAATGGTCAGGCAGGGAATCCCGGCCTGCGCAGCATAACGCACCTCCCCCTCCGGATCCTTTTCCCACCGTTCCAGCTGCACATGAGAGTTAAAGCCCTTCAGGTGCAGCCGCTCCAGCAGCGCCTTCATTTCCTCCGCCGGAATGCCTGCGTAGGAGAAAAACTCCACGCCGTCATAGCCCAGCTGGGAAAGCTTTTCCATGGTAGAGATCAGCCCCTCCTTGCTCTGGCACAGGGATAGAGCCGAAAACAGCTGATAGCCGAACTTCATAGATATTCGCCCCCCTTACGCCCGGTGCTTAGCCTGGAGGGAGTCGGCGGTATACTGCATAATCTCGATCTCGTTGCCCTCAGGATCCTGGATGTAGAAGGCCAGGGAACCGCACTGACCCTGGCGGCCGGCCTCAATGGGATGTTCGGGATAGGCGCCTTCGATGGGGTTGTTCAGCCACGCTGGCCCATTCCACAACCGGATTCCCTTGCCCTCCAGCTCCCGGGCTGCCGCCACAATGTTCTCAACCCGCAGACAGAAGTGATGGAAGCCCTGATTTTTGGTGTCGTTTTTCCCATTGTAGGGCAGATTGAACAGTTCTACAAATTGTCTGGGCGCGACCTCCAGATAGACAATCCACACATCACCGCTGTGCAGTCCGGTAATATCATAGCCGTTTTCCACAAAACCCTTCAAAATTGCATCATTATAAGGAAGGACAAAGACCTCTTTCAGCCCCAGGGTATCTCGATAAAAAGAACGCATCGCAGGAAAGTCCTTGCAGGTAAAGGTTACATGGGTAAGCCCCTTCAGGTAATTCAGCATGGTAAATCGCTCCTTTCTCAGCCGTTATAGGTCATATTGTCCATCTGATCGCCCAATTGGCGGCTGATGGGAGAGAACTCCATCAGCTCCCACTGGTTGCCCTCCGGGTCTTCGATAAAGGAGCACCAGCTACCGCACATTCCAACACTGTCGTTAGCCGTGTAGGTGATCGGCACTTGTTTCGCCGCCATATCCCGGTAGGCTTCATGGCGGGCATCGATTTCAAAGCAGGCGTGGAAGTGAGAGCGCCGATTCTGAATGTTCTTTCCGTCATAGCCGTCGTCTTTCACATCGAAGCCAGGCAGCTCCTGGCTCGGAAACACCTCCACGAACTGGCCTCCGGGCATCCGGAAATAAGTAATCCAAACCTTCCCCTCCGGAGTCAGCAGGTCAAAGGCCTTCTCAAAACCCAGCACCTGGGTGTAAAATTTCTCCATGGCCTCCATATTCTTCGCCCGCAGGGCAATATGACCGATTTCCACAAATTTCATAGCAATTCCTCCCTGTCTTACGCCCACCACATTTCAGCGGCAGACTCAAAAATCAGCACATCCCTCATAAATGCCACAGCCTTCTCCAGGCCCTCCCGAACACTCATCAGGCTATCCTCGTGCTCGATAGCCATGGAGCCATCAAATCCTGCCAGACGAAGTTCCGAAACAATGTCTCGCCAATACTGGCTGTTGTGACCATAACCAACTGTACGGAAAATCCAGGCTCGGTGACGCTCGTCACTGTAATGCTTGGTATCCAGCACACCGATTTTTCCGGTATTCAGGGAGTCCACCCGACAGTCCTTGGCATGGACGTTGTAGATGATTCCGGTCAGCTCCCGGATAGCAGCCACCGGATCCATGCCCTGCCATACCAGATGACTGGGGTCAAAATTGGCACCCACACTTGAACCGATCTCCCGATTGATACGTCGCATGGTTTCCGTATTATACACGCAGAAGCCCGGGTGCATCTCAAATGCCACCTTAACCCCATGGGACTCGGCAAACTTTCCCTCCTTGTGCCAGTAGGGCAGGAGCTTTTCGTTCCACTGGTAATCCAGCACCTTCAGATAATCCTCCGGCCAGGCGCAAGTAACCCAGTTTGGATACCGGGAACCTTCACTGTCGCCGGGGCAGCCAGAAAAAGTATTCACTACACCTACGCCCATTTCCTGAGCCAGGCAAATGGCATTTTCCAGATCCTCCGTGTCCTTTCGGGCAACCTCCGGATCCGGATGGACGCCGTTTCCGTGAGCCGAGAAAGCACTGATCTCCAAACCAGATTCCGCAATAATCTGCTTAAATTCAGAAAGCTTGGTTCGATCGCTCAGCAGCTCTTTGGCGTCACAATGGCCAGTGCCGGGATTTCCGCCGCAGCCCAATTCCACGCTCTGCACGCCCAGGCCTTTCAGATAAGCCAGACAGGATTTCAGATCCATAGAATACAGGGGGACGGTAAGTACACCTAGTTTCATATTTTTTCTCTCCTTTACTGGTCAACTTCTACCCATTGACCGGTTTTGGCACTGCGCATACAGGCGTCCACAATCTTCATGATCCGAACGCCATCCGCAAAGGTCGCGTAGGTCATGCCGGTCTGGGCATAGGTTCCGTTATCGATGGAGGTATAGAACTCCGTAATGGCATTGCGCAGGGCATCTGCCCAACCGTCAGGATGGCCACCGGGAAGACGAGTATACCGGTTGGCCGCACCGGTCATCGCGCCGGGAGCGGTTCGAAGAATCTGAATGCCTGATTCCCGTGTGCCAACAATCAGCGTATCGCAGCGTTCCTGCTGCCACTCTAAGGAACAGTGCTCTCCGGCAATCTCCACCCGGAAGTCATTCAGATGACCGCCGCTGACCTGGGACAGATTCACCGTACCCAGGGTGCCATCGGCAAAACGCACCGTCACAAAGGCCGCGTCCTCGGAATCGATTGGCACCAGCTCATAGTCGTCTCCGCCGGTTCTGGCGAAGGTCTCCACCTCCCGGGCCGGCTTTTTCCGGAAGGGGTGTACCGTCAGAATCTCCGCCCGGACAGCGGTAATCTTCTGCCCCATGGCACACTGGACGGTGTCAAACCAGTGGCTGCCAATGTCCGCAATGGTACGGGACGCACCGCCCATATCCGCAGTCAGGCGCCAGTTATAGTCCGTATCCAGCATCATCCAGTCCTGGATATACTGGCCGGTAACGTGGAACACCCGTCCTACGGAGCCGTTGGCCACCCGTTCCCGCATTTCCTGCACCATGGCATTGTTCCGGTAGTTGAAATTCACGCCGGCAGCCACCTTCTTCTCCCGAGCAATGCGCGCAAGCTCCTCGCCCTGCTCCACAGTGATGGCCAGAGGCTTTTCGCAGTAAACGTGAATCCCCTGCTCCAGGATGTACTTGTTCAGCTCATAGTGCATACCGTTTGGGGTGCAGTTGTGCACTACGTCCGGATGCACCTCCCGAATCATCTGCTTGTAATCTGTATAGGTCTTCTCCACGCCCAGGGTCTCCGCCTTTGTTTTCAGCGCCTCTGCATTGGCGTCCACCAGGGCAACTACCTCACAGCCGGGGATCCGACGGATGGCCTCAATATGCTGCTGGCCGGTAAAACCGGCAGCAATCACAGCAACTCTTTTTTTCATATTTTTTCCTTTCGAGCTTACTTTTTGTTGGCCATCTCCCGCTTGGACATGGTCAGGGCAATCCGGCTAGAAATCACATCCAGGATCATTGCGAACAGAATCATCACGCCCTTGGCAACCAGCTGCCAGTTGGCATCCACGCCCATCAGGTTCAGGCCATTGTTGATAACGCCCACGATCAGGCAGCCAAAGACGGTGCCGATGATGTTTGCGGAGCCGCCGGACATGGGCGTTCCGCCGACCACGACAGCCGCAATGGCATCCATTTCTGTGTTCTGACCGGCAGTGACCTGGGCAGAAGCGGAACGAGCCGTAATCATAATGGCCGCCACGGCCACATACACACCCATGATGGCGTAAATGGCGGTGCTCAACCGGGTAACGTTAATACCGGCCAGCCGGGCAGCCTCCCGGTTGCCGCCCATGGCCAGGGAGTACCGGCCAAAGCGGGTCTTATACAGGATGAAGCCCATAATCAGGCACATGATCAGCATAATGTACACCTGGTTGGGAATGCCCATGGTATAGCCCTGGCCGATGACCACAAACTCCTTGGGCAAATTGGAAATGGGCACCATTTTTGTCCAGATGTAGGTTGCGCCCTTGTAAATGGACATGGTGGCCAGGGTGGCGATGAAGGGCGGCAGGGAGAATGCATTGATTACCATACAGTTCAGCGCACCCAGCAGCGCACCGAAGAGAATGCCTGCCAGAATAACCACAGGAATAGGTGTCCCTAAGGCCAACAGTTTACCCATAGCCACGCCCACCAGACCCACCATGCAACCGATGGATAGGTCAAAATTGCCGGAGCTCAAGAGCAGGGTATAGCCCGCAGAAAGGGTAACGCTGTAAGCCACCTGACGGGTGAGGTTCAGCAGATTGCCGGGGGTCAGAAACACCTCGGACAGGCTTGCCACAATCAGGGACATGACCACAAAAATCGCGGCGGCCTTGTTATTCATCAGAAATTTGCCAAAAGGCGACTCAAAGAAAGAAATCTTCTTTGTATTTTCCTTAGCCATCTTCAATATCTCCTTTAATCAATGTCAAACCTTCTGGGTATCCTGAGCGGCACCGAAGGCGTAGGTAATCAGCTTCTCCTGAGTGGCATCCTTCCGGTCGCACTCGTGAACAATTTGACCATGTCGGACAACCAGAATTCGGTCGCTCATGCCGAGAATCTCCGCCATTTCGGAGGAAATCATGACCACCGCCATGCCCTCGCTAGCCAGGCGGCTGATTACCCGGTGTATTTCAGATTTGGAACCAACATCAATTCCCCGGGTAGGCTCGTCCACAATCAGCACCTTGGGATGGGTCATCAGCCACCGGCCGATGAGCACCTTCTGCTGGTTGCCGCCGGACAGCTCGCTGATAAGCTGATTCTCGGAAGCACATTTGACCTCCATAGTGCCCCGGCTTTCCTCGAAGGCGGAGTTTTCCTTGTTCTTGTCAATCAGTCCCAGCTTGTTGCAGAATTTGTCAAAGGCAGCAATGGTGGTATTGCCCTTGACCGACATGGTGTAAATGGAGCCGGTACGCATCCGATCCTCCGTCAGCATGGAGATACCTGCCCGAAGGGCGTCCCGAGTATTGTGGATACTGATTTTTTTCCCGTCGATATAAATTTCGCCGGAATCCTTGGGATCCGCGCCGAAAATCGCCCTGGCAATTTCGCTGCGTCCGGCGCCTACCAGACCGCAGATGCCTAAAATCTCGCCCTTACGGACGGAGAAGTTCACGTCCTTAAAAACGCCCAGACTGTTGAAGTTGCGCACTTCCATGACCACGTCGCCAATCTTCGCCGGAAGCTTCGGAAACTGCTGGGTCATCTCCCGCCCAACGATCATGGTCACAAGCTCCCGCATGGGTAGGTCGCTGCAATCCCGGGTACTCACATAGTGGCCGTCCCGGTATATGGAAACACGATCACAGATATCGTAGATTTCTTCCAGTTTATGTGAGATGAAAATAATGGATTTTCCCTGTTCCTTCAGATCCCGTACCACCCGGTACAGAGTCTGAATCTCCTCGTTCGCCAAAGCTGAGGTAGGCTCATCCATAATAATAACGTCCGCATTATAGGAAGCAGCCCGAGCCAGCTCTACCATCTGCATGTCCGCCACGGACAAATCCCGGACAATGGCGCGGGGATTCAGATTAATATTCAGCTGCTTCAGAATCTCTTCCGTTTTTGCAAAACGGCCTTCCGGACTGATCAGGCCGTGGCGCATGGTCAGCTTTTCCCGACCAAGCCAGATATTCTCCGCCACGTCCATGGTAGGAATCAGGCTGATTTCCTGATGGATCATGGCAATGCCGGCAGCCAGTGCATCCAGGGGGCTGGTAAACTGTACCGGCTTTCCTTTATAAGTAATAGTACCGCCGTCCGGCTTGTAAATACCCAGCAGAACCTTCATAAGGGTGGACTTTCCCGCGCCGTTCTCACCGATAACCGCGTGCACCTCGCCTTTCCGAAGCTCAAGCTGGACTGCATCCAGAGCGCGAACACCGGGAAAAAGCTTTGTGATGCCTTCCATTTTCAAAATGATTTCTTCGCTCATGAAGTTCTGTCCTTTCCTGTTGAATGGGGGCAGGCACTCACCTGCCCCCCGTTTTTCCAATGAATTCGAAGCTGCGCGTAATTATTTAGATGGCACCCAGGTCAACGGTATCCACGTTGTCGGGGGTAACGATGGTGAAGCACTCGCCGGGGCACTTGTACTCATAGCCGCCGGTGTAGCTGCCGTCTGCCAGGGAGATCCAGAAGTCCATCATATGGCGGGTAATCTGCTCCTGGTTGGCTCCAATGGTGATGAAGTACTCCTCACCCTCCTGCGCCAGCTGAATGCCGATCTTGGTGCCATCAACGGCGGTGACCAGAACATCTTTTTTGCCGGAGGCCTTCAGGGCATTGCAGGCACCCAGACCCATATCGTCGGAGGCGGTGAAAATGGCGTTCATCTCGGGATAACGCAGCAGCCAGTCCTCAACGGTGGAGGTGGCACGGTCGGTAGACCAGTCACAGTACTGGGTCTGCAGAATCTCGATACGGTCGGGCATCTCCTCGGCCAGAGCCTTCAGATAATCCACCCGCTTCAGCTGCTCGGACTGGGAAGCCTGGCCGTAAATGCCGCCGGCCTTGATGTTCACATCCGGATGCTCATCCAGGTAAGCCTTCATCGCCTCCTGAAGGCGGCCGCCAATGGTGTCCTCGTCGAAGCCGGTGAACTTGTTGTCGATACAGTCATCCTGGCAGCCCCGGTCATCCACAGTGATGATACCGGCGTTCTTAACGGCCTGCAGAGCGGGAACGGAACCGACCACGTCAACGGCGGAAACCATGATCAGGTCAGGAGACTGGGCAATCAGGGACTCCACGTCGGTAATCTGCTTATCCACGTTCGCCTGGGAATCGGTATAGATCAGTTCGATGTCATATTCGCCGGTGGCGTTCAGCTCCTCAGCGTACATCTGAAGACCCTTCAGAGTGCGCATGTTATTTTCGTCCATGTTGGCGAAGGCATAGCCAAACTTGTAGTGCTTGACGTTGTCGCTTGCCGCGGGCTGAGAAGCCGCTGCCGCTGTGACTTCAGAAGTAGTGCTTGTGGGAGCCTTGGTGCCGCAGGCTGCCAGGCCGAACACCATTACACAAGCCAGAACCAGTGCCAATGCTTTTTTCATTTGTTTTTCCTCCATTTATTATCTGTTGTTTTTCCGTAACGAAAGCCCTTGATATGAAAAGTCGGCTGATTCTTTCATTCGTTCCGGGCTTCGTTTCTGAAAATCTTATATCATTTTCTGAAATGAATGTCAATATGCTCTCCGTTGTTTCTACCTTATAAACAGTACTCCCTCTTCAGAATTGTGCACTATTACCATATCAATTGAAAACTTTTCAGTATTTTCTGAAAAATAGGCTTATTCCTATTGACATTCTCCGGGGATATGTTACAATGGCAATATGAAATAGTAATGAAAGAAATCATTTTCCAAAACAGTCCAATGAAAGATGACGGTGAGCCATATGGATAATAAGAAGGAAAAGAAAATCACGGTCGGCGATCTGGCCGAATACGCCGGTGTTTCCCCGGCAACCGTATCCCGGGTTTTGAATCGTCGGAATCTGGTGAAGGGAGAGACCTTTGAACGAGTGATGAAAGCGATTGACGCTCTGGGCTACGAACTTCCTCCCGTAGAAGGTGCCGCCTCCCCCGGCAGCGCAGCTGTCGGACATGGCCCTATTTTTATTACGCTTCCTTCCCTGTCCAACCCCTTTTATGATGAAATTATCAAGGGTGCTCGCACCAGTGTCCGGGAACATGGCTATGATTTGCTGATTCACGAGGGTCATATCAACGAAAGCTCTATCAGCTTTCTGGAATCCCTAATCAGCCGTTACCACGCTGCCGGTTTTATCACTCTGAATCACATCGAAACTTCTATCTGCCGCCGCCTTGCCGCGGCAGTACCCCTGGTTCAGTGCTCGGAATTCAACGATGCGGTAGACACTCCCTACGTCAGCATCGACAATTTTTCCGCTGCCAGAAACGCCGTCAATCATCTGATTCGCTTGGGGCGCAGACGAATTGCCATTCTGAACGGTCCTGCCCGCTATGGCTACTCCCGGGGGCGTCTGGCCGGTTACCGTGCCGCCCTGGAAGATGCCGGAATCGCCTACGACGAAAGCTATGTTGTCCACCTTCCGGATATTACCGCAGACTATGCCCTTTCCGCCATGATGCAGTTGCTGAAACAGCCTGTGGCGCCGGATGCCGTATTCTGCTCCTCGGATGTTTTTGCCATGCCCATTGTCCGAGCCTGCCACCTGCTGAACAAGCAGGTGCCGGAGGATATAGCTCTGGTCAGTTTTGACAATTTGGATATCAGTAAAAACATGACCCCTTCCATTTCCAGTGTTCGTCAGCCCCGGCTTCAGCTTGGCTATCTGTCTGCGGAGGCACTGTTTGAGAAAATCAGCGACCCCAGTCTGCCCAATAAAAAAACCCTGCTGGATACAGAGCTGATTATCCGGGAGTCCTCCACGCTTCCCGGTGCCTGTTAATCCCGCAAAGCAACTGTCCCCGGAAGCAATTGCTTCCGGGGACATCTATCTTGGAAACCCCCCTCATTTTCAAGAGCCACAAGGCTGCTGCAATGTCATTTGCAGCAGCCTCTTTATTTTGTATGCCATGTCTCTCCGATTCTTTTCCATCAGCGGCATCAACGGTATAATGGTTCCCGGAGCAGATTCCATACTAGGGTCTATCTGAAAACCGGGAATATGACCAACGGCGAGGGATTTTCCGCCTGATGAAGCCATTTTTTTGCAGGAATACTCTGCGTATTGCAAGAAAAAATGGTGCCCAGCAGGTGGAAAAGACCCGCTGTTTGGGCGTGTTGACGGTTTTCAGATAGACCCTAATGATAACCTTAAAAACACCTGCAATTTTCCTGTTATCCTTCACCTCCTGACAGAATCTGGAAAATTGGGATTTGTCCGGCTTCACCACGAAGAAAAACCCCACTCTGTACAAGACGTTCCAGGGTGCATGGCGGCTGGATATCTTCGTGTGCAGAGACGGGGCAATCGTGAGAGCCTATCGGAACGGCTAATACCGCAAAGACAAGGAAGGAGATGGCCGTTTGGCCATCTCCTTCCTTGTCTTTTTTTTACACGGTTTCGTGGGTGCCGTAGTAGGCGTTCAGGTACATCTGCCGGATTTCGCTCATCAGGGGGTACCGGGGGTTGGCGCCGGTGCACTGGTCGTCGAAGGCCTGCTCCACCATGGCATCCAGCCGGTTCAGGAAGTCCTGCTCGTCGATACCGTAGTCCCGGATGGTCTTCTTGATGCCCACCTTCTCCTTCAGCGTATCGATGGCGGCAATCAGGTTCTCCAGCTTCTCCTCGTCCGTGGTGCCTCCCAGCTTCAGATAATCCGCAACCTCGGCATATCTTGCCAGAGTGTGGGGATGGTCGTACTGGGGGAAGGTGCCCATTTTCACAGGAACCTCGGCGGCGTTGAAGCGCAGAACCTCATCGATCATCAGAGCGTTGGCCACGCCGTGGGGCAGATGATGGAAGGCACCCAGCTTGTGGGCCATGGAGTGGCACACACCCAGGAAGGCGTTGGCGAAGGCCATACCGGCCATGCAGGCGGCGTGAGCCATGTTCTCCCGGGCACGGGGTTCCTTAGCGCCGTCCAAGTAGGCCTTGGGCAGATTCTCGAAGATCAGCTTCAGGCTCCGCAGAGCCAGGCCGTCGGTGTAGTCGGTAGCCATGACGGAGGCGTAGGCCTCCAGGGCGTGGGTCACGGCATCAATACCGGAGGCGGCGGTGAGGCCTCTGGGGGCGTTCATCATCATGTCCGCGTCCACGATGGACATCTTGGGCAGCAGCTCATAGTCCGCCAGCGGATACTTGACCCCGGTCTGCTCATCGGTGATGACGGCGAAGGGGGTCACCTCGGAGCCGGTACCGGCGGAGGTGGGGATTGCCACAAAGTAGGCCTTTTCGCCCATCTTGGGGAAGGTATACACACGCTTGCGGATGTCGCAGAACCGCATGGCCATATCCTGGAAGTCCGCCTCGGGATGCTCGTAGAGCACCCACATGATCTTGCCTGCGTCCATGGCGGAGCCGCCGCCGATGGCGAGAATCAGGTCAGGCTGGAAGGCGGTCATCTGAGCCGCGCCCTCCCGGGCGCAGGCCAGGGTGGGATCGGGAGCTACATTGTAGAAGGTGGTATGGCGCACGCCCATTTCGTCCAGCTTCTGCTCAATGGGCTTCGTGTAGCCGTTCTGATACAGGAAGGAATCGGTGACGATGAAGGCCTTCTTGTGCTCTTTCATCTCGGACAAAGCAACGGGCAGGCAGCCCTTCTTGAAATAAACCTTTTCAGGCGCACGGAACCACAGCATATTCTCCCTCCGGATGGCAACGGTTTTGATGTTCAGCAGGTGCTTGACTCCCACATTCTCCGACACGGAGTTGCCGCCCCAGCTGCCGCAGCCCAGGGTCAGGGAGGGGGCCAGCTTGAAGTTGTACAGGTCGCCGATACCGCCCTGGGAGGAGGGGGTGTTCACCAGGATCCGACAGGCCTTCATGGTGTGGGCAAAGGCATCCAGCTTCTCCGGGCAGTTCACCTCGTCCAGGTAGATGGAGGCGGTGTGGCCGAAGCCGCCGTCCCGAACCAGGGTCTCCGCCTTTTCCAGGGCATCGGCAAAATCGGAAGCCCGGTACATGGCCAGCACGGGAGAGAGCTTCTCATGGGCGAAAGCTTCGCTCAGGTCGGTGGATTCCACTTCGCCGATGAGGATTTTGGTCTTCTCCGGCACCTGGATTCCAGCCATTTCGGCAATTCTAACCGCCGGCTGACCCACAATTTTCGCGTTCAGACTGCCGCCGGGAAGGATGGTATCCCGAACCTTCTGCGCCTCATCCGCATTCAGAATATAGCAGCCCCGGCGGACGAATTCGGCCTTCACGGCCTCATAAACCCCATCCAGCACCACCACGCTCTGCTCGGAGGCGCAGATCATACCGTTGTCGAAGGTCTTGGAGTGGATGACGGAGGAAACCGCCAGCAGAATGTCCGCGGTGTCGTCAATGACGGCAGGGGTGTTGCCGGGGCCAACGCCCAGGGCAGGCTTTCCGGAGGAATAGGCGGCTTTCACCATGCCGGGGCCGCCGGTGGCGAGAATCAGGTCGGCCTGCCCCATCAGCTGATTGGTCAGCTCCAGGCTGGGCTGGTCAATCCAGCCGATGATGTCCTCGGGAGCGCCCGCTGCCACCGCCGCCTCCAGGACGGCCTTTGCCGCCGCGATGGTGCAGCTCTTGGCTCTGGGGTGGGGGCTGATGAGAATGCCGTTGCGGGTCTTCAGGCAGATCAAAGCCTTGAAAATGGCGGTAGAGGTGGGATTGGTGGTGGGAATCACCGCGGCGATGACACCGATGGGCTCGGCGATCCGCTGGATGCCGTAGGCGGTGTCCTCTTCGATGATGCCGCAGGTCTTGGTATCCCGGTAAGCATTATAGATGTACTCGGAGGCGAAGTGGTTCTTGATGACCTTGTCCTCCACTACGCCCATGCCGGTTTCCTCTACGGCAAGCTTGGCCAAGGGAATCCGCAGCTGATTGGCGGCAGTGGCAGCGGCCAGAAAAATCTTATCCACCTGCTCCTGGGTGTATTCGGCATACTTCTTCTGGGCGGCACGGCACCGGGAAAGGGCATCTGTCAGTTCCTGAGGGTTGGTGACGGGAGCGTATTGTTTTTCCATAGTTAGCCATCCTTTTCCTTTTAATCAGTAATCGTATACCGATATCTGTTTATCGATACTATACATCATGGATATTTCCTTGTCAATAGGCAATCCCCACAAACGGAGAAATTTTCGTATCCCATCCCTGCGGGAAGCCTTTTGATGATTTTCCTTTCCGAAAGACGGTTGACTTTGGCGTTGAAAGGCCATATCATGAAGAGGGCCCGGAACGCACCGCCCTCGGTGTGTACGGAGCAATGCTTGGGAGGCTGACTATGAAGAAAATTCGCGCGATCTGTGACATTCAGGCAGAGGATGTGGAATTAAAGGCAGGAACTGTTCTGGAGATCGTGGAAGTGGTGGAAGATCAGATTGTCGTCCGGATTCCGGAGGGAGAATACTACTGCATGAGCTCCGAAGCCCTGGAAACCGGCTTTGAAATTGCGGAGAACTGACCGTCCGCTTCCCTTCGGAAAACCGCTTGCGCCGCGTTCCGAAATATGCTAGAATAAGGGCGATATTTCAGCGCTGTCAAACGGGAGGGTGCGGCCTGCCTGCTGGCCGCAAACCTGCCTGCCGGATTGGTAAGCCGGGTATATAATTGGAAGAAACGAGGTTGAATCAACTATGAAATTTCTGGTAACCGGCGTAAACGGTCAGCTGGGTCACGACGTAATGAATGAACTCCACCGGCGTGGTCACGAGGGGGTGGGCTCAGACCTGGCAGAGTGCTATTGCGGCGTGTGTGACGGCTCTCCGGTCACCGCCATGCCCTATGTCCAGCTGGACATCACGGATGCCGAAGCCGTCCGGCAGACGGCAGAAGCGGTTCGCCCGGACGTGGTCGTTCACTGCGCCGCCTGGACGGCGGTGGATATGGCTGAGGATGACGACAAAGCCCCTCTGGTACGCCGGGTCAATGCCGATGGCACCCGGAACGTTGCCGCCGCCTGCAAGGCTCTGGACTGCAAGCTGCTGTACCTGTCCACGGACTATGTCTTCGACGGTCAGGGCACGCAGCCCTGGGAGCCGGATTGCAAGGACTATCGGCCTCTGAACGTATACGGACAGACCAAGCTTGAGGGGGAGCTGGCGGTATCCGAACTGCTGGAAAAGTATTTCATCGTGCGGATTGCCTGGGTTTTCGGTCTGAACGGAAAGAATTTTATCAAAACCATGATTCAAGTCGGCAAGACCCACCAGGCAGTTCGGGTGGTCTGCGACCAAATCGGCACCCCCACCTACACCTTTGACCTGGCAAGGCTCCTGGTTGACATGTGCGAAACGGAGAAGTACGGCTATTACCACGCTACCAATGAAGGCGGCTACATCAGCTGGTACGATTTCTGCCGGGAAATCTATCGGCAGTACGGTCTTTCCACCCAGGTCATCCCTGTGACCACCGCCGAGTACGGCCTGAGCAAGGCCGCCCGGCCTTTCAACAGCCGTCTGGACAAGCGGAAGCTGACGGAAAACGGCTTCACTCCCCTGCCCGACTGGCAGGATGCCGTAAGCAGATATCTGGCTGAGGCAAAGCTATAAACCGGTGCGTCTGTTTCTTCTTGCCGACCGCGGAATGTACAGAAAATTCTTCTGTACATTCCGCGGTTTTATGTTATAATGAGCAGGTTCGCGGCAGCCGCGTTTTTTCTGCGCAAAGAGATAGGAAGGAGTTTTTTCATGCAATTTATCCGCAATTTTTCCAAGAAGTACAACGATACCAGCCTGATTGTCCGGATTCTCATCGGTCTGGCACTGGGCACGGTGCTTGCGCTTCTGGTTCCCGGCGCCGGCTGGATCGGCATCTTCGGCAGCCTGTTCGTTGGGGCTCTGAAGGGCGTCGCCCCGGTGCTGGTCTTTGTCAT
>CAKTXO010000019.1 GCA_934630985.1 uncultured Oscillospiraceae bacterium | reverse complement strand
AAGGCCATGGAGGACAACAAAAACGGTACCGTCCGGGATTTCGTGGCAGTGGGGGACGTGGAGATCAAGGTCATCGGTGGGGAAGCGCCGATTCTGGATTCCCAGGTGCCGGTACGGCAGATTCTGGAGCAGCTGGTGGCGAAAACCGGCCTGCCGCCCTTCCTGCTAGGGCTCAGTTGGAGCACCACGGAGCGGATGAGCACCCAGCAGGCAGACCTGCTGACCTCGGAATTGTGGGCTTTGCGCCGGGCGGTGGAGCCTGCCATGGGCAGGATTTGCCGGATGTTCCTGGCTCTGGAGGGACTGGACGACCGGGTGAAAATCGAGTGGGACGACATCAGCCTTCAGGATATCACCCAGGAGGCTCAGGCAGAGCTGTACCGGGCTCAGGCCGAGCACTATCGCAGAAAGGACTAAGGAAGCTCTGATTAAATCGGCAAGAGCTGGGAGCGAGAGATTTTGTTCTCAGGCAAGGTTTGGAAAACGGAGGAATACTGTATGTACCCGCAAGGGGTATGCCGCATCCGTAAGCCAGCTTCGCTGGCAACGGCTGCGCTATATTTCCCATTTTTCAAACCGCAGACTGGGGGCAAAAGATCCGCTATCCAGCCGCGGACGATTTATTCAGAGTTTCCCTAACTAAAGGAGGGATTTTATGGAAATCAGAAAGGCCGCCGAGACGGTATCCAGCGGGGCACCCACCGCGGCGCAGTTGGAGGCGATCAATGCCTTGACAAAGGCCAGGCTGAACGGGGAGCAGGTATATGTCTTCTCCCTGCGGCTGTGCGACGACCGGATTGACCGGGACGGGGAGCGGTTCGATACCGGGGCACTGCCCGGGCTTGCCAAGCTGTTTCTCGGGAAAACGGGAATTCTGGATCATCGGTGGAGCACGGAAAATCAGGTAGCCCGGATTTTTGAGACTCAGGTGGTGAAGGAAAAGGACGAAAGCTATATCCGAGCCTGGGCTTACATCCGTCGGGGCGGCAAAAACGATGAGCTGATTGCGGACATCGAGGCGGGCATCAAGAAGGAGGTTTCCGTGGGCTGCGCCATGGCACAGGCGGTGTGCTCCGTCTGCGGCAGCGAGTACGGAACTTGCGGGCATGTGAAGGGGGAGCGCTACGATGGGCAGGTCTGCGCGGTGATTCTCAAGGAGCCGGTGGATGCTTACGAGTTTTCCTTTGTGGCGGTGCCCGCCCAGCGGGAGGCCGGGGTCATGAAGGGCATGGGCGCGGCGGTTTCCCTGAAGGAACTGGCGGCGGAACATGGGGCTCAGGCGGAGTATCGGGCGTTGACCAAAGAGGCGGAGCTGGGAAGACGCTACCGGAAGGAGTTAGAGGACGGCGTGGTTCGGCTGGGGCTGGCGTTGGAGCTGGGGGTTGCCGAGCCGGTGCTCCGGTCTCTGGCGAAGACCGCCGGGGCGGAGGAGCTGCTGGCTCTGAAGGATGCCTTGCAGGGACGGCTGGATGAGAGCCTTCCCATGGTGAGCCAGCTGCTGGAGGTGAAAGGAAAAGCGGAGGAGATCGAGAGTGGGTTCTTGATCTAGGATTGAGAGCAACCTCATCCGGCACTGCGTGCCACCTTCCCCTCCCAGGGGAAGGCTTGGGGCGTTCTTTTGGAAGATTTATCAATTAACAATTTTATTTTAGGAGGAAATGATATGGGTTACGACAATCTGAAGCTGGAAAAGGGTATGTATCGGCAGGCGGGGATGAGCTTTACCCAGGTGCTGGAGTCTCTCGACCCCAGCGAGAACTACCGGGGCACCGCCCTGGAGGGCACCGACGCCTTTCAGCGGCAGCTGAAGCGGTTCGGCATCCGGGCAAAGGGGGCGGGTTCCTCTCCCGTGGAGAAGTTCTTCGCCACCATGGATTCCGCGGTGCTGTTCCCGGAGTACATCGCCCGCACTGTCCGGCAGGGTATGGAGGAAAATGACATTTTGCCTGCCATCACCGCAACCACCACCGTCATCGACGCCATGGACTACCGCTCCATCTACTCCAATCCCACCGACGCGGATAAGGAGCTGAAGGACGTGGCCGAGGGCGCGGCCATTCCTGAGACCCAGGTGAAAACCAAGGAGCATCTGGTGAGCCTGACCAAGCGGGGCAGAATGCTGGTGGCTTCCTATGAGGCTCTGCGGTTCCAGAAGCTGGATCTGTTCAGCGTGATGCTCCGGCAGATCGGCGCTCACATCCAGAAGCAGCAGCTGGCGGACGCGGTGGAGGTGCTGATCTCCGGCGACGGCAACGACAATGCCGCCGTCCAGTACACCATCGGTACCGCGCCTCTTTCCGGCACCAAGGGGAAGCTGGCCTATGACCAGCTGGTGGAGTTCTGGGGTCAGTTTGATCCTTACACCATGAACACCATCCTCTGCTCCACCGGCACCATGATGAAGCTGCTGAAGGTGCCTGAGCTTCAGAATCCGCTGACCGGCCTGAATTTCCAGGGTACCGGCAAGCTGACCTCTCCCCTGGGCGCTCAGCTGCACAGAACCTCCGCCGTGGCGGACGGCGTGATCATCGGCCTGGATAACCGGTACGCCCTGGAGCTGGTGCGAGCCGGAGATGTGCTGGTGGAATACGACAAGCTCATTGACCGGCAGCTGGAGCGGGCGGCCATCACCTCCATTTCCGGCTTCGGCAAGATCTGCGACGGCGCAAGCTGCGTCCTGAACGTATGACGGTAACGGATCAGGTGATTGCCCAGGCTCAGCAGCTGGCCGGGGACACTCAGGATAATGAGCTTCTGAACCTTCTGTGCCGGACGGCGGTCAGTTCTCTGACCGCCCAGCTCCGGGAGGGCTTCACCCCGGAAAGCTGCCGGGAGGATTTTGTTACCGCCGCCAGCCTGTACGCTCTGAGTCAGTGGCAGATGGGCAGGAGCACGGCGCCTGTGCGGGAATTCCGGGCTGGCGACCTGACCCTGAAATCCGCTGAGGGCGGGGAGCTGCGGCCGGAAATCCTTCGGGAGCAGGCATTGGAGCTGCTGAGGCCTTATTGCAAGGGAACCTTTGCCTTCCGGGGGGTGTGAGGATGCGCGCTGAGCTGGAAGAGCTGCTGAGGCGGTACGGCACGGACATGACCGTCACCGGTATCTGGGGTCAGGCGAAGGTTCGGGGCTTTTTCCAGGCGGTGAACACCAAAAGCTGGCAGAGCATGGAGTCTGTGGCCTCTCCCATGGGGGCGGTTTCCCGGGGACAGTACCTGTTTCTGGGGCCTGTGGGAGCGGAAATCCATGAGGGAGATACCCTGGCTCTGGGCAGCAAAAGCTACGTTTTCCGCCGGGTGGAGTCCTACTATTATCAGAATCAGCCCCTGTATCAGTGGGGACTGTGCGTAGAAAAGGGAGTGAACGACACATGGGGTATTCGATCCTTGAGCTAGTGCTCCGGCGGCTGCGTCAGGCCGGCTTCCGGGCGGATGTGGCCTTTCCGGGGCAGAAGTTTCCTCAAATCCAGGAGACTGTGGCCACGGTGCACATCGAGAAGGTGGACAGAGCCAATCTGACGGTGACTATGGGAGTCAGCGTCATCAGTCCGGCCTCCGCTGGGGGTACTGCCTGCGAGGTGGAAGCTCTGCGGGCTACAGAGATTCTCCGGTGGTCCGGGGCGGTGTGCGTCCAGAACGGGTGCACCTACGATGGGGTATCCCAGGTGTATGTGGTGGAGGTGCAGGCTACCTTCGTCGGTACTACCGAGGACGACAGCTGCGTGATCTGGCCTGGGTTTTACTGCTACATGGACGGGCTCTACTACCGGTTTGTGACGGGGATCCGAATTGAGGAACAGACCGGCAGAAGGCCGGAATTCGTCATGGGAGAGCCAAGCCCCACGGGACTCAGTGAAGGCAGCCGGTACTGGAACATCGAGATAGAGGAGCAAATTCCCGCAGGCTCCGGCATTACCCGGGAACCTCCGGACAGTTTTTCCCTGAAGCTCTATACCGACAAACTCAGCGAGGAGTTCACGGGGTGCAGCTTCCAGACTACCAGTCGGGAGTACACAAAATCCGGCTTGCGGCGAATCCACAAGGGCATCGCCCTGGGCAGAAAGGAGCTGGAAAATGGACTTACTGAGCTATAAGGACTACGTCTGGCCCCGGAATCCCCACACCTATGTGGAGAAGGCCAGTCGGGAGCCCCAGTATCACACCGAAAGCGGCGTCAGCCATTTCGACGGCATCGGAGAACTGAAGCGAACCATTACCGGCGAGGGCACCTTCTATGGCGCCGATGCCTACGCCCAGTATCAGAGGCTCCAGGAGCTGCTGGAGGACGAAACTCCGGGAAATCTGGAGCATCCACTGTGGGGAATCCGGTACTGCTATTTTACGGGGCTGGAGCTGACCCAGGAGCCGAAGGAGAACGTGGTGGATTATAAATTCACCTTCACCCAGGCACTGACCAACGGCATTGTGCCAAAATAGAAAATGCTGCGGGAAGGGGCAGGCCGGAAGGCCTGCCCCCAGACTGTCGAAAAACCATGTCATTGCGAGGCAGTGCGCACACTGCCGTGGCAATCCCCCTAATTTTCAAACATTTTAGATCCTAAACCAGTGGCTTTTACTTCTATCCTGGGGATTCCCACACCAGTCTGCGGACTGGTTCGGAATGACAACGTATATTGAGGGTTTTTTTGACACGCTGAGGGCAGGTCGGAAGGCCTGCCTCTTTTTGCGTATTGGCGCTGGGCTCTGGCCTGTGGGCAGGTGTCCGCGGGAAAAGCACAAAAAACGCACATGCCTATTGACCTGTGGGAAATCCGGTGGTAAAATGAATAAATCAATCAAAATCAGGAGGGTGTTCCCTATGGAAAAGAAGAACATTGACTGGAGCAGCCTGGGCTTTGGCTATGTCAAAACCGACAAGCGCTTCGTCGCCAATTACAAGGACGGTGCCTGGGATGAAGGCTGCCTGACCGATGACAACATGATCACCATGAACGAGTGCGCCGGTGTTTTGCAGTATGCCCAGACCTGCTTTGAGGGCATGAAGGCCTACACCGCCGAGGACGGCCGGATCGTCTGCTTCCGTCCCGACCTGAACGCCGCCCGGATGGCAAAGTCCTGCGAGCGGCTGAAGATGCCCGTCTATCCCGAGGACAAGTTCGTGGATGCGGTTGTTCAGACCATCCGTGCCAACGAGGCCTGGGTGCCCCCCTACGGCTCCGGCGCGACCCTGTACATCCGCCCCTATATGTTCGGCATTGACGCGGTCATCGGGGTCAAGCCTGCCAGCGAGTATCAGTTCCGGGTTTTCGGCACCCCTGTAGGCCCCTACTTCAAGGGCGGCGTCCGTCCCCTGACCGTTCGGATCTCCGATCTTGACCGGGCGGCTCCCCGGGGCACCGGCGACGTGAAGGCCGGTCTGAACTACGCTATGAGCCTGTATAACATTGTGGATGCCCACGAGAAGGGCTTCGACGAGAACATCTATGTGGACGCTGCCACCCGCACCCACATTGAGGAAACCGGCGGCGCCAACGTGATTTTCGTCAAGGGCAACACCCTGGTCACCCCCAAGTCCGATTCCATTCTGCCCTCCATCACCCGCCGTTCTCTGGTGTATGTGGCCAAGGAATACCTGGGCATGGAAGTGGAGGAGCGTCCTGTGGCACTGACCGAGCTGGGCGACTTCACCGAGGCCGGCCTGTGCGGCACCGCCGCCGTCATCTCTCCCCTGGGAACCATTGTGGATCACGGCAAGGAGATTCACTATGTGGGCATGGGTCCCACCATTCAGAAGCTGTACGACACCCTGACCGGCATCCAGATGGGTCGCATTGAGGCACCCAAGGGCTGGATTCAGGTGATCGACTGAGTAAGTATGAATCTATGACAATTCCCCGGAACGCGGAAGCGTTCCGGGGAATTTCTTATGTTTGGGATTGCGGTGGAACGCTTGTTGGAGCCGATCCCCTCATCGGCCTGTCGGTATTTCCGATGACAAGGGTCGATGTGGGCATCAACCCCTACGAGCTTTTTCGGGAGCTTTCTGAATTTTAGAGCGTTTTGCCCTCATCCGTCTTGCGCTTGCGGGGGACGCGCAAGCCACCTTCCCCGTGGGGGAAGGCTTGGGGAACGGATTGCCACACCAGTGTGAGCACTGGTTCGCAATGACAACTTCTATTTCGGTGCGCACTGGCTTGCGGGGATGGAGGCCTATCGGCACTGTGCATATATTGTTTTCAATCGTCCCGGAGGGACACTACAACTATTCACCATTCACAATTCGATATTCTCTAAAAAATGCCAGCCGCGGTTGTTCCCGCGGCCGGCATTTTTGCAAATATTACTCTTCCTTGGCGTCGGCGATGATCTTGGCCTGGTTGGCCTTGGGCACTTCCTCGTAGCGGACGAAGTCCAGGGTGAAGCTGCCCCGAGCCTGGGTCATAGCCCGCAGGTCGATGGTGTAGCTGCCCATCTCCGCCATGGGAACCTCGGCCTCGATGACGGTGTTGCCGTCATGGTCAGGGGTCATGCCCATGGGACGGCCACGGCGCTTGCTCAGGTCACCCATCACATCGCCTACATAGGCTTCGGGCACGGTGACAGCCAGTGCGCCGATGGGCTCCAGAATGGTGGGGTTGGCGTTGGGCATGGCTTCCTTGTAGGCCAGGATGGCAGCCATCTTGAAGGCCATTTCGTTGGAGTCCACAGGATGGTAGGAGCCGTCGTACAGCACGGCCTTCAGACCGACCAGAGGATAGCCTGCCAGGGGGCCCTTCTGAACCGCTTCCTGCAATCCCTTTTCTACCGCGGGGTAGAAGTTCCGGGGCACGCTGCCGCCGAAGACCTCCTCGGCGAAGATCAGGCCGTCCTGCTCATCCTGAGGCTCAAAGCGAATCCACACATCGCCGAACTGACCGGAGCCGCCGGTCTGCTTCTTGTGACGGCCGTGAGCCTGGACGGTTTTCTTGATCTTTTCCCGATAGGCAACCTTGGCGGGCATCAGAACAGCATCCACGCCAAAGCGGCTCTTCAGCTTGGAAACCAGCACATCCAGCTGCTGATCGCCCAGGCCGGACAGCACCAGCTGCTTGGTTTCGGCATTGTTCACCAGATGGAAGGAGGGATCCTCCTCGTTCAGCCGGTTCAGGCCGGCGCCTACCTTGTCCTCCTGTCCCTTGGTCTTGGGAGCAATGGCCATGGAATAGCAGGCGGGGGCGTAGGGAATCTGCTTCAGGGAGACAACCTTTCTGGGGTCGCACAGGGTGTCGCCGGTCTTGACCTTGTCCATCTTGCCGATGGCGCCGATGTCGCCGCAGCCCAGAGCCTTGACCTCGGTGGCCTTCTTGCCGCACATGGTGTAAAGACGACCCAGCTTCTCGGTATCGCCGGTGCGGGCGTTGACGAGAACGGTATCCGGAGTGATTTCACCGGACAGAACCTTGATGTAGGAGTACTTGCCGTACTGATCGGAGACGGTCTTCCAGACGAAGGCGGAGGGTACGCCGCCGGGGGAGACTACGAATTCCTCGGTCTCGCCGTCGGCATTGGTGGCCTTGTGATAGTTGCCCTCGGCAGGGTTGGGCAGCAGGTCGATGATGTGATCCATGAGCATCAGGCTGCCCAGGCAGGTGACACCGGAGCCGCAGAGCACGGGGAACAGGCTCAGCTCCTTCACGCCCTTGTGCAGGCCGTCCAGCATTTCCCGGTAGGTGAACTCGTCACCCTCGAAGAAGCGATCCATCAGAGCCTCGTCGGTTTCGGCAACGGCCTCCTTCAGCGCGTCATTGAACTCCTCGATAACGGGCAGCTTGTCCTCGGGAACCTCGATTTCCACCCGCTTCAGCTTCTGCATCTCGTAGGCGCGCTTGTTGAGTACATCGATGATGCCGGTGACCCGGTGGGAGCCGTCCCAGATGGGAACCACCACGGGGGCGATCTTGTTGCCGTACCTGGCACGCAGAGCCTCGAAGGTGGCGTTGTAATCGGAATGATCCTCGTCTACCTTGGAGATGTAGACGAACCGGGGCATATTGCGCTCTTCACAGTACTTCCAGGCCTTCTCGAAGCCAACGGTGATGCCATCCTTGGCAGAGCAGACCAGAATCGCGGCATCGGCGGCCCGGAGAGCCTCCATCACCGCGCCGGAGAAGTCAAAGGCACCGGGGGTGTCCAGCAGGTTAATGCGGATATTCTTATATTCCAGAGGCACCACGGAGGTGGAGATGGAAATCTGGCGCTTGATTTCCTCCGGATCATAGTCGCAAACGGTGTTGCCGTCGGCATTCTTGCCGATCCGGTCGATGGCACCGATCATGTACAGTAAGCTTTCCGCCAGGGCGGTTTTGCCGCTGCCGCTGTGACCCAGCAGACAGATGTTACGAATCGAGTTAACAGTATACATAGTGGTCAAATACTCCTTTCGGGAAGACAGTGCTTCCGTACGACTTTGCTTGGGTGCCTGGCACCGCAATACAGACATTATACACGAAAGGAGCGGTGATTGCAATTCTTTTTTCGTCAAAATGCAAAATAGGGTGATTCCTGCCAAGGACACATGATTTCCTGTGCAAAACACACAATTTTTGGATGCAATTTTTGTAGCGGTGCACAAGACCGGGGCTAAAGCCTTCCCCCATGGGGAAGGTGGCACGGCGCAGCCGTGACGGATGAGGGCCTTGCCTCTCCCCATGGGAGAGGTGCCCCGCAAGGGGCAGAGAGGGCGTTTTTACCCTCTCAGTCGGCTTCGCCGCCAGCTCCCCCAGAGTGGGAGCCAAGGAGAAACGGATTGTGACCGGAGGGAATCCCCGGAGGGGGCCACACCAGTGTGCGCTACACTAAGGTATGACTGCCACTGGCAGTCATTAAGATTTTGATTCGCTGCGCGGAGCACCACTGGTTCGCAATGACATGTGTTTATTTCGGTGCAGAAAAAGCGGGCGGCCGATGGCCGCCCTTGCGCTGCTTTTTCTTATTTGCCAATACTCAGGAATTCCGCCGGGTCTACCGGCGTGTCATTCTTCGTGACTCCGAAGTGGACGTGGCTTCCCAGGGTGCTCTCCACCAACGCGGTGTCGGAAGCGTAGCCGATGGGCTGCCCCATGGTTACCGCGTCCCCGGGCTTCACCAGAGGATTCTTGGCAAGAGAAGCATACCGGGTGGTGTAGCCGTCCTGGTGGCGGATGACCACCGTGGTGCCCATGGCGTCATCCTCATAGACCGTGGCCACCGCCCCGTCGGCGGCGGCTGCTACCTGGGTTCCCGGCTCCGCCGCCAGATCGACCCCGTTGTGCACCCGCCAGTCCCGGGTGGTCTGGTTGTAGCTCAGTGCCTCCATGGAGTAGCCGAAAATACTCTCTCCGGCCACCGGAGACATGGTCTGCATGGGCTTTTTCTCCGCCGGGGGCGTGGTGGCCGCCGGGGCTGTGCCGGTGGCCACCTTCGGGGGCTGGGTGGCGATGACGGGCACATCCTCCGTCTGGGTACCCAGGGCGGGAACCTCCGCCGCCGTCTCCGTCTGGGAAACGGGTTCCGGGAGATTGGTGTTTCTGTGGTATACATAGCCTGTGATTCCGATTGCCGCGGCGCACAGAATCAGGGCTATGTAGTAGCCCTGACCGCCGCGGCGGGAACGTTTGTTGTCGCTCATTGAATAAGCACCTCCGAGGCTGATTATGGGCAGCTTTTCCGGGGGTTATACAGTTTTTCCAAAAATGGAAAACAGAATTTGTAGATTGTGCTTGACTTTAATGGAGTAAAGTGTTAAAGTAGTGAAAACAACATCGAAAGGAAACAAAGCAGCTATGGAGAAAATTCGACACCGGGACGAGGAACTGTTTTACGACGCCATTCTGACCCTGAAAACCCCCGCCGACTGCCGGGCGTTTTTTGAGGATATCTGTACGATCAAGGAATTGCAGTCCATTGCCCAGCGGTTCCGGGTGGCGGCCCTGCTGGATGAGGGACGGAACTATCTGGAGGTTTCCGAGGAAACGGGAGCCAGCTCCGCTACCATCAGCCGGGTGAACCGGTGCCTGAACTACGGCGTGGGCTATCGGAAAACCCTGGACAATCTGAAGAAAGAGAGCATTGCCAATGAGGACGGATCAGATCTGGAGAAGTGAGGAGCAGGCGATTTTCGCCCTCCGGGGGCTGTACCAGCGCTACGGCTACACCCCCTACAAAATGAGCCAGTTTGAGGAATACGACCTGTATGTGCGCAACAAGGATTTTCTGATCTCCGACCGGATCATCACCTTCTCCGGGGAAGGGGGCAAGCTCATGGCCCTGAAGCCGGACGTGACGCTCTCCATCGTGAAGAACGCCCCGGAGGCGTCCGGCGTGGTGCAGAAGGTCTACTACAGCGAGAATGTCTACCGGGACTACCGGGAGATCATGCAGGCGGGCTTGGAGTGCGTGGGCGACCTGACGGACTACGACATTGCCGAGGCGGTGGTGCTGGCGGCGAAGAGCCTTGCCCTGCTGGGGGAGAACTATGTGCTGGATATCTCCCACATGGGGCTTGTGGGGGCGGTGCTGAACCGGCTGGGCTTCGACACCGACGAGCAGAAGAAAGTCATGACCTGCCTGCGGCAGAAGAACACCCATGAGCTGCGGACACTGTGTCAGGGGAAACCCCAGGCGGAGCGGACGCTGCTGGCCATTGCCGCCTGCCGGGGCGGGGCGGAGGCGCTGGAAGCCATTGCCCCCCTGCTGGAGGGGGCGGAAGAGCAGAAGGCTCTGAGCCAGCTGCGGATGCTGCTGGGGCTTCTGACGACCCAGGGCAGCCGGGTGCGGCTGGATTTTTCCGTGAGCAACGACCTGGGCTATTACAGCGGCGTGGTCTTCCGGGGGTATCTGCCGGGAATCCCCGCCAGCGTCCTGTCCGGAGGTCAGTATGACAAGCTCCCCCGGAAAATGGGTCGGAAGGCCCGAGCCATCGGCTTTGCCATCTATGTGGACTTGCTTCAGGAACTGTCCGGGTCTGATGAAAGCTTTGACGTGGACACCCTGATTCTCCATGACCGGCAGGCAAACCCGGAGGAACTGCTCCGGGCGGCGGAGGAAGGGGCGAAAGAAGGCAGTGTGCTGGTGAGCACGACCTTCCCCCCCGACCGGCGGTGGAAGAACCTCATCGACCTGCGGAAGGAGGCGGCAAAATGAACTGGCTGAATGTTGCGCTTCCCAAGGGACGTCTGGGTGAGAAGGCCTATGTGCTGCTGAAAAACGCGGGCTATCCCTGTCCTGCCATGGACGATCCGGGGCGGAAGCTGATTTTTGAGAACCCGGAAAAGGGTGTACGCTATTTCTGGGTGAAGCCCTCGGACGTGGCCATTTATGTGGAGCGGGGGGCGGCAGACCTGGGCATTGTGGGCAAGGACATCCTGCTGGAATATCAGCCGGATGTGTATGAGCTTCTCGACCTCCGCATGGGCGTGTGCCGGATGGCGGTGGCGGGGAAAAAGGATTTCCGGGATCCGGTGGGGAAAACCCTGAAGGTTGCCACCAAATTCCCCAATATTGCCCGGAATTACTACGCTTCCAAGTGCCGGGACATCGACATCATCCACCTGAACGGCTCCATTGAGCTGGCGCCCATTCTGGGTCTGAGCCATGTGATTGTGGATATTGTGGAGACGGGCACGACCCTGAAAGAGAACGATCTGGCGGTGCATGAGACCATCGTGCCCATCAGTGCCCGGCTCATTGCCAACGTGGCAAGCTATCAATTCAAGGACGGCGAAATCAGCGCCATCCGGGACAAACTGGAAGAGCAGGTGAAAAACAAATGATTCCGATTCTGAAGGTAGGGCAGGTGCCCAATTCCGAAATTTTCTCCCGGGTCACCCCGGCGGCGGACGTGGCGGCTATCGTGGCCGATATTCTTGCGGACGTGAAAGCAAACGGCGACAAGGCAGTGAAGGCCTACTGCGCCAAATTCGATAAAGCAGAGCTTACCGGCCTGGAAGTGACCCCGGAAGAAATTCAGGCGGCGGTTTCTCAGGTGGAGCCGGAATTTCTGGACATCCTCCGGGAGGCGGCGGAAAATATCCGCGCCTTCCACAGCCGCCAGGTGCGAAATTCCTTCGTCATCGCCGATAAGCCCGGCATCGTCCTGGGTCAGAAGATCACCCCCATTGAAAAGGTGGGGGTCTATGTTCCCGGCGGCACGGCGGCCTACCCTTCCACGGTGCTCATGGACACCATTCCCGCGAAAATTGCCGGCTGTCCCCAGCTGGTGATGGTTACGCCCCCCGGCCGGAACGGGAAGGTGAACCCTGCCATTCTGGCGGCGGCCTCTATTGCCGGGGTGGATCGGATTTTCAAGGTAGGCGGGGCCCAGGCCATTGCCGCCCTGGCCTACGGCACGGAAAGCATACCCAGGGTGGACAAAATCGTGGGCCCTGGCAACGCCTTCGTGGCGGAGGCCAAGAAGCAGGTCTTCGGCCGGGTGTCCATCGACATGATCGCGGGGCCCAGCGAGATTCTGGTCATTGCCGACGGTAAGAGTAACCCTGTCCATGTGGCGGCAGACCTTCTCAGCCAGGCAGAGCACGACAAGCTGGCAAGCGCCGTGCTGGTAACGGACAGCGAGGAGCTGGCTCTGGCCGTCCAGGCGGAGCTGGAGCGGCAGCTGCCCCTGCTTCCCCGGCAGGAGATCGCCCGGGCTTCCATTGAAAATAACGGCAAGATCATTGTGGCGGAAACGCTCATGGCGGGCATTGAAATTGCCAACGAGATTGCCCCGGAGCACCTGGAATTGCAGGTGGACGACCCCTTCTCCTACCTGGATGCCATTCAGAACGCCGGTTCCATCTTCCTGGGCCGCTCCTGTCCGGAGGCGCTGGGAGACTATTTCGCCGGGCCCAATCACACCCTGCCCACCTCCGGCACGGCCCGGTTTTCCAATCCTCTGAGCGTGGACGACTTCGTGAAGAAGAGCCAGTTCAGCTACTATACCCCGGAAGCCCTGGCGAAAGCGGCGGATAAGATCGCGGCCTTCGCCGAAAAGGAGGGCCTTCGGGCTCACGGCAGAAGCGTGACCATCCGGAAGGAGGGAAGCCTGTGAGCCGTTTTCTGAATGAGCGGTACCGGGCCATGGAGGCCTATACCCCCGGAGAGCAGCCCCGGGATATGCAGTACATCAAGCTGAACACCAACGAGTCCCCCTATCCCCCCGCCCCATCCGTGGTGGCGGCCATGAGCGGCGAGCAGGTGGAGCTGCTGCGGCTCTATTCCGACCCCACTGCCAAGGGGCTGAAAGAAAAGCTGGCGGGACTTTACGGCGTGAAGCCGGAGAACGTGTTCGTCTCCAACGGCTCGGATGAGGTGCTGAATTTTGCCTTCATGGCCTTCGGAGGCCGGGGCGTGGCCTTCCCGGATATCAGCTACGGCTTTTATTCCGTGTTTGCCGAGCTCCACGGCATTCCGGCGGAAATCATCCCATTGGAGGAAGACTTCACCCTGAATTATCGGAAATACTGCGGCAAAAACAAGCTGGTGGTCATCGCAAACCCCAACGCCCCCACGGGCATGACCATCCCACTGCACCAGATCGAGCAGATCCTGCGCACCAATTCGGATTCCCTGGTGGTCATCGATGAGGCCTATGTGGACTTCGGCGGAAAAAGCGCCCTGCCCCTGATTGGAAAATATGAGAATCTGCTGGTGGTGCGCACCTTCTCCAAGTCCCGGTGCCTGGCCGGCGGTCGGCTGGGCTATGCCTTCGCCAGCCCGGAGGTCATTGCCGACCTGGAAAAAATCAAGTATTCCACCAATCCCTACAATATTAACCGTCTGACCCTCCTGCTGGGGGAGGCCACCGTGGAGGCAGAGGACTATTACAAGGCCAGGTGCCGGAATATTATGGAAACCCGGGAGTGGACGGCGGCTCAGCTGAAAACCCTGGGCTTTACGGTGCTTCCCAGCAAGGCCAACTTCCTTTTCGCCAAAACCGACAAAATGGACGGTCTGGAATTGTACAAAGCACTGAAAGCCAAGGGCATTCTGGTGCGCCACTTTACATCCCCCCGGATTTGCCAGTTTAACCGGATCACCATCGGCACCCCCGCCCAGATGGCGGTGCTGGTGGAAACCCTACAGGAGGTGCTCCCATGAGAACGGCGGAAATCACCCGCAATACCGCGGAAACCAACATTTCTTTGAAAGTGAACCTGGACGGCACGGGAAAAACCGAAGTGAGCACCGGGGTGGGGTTTCTGAACCATATGCTCACCCTGTTCGCCGCCCACGGAAAATTTGACCTGGAGGTGCGCTGCGTGGGAGATACCGACGTAGACGACCACCACAGCGTGGAGGACGTGGGCATCTGCCTGGGTCAGGCCTTCCGGCAGGCTCTGGGGGACAAGCGGGGCATTACCCGCTACGGCAGCTTCCTTCTGCCCATGGACGAGGCGCTGATTCTGGCCGCCGTGGACATTTCCGGGCGAAGCAGTCTCAATGACGCTCTGGAAATCCCCACGGAGAAAATCGGGAGCTTTGATACCGAATTGGTGGAAGAATTCTTCCTGGGCTTCGTCCGCAGCTGCCCCATGAGCCTGCATCTGCGAAAGCTGGCCGGCACCAACTCCCACCACATTGTGGAGGGAGCCTTCAAGGCCTTCGGCCGAGCCATGAAGGCGGCGGTGGCGTTGGACGGCACCGACAAAATCCCTTCCACCAAGGGGGTTCTGGAATGATCGGCATTATCGACTACGGCGTGGGGAACCTCTTTTCCCTGCAAGCCAGCTGCAAAGCCATCGGCCAGGACGTTTTCGTCAGCGGCGACGGAGCGGAGCTGCAAAAGGCCGACCGGCTGATCCTGCCCGGCGTGGGAGCCTTCCCGGACGCGGCAAAAAAATTGAACGACACTGGCATGGCGGATTTCGTCCGGGAGCAGGCCGACAAGGGAATCCCCCTTCTGGGCATTTGTCTGGGAATGCAGCTGCTGTTTGAGGAAAGCCTGGAATACGGCCGTCACCCGGGGCTGGGTCTGCTGAAAGGGCAGGTGGTTCCCATGGAGGGGCGGCTTCCGGAGGGGCTGAAAATTCCCCACATGGGCTGGAACGCGCTGAATGTCATCGGCGGCAGGCTGCTGGAAGGCCTGGACGGCCAGTATGTCTATTTCGTCCACTCCTTCTTTGGGGAAAACTGCGCCGACAGTCTCAGCGCCTGGACGGACTACGGCATTCCCATCACCGCCGCGGTGGAGCAGGGCAATCTTTTCGGCTGCCAGTTCCACCCGGAGAAAAGCGGCAGCGTGGGACTTTCCATTCTGCGCCGGTTCGCGGAAATCTAGGAGGGCAGGCTATGTACATTTATCCCGCAATCGATCTTTACGGCGGCAAGGCCGTCCGGCTGTTTCAGGGCGACTATGCCCGGATGACCGTCTATCGGGAGAACCCCTGCGATGCCGCCCGGGAATTCGCCGCCGCCGGAGCCTCTCGCATCCACCTGGTGGACTTAGAGGGAGCCAAAACCGGCAGACCGGAGAATCTGGCGGTCATCGAAAAAATCGTGAGATCCACCGGCCTTTTCGCCCAGGTGGGCGGCGGCATCCGGAGCATGGAGACGGTGGAAAGCTATCTTTCCATCGGCGTTGGCCGGGTGATTCTGGGCACGGCGGCGGTGAAGGATCCGGACTTCCTGAAAGCGGCGCTGGAAACATACGGCGAGAAAATCGCCGTGGGCGTTGACTTGAAGGAGGGCCTCGTGGCCATCAAGGGCTGGACGGAGACTGCCGACCTGACGGTCTTTGATTTCTTCCGGCAGATGGAGAGCCTGGGGGTAAAAACCGTCATCTGCACGGACATCTCCCGGGACGGAGCCATGGAGGGCACCAATCGGGGGCTTTACCGGGAGCTGTCGGAAAAATTTTCCATTGACCTGATTGCCTCCGGCGGGGTCTCCAACTTGGAGGATGTGAAAGCCCTGGCGGCTATGGGACTCCACGGAGCCATCATCGGCAAGGCCTATTACATCGGAGCCATTGACCTCCGGCAGGCAGTGGAGGCGGCAAAATGATTACAAAACGGATTATCCCCTGCCTGGACGTGAAAAACGGCCGGGTGGTGAAGGGCACCAATTTCCAGGGACTTCAGGACGTGTCCTCGCCGGTGGAGTTGGGGAAATACTACAGCGAGAACGGAGCCGACGAGCTGGTGTTCTATGACATTACCGCTTCCAGCGAGGGGCGGAAGCTGTTCACGGATATCTTGACCGAGGTGGCCTCCACCATTTTTATCCCCCTGACCGTTGGCGGCGGCATCAACACCCTGGAGGATTTTGACCGGGTGCTCAAATGCGGCGCGGACAAGGTCAGCGTGAACTCCGGAGCCATCCGGAACCCGGAACTCATCAGCCAGGCTGCCCGGAAGTACGGCGACCAGTGCGTGGTGCTCTCCGCGGACGTAAAGCGGGTGGAGGGAAGCTTCCGGGTCTTTGCCAAGGGCGGCCGGGAGGACACGGGAATGGAGGCCATTTCCTGGATTACCCGGTGCGTCCGGAACGGCGCGGGGGAAGTGGTGCTCAATTCCATCGACACCGACGGGGTCAAGGGCGGCTTCGACCTTCCCATGTTGGAGGCGGTGTCGGAGGCCGTGGACGTGCCGGTGATTGCCTCCGGCGGCGCCGGGTGCGTGGAGGACTTTGTGACGCTTTTCAAAACCCTTCCCAAGGTGGACGCGGGGCTGGCGGCTTCCATTTTCCACTTCGGTCAGGTGAAAATCCCGGAGCTGAAAGCGGTTCTCCGGGAAAACGACATTTCTGTGAGGTTATGAATATGAATGTGGAGGAACTGAAATTTGATGAAAAGGGTCTGATTCCCGCGGTGGTCATCGACGACGAAACCGGGAAACTCCTGACCCTTGCCTATATGAACCGAGAGAGCCTGAACATCTCCCTGGAGAAGGGGCTTACCTGCTTCTGGAGCCGCTCCCGGCAGGAGCTGTGGCTCAAGGGGGAGACCAGCGGCAATTATCAGCACATCGTGTCCGTCACCGCCGACTGCGACGGGGACGCATTGGAGGTGCGGGTGAAAAAGGACGGCCCTGCCTGTCACACCGGGGCGGAAAGCTGCTTCCACAACCCGATTTTCGGAGAAAAGGGCGAAAAGTTCCAGTTGGAGGGGCTTTATCAGCTGCTTCAGAGCCGGAAAAAGGAACTGCCGGAAGGCTCCTACACCACCTATCTTTTCCAGAAGGGTCTGGACAAGATTCTCAAGAAGGTGGGCGAGGAGAGCACCGAGGTCATCATCGCGGGCAAGGCGCAGGACAAGGCGGAGACCGTCTATGAGATCGCCGACCTTGCCTACCATGTGCTGGTGCTGATGGTGGAGCTGGGGATTTCCGTGGAGGATATCCGCGCCGAGCTTGCCAGCCGGCATATCATCGACCATAAGGTCAAGCAGGAGAAGATGACGAAATAAGCATTGCCGTGTTGCAATGAACGATCCAAAACGCACTGGTGCGGGAGCACCCCCAGCTCCCTTGTGTAAAGGGAGCTGGCAAAAATCTTTGATTTTTGACTGAGGGATTGTAAAATTGCGTCAATGAAAACACACAAAAAGATGGGAGTTCTGATCCCCTCAGCCCCAGTGTGCGCACTGGGGCAGCTCCTCTTGATCAGCAAGGGGAGCCTTACGCCTCGTCGGAAGTTCCCGGAAGTACCGGGAGGATTGCTACACTGCAATACCCAATGGTGCATCGATATCAGACCAGCCGGGCACACATCGTCTGCGGCGACCCGCCGCCCGGCTGTTAACAAATTTGTCGAATTTTGTTTTCAATTCTGTTATTTGTTGTTCAAAACCACCAAGTATTCTAAAGACAAGAAAGGTTGCGGAAGCCGTGAGCCGCCTCCTTTCAAACTCCGTAGAATCCTCTTTTCTACCTCTCTTCTTTCCAAACCCCAAGCGAAAGCCCCCGATGGTTCGCCCATCGGGGGTTTTTCCGCATCTTCTGCCGAATTGTGTGGTGCCGCCTTGACTTTTCGCCCCCTCGTTGTATAATAAAACCAGATAAACGGAGCCCTGCTCCCAAAAATAAGGAGATGCTTCCCATGTACCATCATATGACCATCGCCGGGCTGGAGCGGGATCTTCCCATCTGCCCTCTGAACGAGAATCTGTCCATTGCGGGCTTCGTCATTTTCGGCGACCCTGAGCTGACCGTGGCCTGCGCTAAGGAGCTGCTGGCCCGGGCTCCCGAATATGACTATATCATCACCGCCGAGGCCAAGGGCATTCCTCTGGCCCATGAAATGGCCCGTCAGGCCGGGAACCAGAAGTACATCCTGGCGCGCAAAGGCCCCAAGCTGTACATGCGGGATATCTTCGGTGTCAGCGTCCACTCCATTACCACCGCCAAGGAGCAGAACCTGTATCTGGACGGCGCGGACGCGGCGCTGATGAAGGGTAAGAAAATTCTGATCGTGGACGACGTGATTTCCACCGGCGAAAGCCTCCACGCCCTGGAAGCCCTGGTGGAAAAGGCCGGCGGTACCATCTGCGGCCGGATGGCCATCCTTGCCGAGGGCGACGCCCAGGAGCGCAAGGATCTGATTTACCTGGAAAAGCTGCCCCTGTTCCACCCTGACGGAACGGTGCTGGGCTAAGGAAGCGAGAAACGAAACACCGCCTGCGAAAAAGCAGGCGGTGTTTTTTAGGTACAATCTTCTTTCGGATACTTCCTGCAAATCAGGAAATAGGCGATCATCTGGGCGACCAGAGTGAGAATCCAGGAAATGGGGTAGGAGACAAACAGACACTCCGGGGTGTGGAAGGCTCGGAAGAAGGTGTAAATCCAGAATACCCGGAAGGCGCAGATACCCAGAACGGAGATGATCATGGGCGTCAGGGAGGCTCCCATGCCCCGCAGCGCACCGGTGGACACATTCATCTGACCGCAGAGGAAATAGGGCAGGGTAATGAAGCCCAGCCGCACCATGCCGTAGGCTGTGGCCGTGGGGGAGTCGGTGATGTAAATGGACAGCAGCTGCTCCCCAAAGTACCAGGCGGAGAAGCCGAAGACCATACCCACCACCGTCACGCAGCCCATGCAGGTCCACAGAATCCGCCGGGCCCGGCGGAACTTGTGAGCGCCCATATTCTGGCCGGTGAAGTTTACCGCCGTCTGCTGGAAGGAATCCTGAATGGCAAAGACGAAGCCCTCGATATTGGCGGAGGCGGCACTGCCGGACATACACACGTCCCCGAAGGAGTTGACGGAGGACTGAATCAGCACATTGGAAATGGAAAACAGAGAACTCTGAATGCCGGCCGGCAGACCCAGCCGGAGAATTTTCGACAGCTGAGCCCGGTGAAACTTCATTTTCCGAATGTCGAAACGGCAGGCATCCGTCCGGCGCATCAAGGCCCGGACGACCAGCACCGCGGAAATGCCCTGGGAGATGGTGGTGGCCAGAGCCACACCGGCCACGTTCATATCCAGCTGGGTGACGAAGAAAATATTCAGAATCACGTTCACAATGCCCGCAATGGTCAGGTAAGCCAGCGGCCCCTTGGTATCTCCCGCTGCCCGTAAAATGGCGGCGCAGAAATTATAGACCATGGTGAAGGTGCTGCCGCAGAAATAAATCTGCATGTAAACGGTGGAAAGGGGCAGGACGTTGTCCGGAGTGCCCATCATTTCCAGGAAATTGCGGCAGAAGCATACGCCGACGATGGTCAGAGCCACGCCGCTGACCAGAGCCGTGGGGATGGCGGTGTGGATGGTGTTCTGCACCACCCTATCCTCCCGGCTGCCAAGACCGTGAGCCACGGTAATGCCCGCGCCGATGGACAGGCCGATGAAGAAATTCACCATCAGATTGGTCAAAGAGCTGGTGGAGCCCACGGCGGCTACGCTGACGCTGCCGCAGAACTGCCCCACCACCACCAGGTCGGCGGCGTTGAACAGCAGCTGAAGTAAGCTTGTGAAGATAATGGGAATTGCGTAGGAAACAATGGCGGGAAGCAGCGGGCCGTCCAGCATTCCCCGGTTGGGCTTAGCCACAGGTTATACCCTCCTAACAAGAATTTTACATAGATTTGACATAGTATTGTTATTATAATCGATTTTTAGAAAAGTGCAAGGGGGTACATTCCTATGATTCCCTAGAGGATTGTCGTATAACGCATGTCATTGCGAACCAGTCCGCAGACTGGTGTGGCAATCCGTTTCCTAAGCCTTCCCTTGGGGGGAAGGTGGCACGGCGCAGCCGTGACGGATGAGGGCCTTGCCTCTCCCAGTGGGAGAGGTGCCGAAGGCGGAGAGGGCGTTTTTTACCCTCTCAGTCGGCTTTGCCGCCAGCTCCCCCAAAGGGGAGCCAAGGGGGAAAACGGATTGCCACACCAGCGTGCTACATTAAGGTATGACTGCCACCGGCAGTCATTAGGATTTTGATTCGCTGCGCGGAGCACCACGCTGGTTCGCAATGCCATCCTTCCATTGGGGTCATATGTGCCCAGAAAAACTCCCCGGATGCGATTGCATCCGGGGAATTTCACGGAACGGAAGAATCAGGCCTTGGCGGTTTTCTTCTGCTTTGCGATGGTGGTAACGCCCTCGATGGCCAGAACCACAGCCAGAATCACCAGCATCAGACCCAGAACCACCTGAACGTAGGGGCCCCAGTCGGCACCGCCGGCCAAGATGACGTTGAACTGCTGCCAGGAGTTGATCAGCAGGGAGGCGATGGTGACGCAGAGCATGAAGGCCATGGGAACCAGGAACATCTTGTTGTCCTTGCCCACGTTGCCCAGCCAGGTAGCCACAGCCAGCAGACCCAGGGCAGCCAGCAGCTGGTTGGCGGAGCCGAACAGAGCCCAGATCTTGGCGTAGCCGTTCAGACCCAGCAGGATGCCCAGAACCACGGTGATGCCGGTGGAAATGTAGGGGTTGGCCATGACCTTCTTCAGGCCGGTGACGTTCTCGGGGGTCTCACCCTTGGTGCCGTCAATCCAGAACTCCTGGAACATGAACCGAGCCAGACGGGTGGCGGTGTCCAGAGAGGTCAGGCAGAAGGCGGAGTAGGTCAGAACCAGCAGGGTGTAGAGGATGTT
>CAKTXO010000018.1 GCA_934630985.1 uncultured Oscillospiraceae bacterium | reverse complement strand
CGTCAGCTGGCGGGCACTCTCTCCGGCGGCGAGCAGCAGATGCTGGCAGTGGGACGGGCGCTGATGGCAAAGCCCAAGATGATTCTCATGGACGAGCCCTCCATGGGTCTGTCCCCCCTGCTGGTGCAGGAGATCTTCGACATCATCCAGGAGGTCAACAAAGCCGGCATTACGGTGCTGCTGGTGGAGCAGAATGCCAAAATGGCTCTGTCAATATCCAACCGGGCTTATGTGCTGGAGACGGGAACCATCCGCATTTCGGGTGACGCGGCGTCCCTGCTGGACGATCCCAGAGTAAAAAAGGCCTATCTTGGTCAGTAAGGAGAGGTGCGTATGTCTCAGACTAACTTTGCCATCGCCATTACCCGAACCTGCGGTTCCGGCGGCGGCAGCTATATCGGGAAGAAACTGGCCGCGGATTACGGCATTGACCTCTACGACCGGAAGCTTCTGCGTCTGGCCTCCGACGACAGCGGCATCAGCGAGGCCGTCTTTGCCAAAGCGGATGAGAATACCCGCAAGACCCTGCTGTATAAGGTATCTCAGAAGGTCTATGACGGCAAGCTGATTCCTCCGGAAAGCGGCAATTTCATCAGCGACGAAAATCTGTTCAACTACCAGTCCAAGGTGCTCCGGGAGCTGCTGGACTGCGAAAGCTATGTCTGTGTCGGCCGGGCGGCGGACTTTGTCCTGCGGGATAAGCCCAACGTGCTGAAGCTGTACATTGACGCGCCCTATGAGGCACGGGTCGCCAGAGAAGTGACCCGCCAGGGAATCAGCCGCTGGGAGGCCGCCCACTACATCGACCGGCTGGATCGGTATCGGGAAAGCTACTACAAGTATCACACCGGCCGCCAGTGGAAGGTCATTTCCAACTTCGACCTGTGCCTGGACACGGCGGCTCTGGGGCTTGACAACTGCGTGGAGCTTATCAAGAAGGCCGTAGAACTGAAATTCGGCGTAAAAGCGCCAAAATGACAGACGGGTGCCGGAGATTCCCGGCTGGCGTTCAATCATACGATTTCTTAGGCCGTATCTGAAAACTCGTATAAGGAGCATAGAAAAATGGAAGCACTGGCATATTATGACGGAAAAATCGGATCTCCGTCGGAGGTAATGGTGCCCTTTAACGACCGGATTCATTTCTTCGGCGACGGCTGCTATGACGCGACGGTCGGCGCCAATGGGAAGGTGTACCTCCTTCAGGATCACCTGGATCGATTCTACACCAGCGCAAAGCTGCTGGATATCCGCATTCCCATGGGCAAGGATGCCCTGGGGAAGCTTCTGACGGAGCTTCTTCAGAAGGTAGACAGCAAAATCAACTTCGTATACTGGCAGGTGACCCGGGGCGTTGAGGAGCGGAACCACGTCTACGCGCCGGACATTCCCGGAAAGCTCTGGGTGCTGATCCGTCCCCAGACCCTGAATGACCCCAACGTGCCCATTGCCATCAACGACGAGGAGGATACCCGGTTCTATCACTGCAACATCAAGACCCTGAACCTGCTGCCCAGCGTTCTGACCGCCCAGCGCGCCAAGAACGCGGGCTTCGCCGAAACGGTATTCCACCGGGGGGACATTGTGACCGAGTGCGCCCACTCCAACGTGTCCGTGCTAAAGGGCGGCGTGTTCTACTCCCACCCCAACGACGAATTTATCCTCCGGGGCATTGCCAAAACTCACATGATTCAGGCCTGTTATCGGCTGGGCATTCCGGTGATGGAAAAGCCCTTCACCTTTGAGTTCCTGAAGAACGCGGACGAGATCATCGTATCCTCCTCTTCCAATTTCTGCCTCCACGCCGATTCTCTCAACGGCGCGCCGGTTGGCGGGAAGGATCCCGCCACGCTGAAGGCCATTCAGGACGAGGTGCTGAAGGAATTCTTTGCCTACACCGGCTGCGCCACGCTGGAAGGCTGAATTGCCGAAGGGAAAGGCGAAGCATCCCGAATTTCATCAGAAACGCAAAATGCCCCCCCTTTTGTGAAAAAAGGGGGGTAGGAGATTGTCAAAGAACCATGTCATTGCGAGCCAGTGCTCACACTGGCGTGGCAATCCCCCCCGATTTTCAAACATCTACGTTAGGAAATCTTGGATTTTACGCCTATCCGGGGGATTGCCACACCAGTGACATCGGTCACTGGTTCGCAATGACATTGTTTATTTTGGCTATTTTGACCCATAGGGGCACTTAACGAGACAGCCCCTTTTCCGATATAGAAAAACAGCCATTGCTCTTTTCGGAGGGCAATGGCTGTTTCCCTAACCACTCAATGCAGCGGCCGGATCTGAATGCCGGCCTGCTCCAGTGCCGCCCGGATTTTCCGGACGAACAGAAGAGCCTTTGGGCTGTCCCCGTGGACACAGACGGAATCCGGGCAGATTTCTATTTCTTTTCCGTTGACGGAGGTCACACGGTGCTCCACGATCATGCGGATTACTCTTTCCACGGCCTGATCCTCGTCGGTGATCATCGCGCCGGGCTTGGTTCTGGCCACCAGCGTGCCGTCATCCTCGTAGGCTCGGTCGGCGAAAACCTCCGCCGCGCAGGGAAGGCCCATTGCCCTTGCCTGCCGCAGCATCTCGCTGCCGGACAGTCCCAGCAGAATCAGGGAGGGGTCAAAGGTGTAAACGGCCCGGCAAATGGCCTGGGCAAGGGCGGGATCCTTTGCCGCCATGTTGTACAGCGCGCCGTGGGGCTTGACGTGGCGCAGACGGATTCCGGCACCCCGGCAGAAGGCCTCCAGCGCGCCGAGCTGATAGGTGACGAGATTCGCTGCCTCAGCCGGGGACAGATTCATATTCCTGCGTCCAAAGCCCTGCAAATCCGGAAATCCCGGATGGGCGCCCATGGAAACGTCGTTTTTTCCGCACAGCCCGGCGGTTTTCGCCATGGTGTTCCAATCACCGGCGTGGAATCCGCAGGCCACATTTGCCGAGGAAATCAGGGGAAGGATTTCCTCGTCCATGCCCAGGCGGTAAGCGCCGTAGCTTTCCCCCAGATCGCAGTTCAGATCAATGGTATCCATACATATCAGTCCTTCAGCAGAGAATTTTTCACATCCGTGATGAACATATGCCCCGGGGCATGGGAGATGGCAATGGGCGGCTTGGCGCTCATGACCACGGACTGGGGCGTAACGCCGCAGCACCAGAACACGGGGATTTCCCCTGGGTAAATGGTCACCCCATCGCCGAAATCCGGCTTGTGGATATCCGCAATGCCGATTTTGGCAGGGTCGCCGATGTGAATGGGCGCGCCGTGAACCCGGGGCATGGAGGCGGTGATGCTCACGGCTCGGATCACCTGATCCGCCGGCATGGGACGCATACTCACCACCAGCTTGCCGTGGAAGATGCCCGCCGGCTCACAGTCGATATTGGTCAGGTACATGGGCACGTTTTTCCCTTCCTCAATGTGCCGCACCGGCACACCGGCGGACAGCAGCTCACCTTCAAAGGAGAAGGAGCAGCCGATGAGAAAATAGACGAAATCCGGCTGCCAGAGATGGGAAATGTCCGTGCATTCCTCTGCCAGCTCTCCGTTTTTCCACACCCGGTACTTGGGAATGTCCCGGGCAATGTCCCCGTTATCCGCCATTTTCCGCACCAGGCGGCTGCCCACGTCCCCTACCTCCAGAACAGGGCAGGACTTGGGATTTCGCTGGGTGAACAGCAGGAAGTCATAGGCCTGGGCTCTGGGAAGCACCAGCAGATTTCCCTGGGCGTAGCCGTCGCACATGCCGGAGGTCTGACCGGTAAACTTGCCCTGCCGGATCAGTGCCCGAGCCTGGCTGGGCTTCATGGTGGAATCGTTCATAATCTTCACCCTTTCTGTTATCCGTACAGCAGCTCATATTCCAGCTGCTTTCGGTTTTTCTCCTCCTGCTTCCTGAGCCGGATGGCCTCCGGAAGCGTAACCTGTACAAAGCGGATCCGGGTGCCGGGCCGCGCCTGGGCGGCGCGGCTGAGATCGGCGGAAATCACCGTGGCGATTTTGGCATAGCCGCCGGTGGTCTGCCGGTCGGCCATCATGATGATGGGGGTGCCGGAAGCCGGTATCTGCACCGATCCGGCGGCAATGCCGTCGGAGAGGATGTCCACGCCCTTTTTGCTTTCGATTTTTTCCCCGGAAAGCCGGATGCCCATTCGGTCGGCCTTGTCCGTGACCAGATACTCGCCGCTCAGAAACGTGCGGATGCCCTGCCGGGTGAAGGCGTCGTCCTGAGGCCCCAGCAGAACCCGCAGGGAAATACGGTCGGGATAATCCTCCGGGGGAGATACCTGCCGGGGCAGGAACGGAGCGCCGCTCTGGTTCAGCGGCAGCTCATCGCCCGCTTTCAGCTTCCGCCCCTGAAAGCCGCCAAGGCCGCACTTCAGGTTGGTGGACACGCTGCCCATTACCGGCGGCAGGTCAAAGCCGCCGGTGACGGCCAGGTAGGCACGCATTCCCCGGCTCGCCGCGCCCATGGTCAGCACGTCTCCCGGATGGACGGCAACGGAAGCGTAACGGGCTATGGGGCGGTCGTTCAGCCGGGCGGACATATCCGCCCCCGTCAGGGCAATGGCGCTTTCGCAGTCAAACCGGGCGGTGATGCCCAGCATGGTCATTTCCAGAACGCCCAGGGTCGGCGCGTTTCCGACCAGCAGATTGGCAAGCGTCATGGCCTTTGTATCCATGGCACCTCCCGGAGAGAAGCCCTTGCCCATGGCGCCGAAGCGTCCGGCGTCCTGAACGGTGGTCAGAACCCCCGGTGAGAGGATGGTCAGTTTCATCGGTCTGCCTCCCGGATATCCCTCTGGCCGCCTGCCTCCATTTCCCGGAACCGCTCCGCGGAAATGGGGCAAAAGCGGATATAGTCCCCGGCCTCATAGACAATGGGCTTTGCCCTGGTTGGGTCGTAAATCGCCGCGGGGGTTCTGCCGATCAGCCGCCAGCCCCCGGGGGAAGCCAGGGGGTAGATGCCGGTCTGCTTTCCTCCGATGCCCACGGCTCCCGGAGGAATCCGGGTTCTGGGACTTTCCAGCCGGGGCGCTTCCAGCCGGGGATCCATGCCGCCCAGATAGGGAAATCCCGGCAGAAAGCCCAGCATATAGATCAGGTAGTCCCGGCCGCTGTGCAGCCGCACCACCTGCTCCCGGCTCAATCCGGTCAGGCGGCACACGTCCTGCATATCCGGCGCGAATTCTCCCTCGTAGCAGACGGGTATCTCAAAGACCCGCCTGGTTTCGGCGGCATCCGGACGATAGGCGGAAAGAAAGCGGATGATCAGACGCTCCAGCTTTTTGGCGGGCAGCGTCAGCGGCTCATAATACACCGTCAGGCTGCAATAGGTGGGAACCGTTTCCAGAAGACCCCGAATGCCGGCTCCTTGCAGCTTTTCCCCCAGATACCGTATTTTCCGGTTGGTATCCTCCCGGATTTCCTGCCGGAAGGCCACGGTAACGGCGCAGTCCCCGCAGGGCAGAAATCTTACCCCTTCCATAGGCATTCGTGGGTGTCGAAATAGTGAAGCCCATCCACCTTTTCGAACCAGGTGGCGCAGGTGTCCTTCAGCTTCAGCGCGCTGATGACCATGTTCCGCATGAGCTCCACAATGGGCAGATTGATCTCCGGGCCGAAGCCGTCGATGGCGGGAATGAGCCAGCCGTACATGTCGATCATGCCGCTGTGGCTGGCGGTTTCCATGGTTTTCCGTTCCAGCTCCGGCGTGTGCATAATGTCCGGGTCTTCCTTCAGATAGGCCAGCGCCGCGATCATGGCATAGCAGCCCCAGTCGGATACGGTGGCGGTGATGATGTGATCGGCCTTGGTGCGCACGGCAATGCCTCCGCCGCAGCCGCACCGGCAGCCGTTGGCACCGGCGTAGGGAATGTAGGCCTCCAGGGTATCCCGGATAGCGCCCATGCCGATTTCGTTGCCCAGATCGCCGATGGCGATATTCAGAACTCCCCGGGCCTGAAGCTTTTCAAACAGCACATCCTGCTTGGCCTCCAGCTCCGTCACATCCAGGCCGGTGGCGTTGTGGTAGACGCCTTTGTCGTTGGCGCCGGGGCATTCCACGCTGATAACCGCGGCAGGCCGATCCCGTTCTATCATTTCCTCCGCCTGCTTCGGCGCCTGCGAAGCGTCGTTTGTAAAGCAGATGACACCCATGGACACGGGAATTTCCCGCAGCTGGGTCATGTCCTCCCGCAGGTGCAGGCCTACGCAGGGAGCCAGCTGCCGGACGGCCTCATAGTTGGCCCGGGGGCAGACAATGACCGGTTTCGCCCCAAAGGCAAGCACCAGCGCCCGGCACAGCAGGGCGGCGCTGACAATGCCGTCCATTTCCGCCTTCTTGTAGGGGCGCAGCACGAAGCCGGTCATGATGTAGACAATGTCCCCCTCTTTGACCGTCTGGGTCAGCTTCCGGGCGGCGTTCATGGAGGTCGGCCCGCCGGTGAATCTGCGGGAAGCATCGTACAGAATCTTACAGACACCGTAGCCCCGGGGATCCAGATTCGCCAGATCGTCCAGGCTCTGTCCTAGGTTGCGAAGCGTCAATTCCTGCTGGGTCATAAGGATTCCTTCCTTTATCAAAACAAATAACGGCAAGAATGCCATCCTTTCGGACGACATCCTTGCCGTTTGGACTACTTTAGCGCAAAATCACCAAAAAGTCAAGGCCATTGTTGGATTATCTGACAAATTTCCGGTGAAATCCGGCGGCTTTTGGCTCATGGAGCGCAAAAGCAGGTGTCCAGATGGACACCTGCTTTTGCAAAGGGGGTAAATGTGAGGAAATTGGTTACATTAAATTGCGCCGACCTCGGTATAGACCTTCTCCAAGGAATCGCCTCTGAGCAGGTTCTCCCGAACCCGATTCTCATCCTTGATGAGCGCCAGGGCCCGGTCAAGAACCTCGTCAATGATATCCTTGGGGATGATAACAACGCCGTCGATGTCGCCGAAGATATAGTCGCCGGGATGGATGGTCACGCCGTCCATGACCACGGGAATCTGGCACTCGTTGATCTCGCAGCGACCCTTGGAGGTTCTGGGATTTCTGCCCCGGTAGAACAGGGGGAAGTCCATCTGCTTCAGCTCCCGGACATCCCGGGCATAGGCATCCAGCAGCACACCGGCGCCGCCCCGCTGGCGGACGGCGGTGGCGAACAGCTCGCCGAAGACGGCGCAGTTGTACTCGCCCCGGGTCACCAGGACGTAGATCTCGCCCTCGCCCAGCTGGTCAACCACCCGGGTCTGGGCAATCAGGGGGTTGGCCGGCATGGAGTAAACCTGAGTGCCGATGCTGGTGAAGGCAGGCCCGAAGATCACCGTGTCGTCGGTCAGACCATGGATTCCGCCGCCCAGCGCCTGGTTCCGGTAGCCCATACCGTCCAGCACGTCGGAGAGGATTCCGCAGTACAGCTTGCTCTTGATTTCGTTCAGATCGTATTTCATAAGTCCACTTCTCCTTTTTTGAAAGCCTGGGATCCGCTGCCACGAAATCACAGGCTTTCCAATTTTTGAATTCGGGAAGCTTTGACGCAAGGCGCGAGATGGGAGGATGCCCCCGTTCTCAGGGATTGCCGCAGAGCTTTCTGGATTTACAGATTACCGCCCAGACGGCGCTCCACCTGGTGCAGCAGTGCCGCGCCGGAGACGCTTTTGACCTTGGACTGGGCGAACTGGGCAAATTCCCGGGATGCCTTGCTGTCGCCGCCTACCCGGATGGTGGTGCCCTTGCTGTCCGTCAGGATGAAGGCGGAGCCGGTGACCGGCCGCCTGACCTCAACAATCTCCTGCCAGAAAATGGTAGTCTCATCACCCAAGGGAGAATAGGCCGCAATCCGGTCGTCAAACAGGACGGTGCACTTGACGAAGGTAAACAGCAGGGTAAAGTCTCCCATCAGGTGGCACAGCAGGCTGAACGCCGCTACGATCCATTGGGACTGGCTGCCGGTGCCTGCCAGGGTGTTATCCATCAGCTTCATCACCGGGAAGGCAAAGCCCAGGGCGATGAGCATGGCCCCAAGCAGGGCGGTGACCCAGGTTTCCCGGACGCAGAGCAATCCGGTGTCCCGGCAGTGCTTTTTGACGATTACGCCGACGGCGGCGGCCAGCAGCACCGCCCCTGCCGCCAGGGACAGAAATAACATCCAATGATTCATAGGGTCTCCTCCTCGGCAAACTGCCGGAGCTGGGTAAAGAGCCGCTGAGCCTCCGGGGTGGCCTGGGGCAGCAGCATCAGCACATCGTACACATAGGGGCTGTGGGAAAGGCGCAGCATTTCCCGGGCGAAGGCCATGGCGGCCACTTCTTCCAGGGACACCAGTCGGCTTCGCCGCTCCCAGGGGCCGATTTTCTGGAGCCGGATGTGTTTGCGATTGGTGTACAACTCCGGCTGCCGGTGCTGGAGCACATGGCACAGCTCGTGGGCAAGGAGCATTTCGCCGATGTCCACGTCGCCTAAAAATTCCACACCGCCGCTTTCCTGAATCAGGGAGCGGGTAGCGGCGGCGTTGTCCGTATAGACCTGAATCCGGTCGGGCTCAAAATAGCAGGCGAAGGTCACAAGGCCGTTTCCCTCGGGCATGGCCGGCCATTCCAACTTTACGTTCAGCTTTTCCGCCAGCTCCCGGCAGGAGATATCGCCCCAATCTCCGCGAACCTGCCGTGCCATTTCCACGCCGCAGGAATCGGAGGCGTGGAAATGGTTGGCGTAATCTTCGGATGTGACGAGCCTTCGCAAAGGCTCCCGGGAGTGGGCGTAGGCAATCCAGACGGACTCCGGAAAGCTGGCTAATTCCCGGCACCAATCGGCGATCATTACAGGATTTCCGTCCGGGAGGCAACCAGCAGGATGCCCTCGTCGGGGTCAGCCTCCAGGAACTCGGAGCGCATGACCATCATCAGCTGTTCCAGGTTCAGAGAGCTGGTGAAGTCCAGCACCTTGCCGCCGATGCACAGGAAGAAATCGGGGGTTCTGGCCATTTCGTTCTTGTAGTATAGGGTCTTCTCCCACATTTCGGTGACGACCTTCTCCCAGTCCTTGGCCAGGCAGCTTTCCGCGATGGCGTCGCCGCACTGAGCCTTCACAAAGCCCCGGTGGTCAACGATGCGCACATTGTGCTTCTCGCCGTTCTGGTGGCCGAAGATGTAGAACACGTCGTTGGACACCAGATCCTCCACGTCCTTCTCCTCGCAGCGCATGGAGTTGGCGGCCAGCTTCCGAGCCTCGTGGATGTCACAGCGCAGCTTCAGGTCGGTGGCCTGAACCTCGTTGGAGCCCATGGCGATGGCGGTGACCTTGGAGGTCTGGTTGTCGATCTCGATCTGCACCTCGATGGTATCGGGCACGGCACCGTTCTTGATGGCCATTTCCTTGGCTTCCTTCTTGATCTGACGGATGTCCTCGGTGGTGGGGTTGGGGATGACACGCTCCACCACGTCCCGGATCATGGCCAGGGCCACACCGATGGAGGAAATGACCTCGGCGTGCTTGGCCAGGGAGTAGCGCATGTTCAGCTGCTCGGCGGAGTAGGGGAGCAGGGCGCTGGCGCCGCCGCCGCAGCCAACCAGGTCGATCTGATCCCGGTCGATCTTATACTTCTCGGCGAAGTTCAGGATGATAGGCTCGATGTGCTCGTAGGCCTTGTGCAGGATCTGACGGCAGCACTCCTCCACGGACACGCCCACATAGTCGGCCAGAGGCTGGATGCACTTCCGGGCGGATTCCACGTTGCCCCGGGAGTAGTCGCCCTCCTTGACGTAGCCCAGCACGTTGGCGGCGCAGGAGTTGGTGATGGTCACCCGCTTGCCGCTCTTGAGCTTGATGCGGACATAGTCGGCGGGATCGCCCTCCTTGGGGGAGAAGAACTCCAGCTCGGGCTCCTCGATCTCCTCCAGAGGGGTGTAGACGGCGTAGCCCAGACCCGCGATGTGAGCGGAACGGGGGCCAACGTCCAGAATCTGCTTGTTGCCGGCACGAACCATGGAGCCGCCGGCCACTCCCTGAACCTTCACGTCCAGGGAGTTGACGTAGGTGTCGTGACCGCCCACGGAGGCGTACTCCACGCCGGGACGGCCGTTCTTGATGACGCCGATGTTGGTGGTGGTGCCGCCGACCTCAAAGTAGATGCCGTTGGAAGCCCGCAGGTACATCAGAGCGCCCATGACGGAAGCGGCGGGGCCGGAGAGCATGGTCAGCACGGGACGCTTCTTCATTTCGTTGATATCCATAACGCCGCCGTCGCCGCGCATGATCATCAGAGGCACGTCCACGCCCGCGGAGCGGACGGCGCTTTCGGTGCAGTTGGCGGTGTTCATCATCTTGGGCAGAATGGAGCCGTTGATGGCGGCGGTGCGGGTACGGCGGGTCAGGCCGTAGAGCTTGGAAATATCGGAGGCAACGGAAGCCATGAGTCCCCGGCGGTCGGCCTCGGCCTTCACCAGCATCTCATGCTCGATGGAGTCCACGCCGAAGGCCTCGGAGGCGGCGATGACGGTAGCCCCGTCGTCCACCAGCTTCTGAACGTGCTCCCGGACGGTCTCTTCACTCACCTGCTTGCTCTTCAGGTAAGTATGGGTGGTGTGGATATAGCGGCCGCTGTCGAGCAGAATGTCGCCCACCTTGGACTGGCTCTTGGCGAGCATACCGCTGATGCCGCCGCCGCCCATGGCCAGGATGCCCACCTTGGCAACGTCACCCTCGATGAGGGCGTTGGTAGCCTGGGTGGTGGAGTGGGCGATGAAGACCACGTCCTCAGGGGCGATGCCGTTCTCGCTCAGGCAGTTCTGGAAGCACTCGATGACGCCCGCGGCGACACCCAGCTCGTCGTCGTGACTGGTCATGACGATGGACTCGCCGACGATCTCATTGGTCTCATTGTCCAGGGCCACGGCCTTGGTGTGGGTGCCGCCAACGTCAATGCCGACGCGAACCTTGCGATGATTGCTCATGGATGTTCCTCCTAATAAATAACAAGTTTCAATTTTAATTTTTGTTTATGGACATCAAACGGTGATTTCACCGTGACAGCGTGTCAAAAAAGTCCGAAAGATACGTTGTCATTCCGAACCAGTGGTGCTCCGCGCAGCGAATTAAAATAGTAATGATTGCCAGTGGCAATCATACCGTAATATATCGCAGACTGGTGTGGGAATCCCCCGGTTGAACGTAAGAACCGATGATTTAGGGACGAAAACGTTTGAAAATCAGGGGGATTGCCACGCCAGTGTGAGCACTGGCTCGCAATGACACGGTTTTTCGACAGCCTCAAACGGTGATTTCACCGTAAATTTTCAAGTTCATGGGAAAGGCTCAGGCAGGATAGGAGCCTGTAGGAAGCCGGGGCTTCCTACAGGCGGGGAGTATAAGAATATTGTCAGTCAGAAAAAGGCATTTTACATCGCAAACATGACGTAGGCGACCATCTCCAGGATGAAGGCGCAGACCAGGCCGAAGGGCAGAGTGGTCTTCATGAAGTCCTTCACGCTGACCTGGGTGTAGCCGATGGCCCACATGTTCCAGGACTGGGTGGGGCAGATGTTGGTGTTGATGGTGCAGCAGGGGATGTAGAACAGGGGGTACAGCACTGCCAGAGGCCAGCCGGTGGCTTCGGCCACGATGACAAACAGAGCCATGCCGGCGCCCCAGATGGTCAGAGGACCACGGTACATAGCCAGAACGGAGAACAGACCGAACAGCAGGAACATCAGGAACATGCTGTTGGGCAGGATGGGAGCCAGGATGGGAGCCAGCAGACCCTTGATCATACCGGCGGACTTGCAGAACATCTGCAGGAACATCAGGAAGCCCAGAACCAGACCCACGTCGGACACGCCGTCGTGGAAGGTCTTCTGCACCAGGTCGGCGATCTTGGACCAGCTCTTGCAGTTGCCGGTAGTGATGAGAGCGAAGATAACCGCCAGCAGGATGCCGGGGATCATGCTGACCTTCAGGGCGATGGCCAGCAGCACGGGCAGGATGGGGGTCAGCATGGCGATGGCGGGCACGTTCTTGCTGGTGTCCACGGAAGCGGCGGCCCAGGCGTGTGCCTTGTTCTTCTTCATGTTCATCATGACCATGATGACGATGCTCAGGAAGTGGATGGCGAAGGCCACGGCGGCGAAGGCGTACCACTCGCTGCCGATGACGTACTTCTCCTCACCGATGGCCATAGCACCGGCAGCCTGGTTCAGCAGGGACTGGTTGAAGTACAGACCGCAGCCGACGGACATGCAGAAGGAGCCGGCGGCCAGGGGCTTGGGGATGCCCAGGGACAGCATGATGGGGAACACGATAACGCCGATGGCGACCACGGCGCCGGGGCCGTAGGAGGTGGTGAAGATCAGCGCGGTGACCAGGTTCAGCAGGATGCAGGTCAAGCCGGGCTTGTCGCCGCCCAGCTCAACGGCATTGCGGATGATGGTGCCGGCGATGCCGGTCTCCACCAGGATGCGGCCGAACCAGGAGCCGAAGATGATGTACACGGCGGTGGGGCCGAAGCCGGTGGGGCCGCCGTCAAAAATGGTGGTGTTGATGTCCGTCCAGGTAACGGTTCCGCCCAGAACGCCGATTCCGGACCACAGAAGTGCCATAACGAACAGACCCAGCATCAGGTTACCGCCGCGGGCGGCATAGTAGATGAATGCCAGGAAGGTAATCAGAAGAATAATACCGAGGATGGTTTGCATAAGAAGTTGTCCTCCCTTTCAAAATTTCAAAGAGATTTTGCCCTTTGTCTGACTCGATGAATATCCCGAATGCTTCCCCTTTCTCCTTTCCTTTGGAACCGGGTGCGGGAACACCCGATTCGCCTTACCTTATGTTTATCGGTTTCGTAGTACGAAACCCCGTGACCGATAAACATACCGTGAAATACCGACCCATGTCAGGCGTAGGCTGTGGGTTTGACCAAAAACCCGGAAAGCCCGCCCTGATGTTTGTGTATTTCGTTGGAATTACTTTAACATACTGGGAAGGGATGTGCAACAGGAAATCCATCGATTTCCTAAAATTCGGCATGTCGCACAATACGAAATCGGTACACATTAAGCACATTCCACAAAAAACGCTCGCCGGGGCTGGATTTGCGGAATTCCTATTGACTTTGGAATTTAACCTTTGTTATAATTGGGCTAAATCCGGGGTTTATCCTCTATTTTCGAAAGGAAACGGAACTTTTCAGACAGGAAACTATATATAATGAAGAATACGGATAATAGCAGAAAAAACGTTACCATTGGAGACATTGCCAAAGGAGCCGGTGTTTCCAGGACAACGGTTTCACGGTTTCTGAACGGAAAGTTCTCCATGATGAGCGAGGACACCCGTTCCCGCATCGAAACGGTAATCCGGATGTCCAACTATCATCCCAATTCCCTGGCTCAGTCCCTGCGGGGGCGCAACTCCATGCAGATCGGCGTGGTGGTCTCCGACATTTCCAGTCCCTTCTGCTCCAGCATGGTTCGCGGGGTGGGACATACCCTGCTGGAAGCGGGCTATGTGCCCCTGATCGTGGACAGCAAGGACAACCTGGAGCTGGAGGAGCATCTGATCCAGACCCTTCTGTGCCGCCGGGTGGACGGGCTCATCGTCAACACCGCAAGTTATGTAAACCCAAGCCTTATCCGGGTGGCCTGCGACGGCGTACCGGTGGTGCTCTGCGACCGGTATGTCAGCGATTTCCGCTTTCCCTTTGTGGGCAGCCAGCATTTCAGCGTCATGCCCAAGCTTGTCAGCCACCTGAAAGAGGAGGGCTTCTGCAAGGTGGCTTTCTTTACCCAGGAATATCACACCAATTCCGCCCGATTCAATCGGCGCAACGCCTATCTGCAAAGCGTGGGGGAAATTTTCCCGGAGGAAAACGGAGAGGCTCTGACCTATGTGCTGGATTTGAGCGACAACAAGAACACCGCCCGGTGCATCCGGAATCTGCTGGATTCCTGCGCACCCGGGGAGGTGCCCGCCATCATCGCCGTCAATTCCGTGACCTGTTCCCATATTTCCGGGGTTCTGGATACCATGGGACTGGAAACCCCCGGGGATCTGGGGCTGTGCGGCCCCGACGACTGGGGCTGGGATTCCCAATTCTCCATTTCCCCCATGCAGTCGGCGAAGCTCACCGCCTTCAATATCCGTCCCGGAGAGATCGGCTCCATCGCCGCCCAGACCCTGATCCAGCTGATCCGGGAGCCGGAAACGGAGAAGCAGGAGATTCTGCTTCCCATGGAGCTGGTAGTCCGCAAATCCACCCAGCTGCGCCAGTGGCGGGAAAATCACAGATAACAGACCGTCGAAAAACCATGTCATTGCGAGGCAGTGGTGCTCCGCGCAGCGAATCAAAATCGAAATGACTGCCAGTGGCAGTCATACCTTAACGTAGCGCACACTGCCGTGGCAATCCCCCTGATATTCAAACATCTTCGTTCCTAAACCGAAAGTTTTTACGTTCAACCGGGGGATTCCCACACCAGTGTGAGCACTGGTTCGGAATGACACCGTATCTTTCAGGCTTGTTCGACACGCCGACATAAATACATATATCCGCGTCCCCGATCGGACGCATAATTATAGGAGGTTAATAAAATGGATGTTCTGAAGAGACTGGCCGACTCCGTTGTCGTCCCTGTTGTTGTTCTGGAGAAGGCGGAGGATGCCATCCCCACCGCCAACGCCATGCTGGCAGGCGGGATCGATACCATGGAGATCACCTTCCGCACGGCCTGCGCCGCCGACGCCATCAAGGCTGTGGCGGATAACTGCCCCGACATGCTGGTGGGCGCCGGCACGGTTCTGAACCTGGAGCAGGCCAAGCTGGCGGTATCCATGGGTGCCAAGTTCATCGTCTCCCCCGGCTTCAGCGAGGAGGTCGTGGCCTGGTGTGTGGAAAACGGCATTGCCGTGGCTCCCGGCTGCGTGACCCCCAGTGAGATCATGTCCGCCAAGAAGTACGGCCTGAAAATGGTCAAGTTCTTCCCCGCCAACGTCTACGGCGGCCTGACCGCCCTGAAGAATCTGGCGGCTCCCTTCGGCGATATGAAGTTCCTGCCCACCGGCGGCGTGAACGCCGACAACGTAGGCGATTTCATCTCCGCTCCCTTCATCCACGCCGTGGGCGGCAGCTGGGTCTGCCCCAAGGCCGACATTGCCGCGGGCAACTGGGAGAAGATCACGAACCTGTGCCGGGAGGCCCGGAAGGCCGCTCTGGGCTTCGAGGTGGTTCATGTGGGCATCAATATGCCCGACGCCGAGGCCGCCCTGTCTCTGGCAGGCGAGCTGAACAAGGCCTTTGATATGCCCGTGAAGGACGGCAACAGCTCCGTGTTCGCCTCCACCGGCGTGGAGATCATGAAGAGCCCCTATCTCGGCACCAACGGCCACATCGCCATCCGCACCAACAATATTGGCCTGGCCGTGTCCGTCCTGGAGCGGAAGGGCTACGCGGTTCTGGCCGATTCCGCGAAGTACAAGAACGGCAAGCTGGTTGCCGTGTACCTGGCAGGTGAGTTCGGCGGCTTTGCCCTGCACCTGCTGCAAAAGTAATTACCATACGGGAGGAACGAAAAAATGGGAAAAATTGTCACCTTCGGTGAGCTGATGCTGCGGCTTCAGCCCTACAACTACGAGCGTTTTGTCCAGTGCGATCATGTGGAATTCACCTTCGGCGGCGGCGAGGCCAACGTGGCCGTGTCCCTGGCCAACTACGGCATGGACGTGGCCTACGTCACCAAGCTGCCCACCCACGCCATCGGTCAGGCGGCCGTCAACTCTCTGCGCCGGTACGGCGTAGACACCTCCAAGATCGTCCGGGGCGGCAACCGGGTAGGCATCTACTTCAATGAGAAGGGCGCTTCTCAGCGTGGCTCCGTGTGCATCTATGACCGGGCTCACTCCGCCATCCAGGAGTCCGTCCCCGCCGACTTCGACTGGGACAAGATCTTCGAAGGCGCAGAGTGGTTCCACTTCACCGGCATCACCCCCGCTCTGGGCGAGAATCTGGTGGAGACCTGCCGTCAGGCCTGCAAGGCCGCCAAGGCGCGGGGCATCAAGATTTCCTGCGACCTGAACTACCGGGGCAAGCTCTGGACCCGGGAGCAGGCCCGTGCCGCCATGACCGATCTGTGCCAGTATGTGGACGTGTGCATCTCCAACGAGGAGGACGCCAAGGACGTCTTCGGCATCGAGGCGGAGGCCACCGACATCTACGGCGGCAAGCTGAACCACGAGGGCTACAAGAGCGTCGCCCGGCAGCTGGCCGACAAGTTCGGCTTTGAGATGGTTGCCATCACCCTCCGGGAAAGCCACTCCGCCTTTGACAACGGCTGGTCTGCCATGCTGTACAACGTGGCCAAGGACGAATACTGCTTCTCCAAGAAGTACGACCTGCACATCATCGACCGGGTCGGCGGCGGCGACAGCTTCGGCGGCGGCCTGATCTACTCCCTGATGAACGGCAAGGACACCCAGGCAGCTGTGGAGTTCGCGGTTGCGGCTTCCGCTCTGAAGCACTCCATCGAGGGCGACTACAACATGGTCACCCTGGCGGAAGTGGAGAAGCTGGCCGGCGGCGACGGCTCCGGCAGAATCCAGAGATAATCCCCCTTTCCATAGAAACGGCGGCACCGGGAACCCGGTGCCGCTGTTTTGCGTATTGGTGGAAAATCTGCCCCCCTTTTACACAAGGTGGGGCGGCACGGCGCAGCCGTGCCGGATGAGGGTCTTGCCTCTCCCTTTGGGAGAGGTGCCCCGGATGGGGCGGAGAGGGCGTTCTTACCCTCTCGGTCGCTTCGTGACAGCTCCCCCAGGAAGATTTCTATGGGATGAACGGAACAAGTGGGAGAAGTTCAAACGGGATCCTAATCAGGCCGCAGCGGTGTAAATTCTAAAAAATAATGTGGGAGAACTGCCGTTTTCGCATAATACAGCTGTACGCAGAGCCAGATTTGTGGTATGATGTAGTCGCAAGTCTGGCTCTCCTTACTTGAAAAGAAAGATTCCGTGAGCGAAAAAAGACGAGACAATAAAACCGGATTTTGCGTGAAGGCGAACGAATTTACCATTGTTGTAGGGAAAAGCACCAGAAAATACGGGAAAATTCGAGAAGAAATACAAAGCAAAAACGGAGTTATAAAAATATGATAAAAATCTTATTTATCTGCCACGGGAATATCTGCCGCAGTCCCATGGGGCAGTACATTTTACAGGACATGGTCTGCCGGGCAGGCCGGGCGGCGGACTTTGAGATCGACTCCGCGGCGGTGAGCCGGGAGGAAATCGGAAACGGCCTGTATCCCCCTGCCCGGCGGGAGCTGGAACGCCAGGGCGTTCCCTGGGGCGGCCACCGCTCCCGGCAGGTGACCATGGAGGACTACCGGCACTTCGACCGGATTTACTACATGGATCGCAGCAACGCCCGATACTTAGAGCGGCTGCTGCCCCATGACCCGGAGAAAATCCGCCCGCTCCTGCCCCGGGATGTGGCCGACCCCTGGTACACCGGGGATTTCGAGACCACCTACCGGGATCTGGTGGAAGGCTGCAAGAAGATTTTGGAGGAATTTCCGTGAACTACAAAAAGCTGGAGGCGGCGCTTTCCGAGCTGCCCCTGTACATCTACGCCTGGGTGGAACCGAAAAAGCTGGAATTTTCTGACCGGGTGCGCTGGATCTGTCAGCACGAATGCGCCATGTACGGCACCACCTGGGCTTGCCCCCCGGGGGTGGGCACGGTGGAAGAATGCAAGGCAAAGTGCCTGGGCTACAACAAGTGCCTTCTGATTTCCTCCATCACCGAGGTGGCGGATATCAGCAATTTGCAGGCGACCCTTGCCACCCGGGCAGACCACGAGGCTCTGACCGATCAGGTGGGGGACATTCTTCGTTCCCTGGGGGCGGAGCCCTACATTCTGTCCACCGAGGCCTGCGCCATCTGCAAGCGGTGCGCCTACCTGGACAACAAGCCCTGTCGTCACCCGGAGCAGATGCACCCCTGCGTGGAAAGCCAGGGCATCAACATCATTCCCACTCTGGAGGAAAACGGGCTGGAATTCCAGTACGGCTCCAATGTGGTGACCTGGGTATCGCTGCTGCTGTTTTCTGACTGAACACTGAGAAAGGAGCGTTTTTCAGATGAAATACGGGAAAAACATACTGGCACTGGCACTGGTGCTGGCGCTGATGGCAGGCGCGCTGCCTCAGCCGGTCTTGGCGGAGGAACCGGCGCAGATTTCTGCCCAGCCGGCGGAAACCGGGACGACCCCTGCGGTTGCGGAAGACACGGGAGAAACGGCCGCTCCGGAAACCACCGAGACTGCCGAAGAATCCCTGCCGGAGACCACCGGGGTGACCACTCCGGCGACCACTCCGGCAACCATCCCGGAGACGGTTCCGGAAACGGCGCGGGAAACCCTCCCGGACACGACAGAGGAACCCGCCGCGGAAACGACAGAGGAAACCATGTCGGAGACCACCGCCGAAACCGAGCCGGAGGCGCTTCCCTACGACCTGCCCGGTCTGCCGGAGGATTATGTCCTCAGCGAGGAAGAGCTGGCAGATAAGGCGGACATGATTTCCCATCAGGTGGCGCAGCAGACTGCTTCCCTGATGGAAGGGACGCAGTATGAAAAGGATATTCTGCTGGTGTGGGCAGATACCGAGGAAACCGCCCAGGCCTATGCCCAGGCCTTCTCGGCGGAGCTGGTCTGCCGGCAGGACGGCCTTGCCACGCTGCGGCTGAAGGGCGTTTCCGTGGTGGAGGCGCTGACCGCCGCCCAGGAGTCCGACCGGCTTCCCGTGGCCTATCCCAATCACATGGCTGTGCTTCCGCCGGATGAGGCGGAAGAGACGGAAGATTACGGCATTGCCCTGTTCTCCGACGACATTCCCCAGCCCCAGACCTGGCGCAGCTGGCTGGACAACACGGAAAATCCGGATCCCTATCTGACGAATCCCGCCTCCTATCGCTATCAGTACATGCACGACACCGTGGACAGCTATGCCGCCTGGGGCGTCACCACCGGCAAGGGGGTGACGGTGGCGGTCATCGACACCGGCGTCAAGGCTGACCATGAGGATCTGCCCAATCTGAAAAGGGTAGAAGTTACCAATGGCGATGAGTCCCTGGGTCTGGACGATGCCATGGGTCACGGCACCCATGTGGCGGGCATCATCGGCGCGGCCATGGGCAACGGCAAGGGCGGCGCGGGCATCGCCCCGGGGGCTACGATTCTGAGCCTGCGGGTGGTGAACAGCGAGGGGAAGATTTATGATTCTGCGCTCATTGCCGCCCTGCGGACGGCAGTGAAAAACGGCGCCCAGATTGTCAATATCAGCATCGGCGGTACGGCCTACAACGCGGTCTTCCAGAAGGTCATCAACGAGGCTGCCAAGAACGGCGTCACCGTTGTGGCGGCTATGGGCAACGACGGCACCAACTGCCTGAACTACCCGGCAGGCTACGACAACGTCATCGGCGTAGTCTCCGTAGACAGCACCAACAATCGAGCCTCCGGCTCCAGCTACGGCACCTGGGCAGATGTGGCCGCCCCGGGGGCGGACATCTGGTCAACCTATAATAACGGCAGCTATTGGCCCAAAAGCGGAACCTCCATGGCTTCTCCGGTGGTGGCGGGGGTCGCCGCCCTGTACAAGAGTGTCCATCCCGATGCCACTCCCGCCCAGATCACCGCCCGGCTGAAGGCCACGGCCACCAAGGGCGGCAGTGACCTGGGGGCGGGCATCGTCAACGCGGCAAAGGCTCTGTCGGAAAAGCCCGGCATCCCGACGGCGGAAATCCGGGATCCGGAGACGGAGGAGGTGCTGAGCCAGTCCGACGGCGGCACCCTGATCGCCCCCTGGGACGGCCAGCTGTGCCTGACCGGCAGCGAGGAGAACGCGTTCCTTCTCTATACCCTGGACGGCAAAGCCCCAGGAATTCGGGAAGGACAGATCGTCCACGGCCAGCGGTACAGCGAACCCATTTCCCTGACCGACTATGCCGGTCAGACCCTGACGGTGAAGGCGATTCAGGTCAGCGGCGTGGGGCTGGCGGGCAGCGTCCTCACCTGCCGGATTCAGGTGAAGAAGGGCACGGAGATCGGAAGCGTTACCGTTTCCGGCCCCAGGGAACTGCTGGCAGGTAAGACCGGCGAATTCCAGGCAAAAGTCACAGGCGTGAACCCGGAAGCACCGGTGGAGCAGGCCGTGACCTGGCAGATATCCAATCGGTCGGAGAATATGGCAAAGGCTTCCGTCAATGCCTCCACCGGCAAGCTCACTACCCCCAAGCTTTCCGCCGGGGACGAGGGCTGGGTGGAGGTGACGGCAGTGTCCAAAACCGATCAGGTTTCCTCCGAACCCTTCCGGGTGACGGTGAAAGCCCTGAATCCGGTGGTAAGAATCAGCCTTTCCGCCGCGAGAATCAGCTGCTATACCGGCAATACCGCCACTTTGACCGTAACGATGCTGGACGCCAAGAAGGAACCGGTTTCCCCGGAGGTGCTCTGGAGCAGCAGTAGACCCCAGGTGGCCACTGTGGAGGACGGCGTAGTTACCGCCCTGACCAAGGGAAGCACCACCATCACCTGCAAGGCTCTGGACGGCAGCGGAAAAACCGCCAAATGCACCGTCACCGTGACCCAGGCGGTGGAGAGCCTGACCATCACCGGCCTTTCCTCCATGGCACCCGGCACCAATTCCACCTTCAAGACCCAGGCGGCTCCCAGGGGGGCGGTGAACCGGTTCACCTGGTCGGTTCTTGAGGGGCCGGAAGGCACCCGAATCACAAACGGCAGACTTTATGTGCCGAAGGACGCCCAAATCGGGGACACCATCACCATTTCCGCCCAGCCCCCGGAGGGCGGCGGCGTGGGTGCGGAGTATACCCTGACCGTGGCGCCCAGATGCAGCCGGATTTGTACCTACATTGCCGGGGAGGCGGGCTACACCCCCGTTGCCCAGCGCTATGACCGGAACGACTATCTCATCGGCCTGACCCTGTACAGCGTGCAGCCGGCAGGCGATTCCGACCGGCAGGACAAGGTATTCCTGGGGGCGGAGCCTCAGGATTCCAAGGGCAACGACCTGAATAACGAGGACTGTCTGCGGTGGAGCAGCAGCAATCCGCGCATTGTCTCCGTCACGGACGATGGCTTTGTCCAGGCGCACAAGGCCGGCACGGCGAAAATCACCGTTTCCGCCCTGGACGGCTCCGGGAAAAAGCAGACCGTCACCGTGAAGGTGGAAAACCCGGTGTCCACCATTGCCCTGTCAACCTCCGCACCCCGGGGAAGAATGCTGATTTCCGAGCCCCTGCTGGCGGCGGGAAAATCCGTCAGCCACAAGGTGACCTTTGCCCAAACCTACGGCAGACCCACCAATCAGAAAATTACCTGGAGCTGGGAACTCTGGGCAAGCAAGGGTTCGGATAGCTTGAATGTAAAAGCAGATTTTTCCAAATATATTGGTCTTACCACCAGCGGTCGGCTGAGCATCCGCGCAAATGCTTCGAGTCTCATTCGCGACCACATTGAGGCGGGGGAGAACCTGGAACTGACGGTGATCGCCCGATCTCAGGAATCCGGTAAGGTGCGGGACAGCATCACCTACCTGCTGGTGCCGCCCGCAACCAAGCTGTCTGTGGCGGCGAATCGAAAAACCATTGGCATTGAGCCTGGCGGCACCCGGGAGATGGTTTTCTACAGCGATCAGTTCGCCCGGAGCATGGGGAGCTACAGCGTGAGTAACTTTGTCTTCACCAGCAGCAACCCCAAGGTTGCCAGCGTTGTGGGCAGTGCCAGCGGTTCCAGCTCCGGCAAGGACGGCTGGTTTACCCTGAAGCTCTGCTCCACCCAGACCGGCACGGCGAGAATCACCATCCGAACCACCGACGGCACCAACCGCTCGTGCACCATTACCGTGCGCAGCACACCGAAAAAGGAGCAATCATGAATAAGCGAATTCCGATTTTTCTCAGTCTGACGGCGCTGCTGCTGTCCGGCTGCGCCGGGGGTCAAAAGTCTCAGCCCACGGAGGCAACCGTCGTCACCGTCCAGCCCCCGGTCACCACCCAATCCCAGACCGAGGAAACCGCCGGGGCTGTGGAGCCTCAGCTCATGGCGCTGACGGATACCCGGGCAGAGGCCGAGGAAATCGCCGGGCAGTACGGCATCACCCTGGCTTCCTGGCAGGACGGCCTTGCCCTGTTTTTCACGGAGGAAGACCCGGAGGCCGTTGTTCGCCGGGGCGCGAAAAACGGCTGGCCGGAGCTGTCCGTCAATTACCAAAGGGAGCTGTTCTAGGAGCTGCTATTATGAACCAGCCCCGATAGAAATATGTCATTGCGAACCAGTGTCGCAACACTGGTGTGGCAATCCCCGAAGCATTCCGAGAACCACCGAAAAACGCACTGGTGCGGGAGTACCTCCGGCTCCCTTGCGTAGAGGAAGTCTTTGCGCTCCGCCGGTAGTTTTTTGGAATATCCGGGGGATTGCCACACCAGTCTGCGGACTGGTTCGCAATGACACCTTCTATTTCGGTGCGCACTGCCTCGCAATGACATGGTTTTTCGACACTCCGGGGGAGCTGGCGGCGAAGCCGACTGAGAGGGTAAAAAACGCCCTCTCCGCCTCCGGCACCTCTCCCATAGGGAGAGGCAAGTGACCCTCATCCGGCACGGCAAAGCCGTGACGGATGAGAGCAAAGGCTCCCCTTGCTGATCAAGGGGAGCTGTCTCGTGCGTCCCCCGCAAGCACGAGACTGAGGGGATCAGAACTTCCATCTGTTTGTGTGCTCTCATTGACGCAGCTTTACAATCCCTCAGTCAGCTGCGCTGACAGCTCCCTTTACACAAGGGAGCCGGGGTTCTCCCGCACCAGCGCTTCTTTCGATAGTGCTTGCAATGGCACGGTTTGCCGACGGCCTCCGAAATATCTCACTTTGGTATCGTAATTGTCAGCACGATCTGGCTGTCCGTTTCCCGCCGTTCCGATACGGCGGGAATCCCGGACAGCTGAATTTTTTGCAGATTTTGGGTCAGATTGTTCAGAAACGCCCCGATATTTGCCCGGGAGCTTCCGTGATTCGGGGCGTTCAGCAGCCGGTCGATGTACCGCTCGGTCTGGGCTACGCTCATGTTCTGCCGGACGATTTCCCGGAGTGCCTCCAGGGTGCTTTCCTCGTCCGGGAGCCGCAGCAGCGCCCGGCCGTGCCGCTCGGTAAGCCCGGCGGCGCGCAGTGCCTCCAGCACCGCCGGACTGTGGCGCAGCAGGCGCAGCTTGTTGGCCACCGCGCTCTGACTTTTTCCCAGCAGCCGGGCGGCCTGCTCCTGGCGCATCCCGAAATGCTCCATGAGGTAGCGGATGCCCTGGGCCTCCTCGATGAAATCCAGATCCTGCCGCTGCAAATTTTCCACCAGCGCCGCCATGCCCGATTCCAGATCGTCCATCCGCATGAGAATGCAGGGAATGTCCGTGACCCCCGCCAACTGCGCCGCCCGAAGCCGCCGCTCTCCGGAGATCAGCTCATAGCCGCCCTCCTGTCGGCGGACGGACAGGGGCTGCAAAATGCCGTGGAGCCTTATGGACTCGGCCAGCTCGTCCAGAGCGCCGGGAGCAAAGACCTTCCGGGGCTGAGCCGGATTGGGGTGTATGGACTGGGCGGGCAGAAAAACCACCCGACCGGTTTCCATGTAGGTTTTCAGCTTCTGACACTGCATGTTCCATCCTCCCCGCATCAGTTTGTACGTTTATTTTAGGCCAAGCCCCAGGGGAAATCCGGCGAAAGGGAACCCCGGGTAAGCACAAACCGTGCGACATTTTTTGCATAGGAAAAAATTGAAGAAACCTATTTACATTTGCCGACAATTCGTGTATATTGTGCCGTGAACAGAGTAGGAGACCCTGCGTTAAGTGCCACCGGGACGGGGAGTTTGCCCGGAG